>VGVM01000026.1 GCA_016874035.1 Gemmatimonadota bacterium
GCACCGGCGAAGTACCGGCCGATGACCAACGCCTGCGGCGTGGTCCTGGTCTGGACCCGTCAGGCGTTCATGAAATAGGTAGGAGGTAGTAGGTAGTAGGTGGTAGGTGGGGGGGGGGGGGAATTACTTCCCCGCGGCGACGACTTCTGGTGTGACGGATTCGCCAAGGTGCGCGCCGAGCGCGGTGAGGTAATCGCTCAGGGAGCTGGTGTAGCCGAAGATGAAGCGCGCCATGAACCGAAACAGGGGCGGTTTCACGAAACCGGCTTCCGTGATCGATACCTCGGTTTGCGCACCGACAGTGCGGATCGTCGTGCGCCATTCGCCGCCGTAGGGCAGTGCTTCGTCGGCGATCAGCGTGGTGCGCGACGCCGGCGGCGTTGATTCGGTGAGGACATACGTAATGGGCCCGAATCCGCCCTCTTCACGCCACGAAGGTTTGCCGTTCACATCGGGCAGTTTCTCGACCTTCTTGACGTCTTTGCGCCACGCGCCGGCCGAGTAGGGGTCGCTCACCACGGCCCAGATCTTGTCCGGTGATGCGGCAAATGTGGCGCGCACGGTCGCCACGTGATCGCGCGGAAGCGAGGCACCGACCCCGAACGCGATGCCGACGAGCGCGACCACGACAGCGAGGATGGTAAGGACCCAGAACATGCGCGACCTCCGCGAATGTGCGTGCGTTCGAACGGGTGTTGTCGTCATCGCCCTCCCGTACCGCTAATACCGGATGCCGGTCATCACGATCCGCTCCAGCAACTCCGTGTAACTCACGCCACCTGCTCGGGCCGAGCTGGCGAACTCCTCGCGCTCGGCGATTTCCGGGTTTGGGTTCGCCTCGAGGAAGTAAAACTCGCCGGCGTCGTCAAGGCGAAAATCGAGGCGCGCGTACCCGCTCAGCTCCAGGATCTTATAGATGCGCTTGGCAATGCGCACGAGCCGCGCGGATTGATCCGCGGTAAGGTCGGCGGCCCGCGTCTCGATGCCATGGCGTTGCTGGTACTCGACATCGTGCTTGACCTTGGCGGTGGCGATCAACGGTTCGCCGTCCGGGAGCTTTGTCGCCAGCAGTTCCCAGGGCGGGAACACGGTGAGGCGTTCGTTGCCGAGTACGCTCACATAGATCTCGCGGCCGGCGATGAACTGCTCGGCGATCGCGTCGGTGTGGATGCGTTCGTGCACGAAGGCCACCCGCTCGGCGAGCTTCTCGTCGGAGTCCACGACGGAGGCCTTCGCAATGCCGACGGAGGCGTGCTCAATCAGGGACTTCACGATGACCGGGTAGCGCATGCGGGCCGGGCGCCTGATGCGCGCGCCGATCGGGAAGACGGCGAACTCGGGAACCTTGATGCGATGGTATGCGACGAGCTTCTTGGACAGCGCCTTTCCGCGCGAGATGATCATGCCGCGCGGATTGCAGCCGGTGTAGGGGAGGTGCAGCAGCTCGAGATAGCTCACGACATTCTGGTCGAACAGCACCTCGCCATGAAACTCCTCGAGGAGATTGAAGACGACATGCGGCTTGAACTCCTCGGCAGCGGCGCGGATCGGACGCAACTCATACTGCACGCCGAGCGGGAGGACCTCATGGCCGGCGGCGCGCAACGTTCGGACGACGTCGTACTCGGTCTTGGACTCCGACTGCTCCTGGGCGGACAGTGCCTCGCGATCCCCGCTGGGCATGAGCTCGGGGTGCATGATGGCGAGGATACGGAGCGGCTTCATACGACGATCCAGTCGCGGCGTCCCTGCCGCGAGAGCACTTCCATCGTGCGCGCGGTGAGGAGCACCATGAAATCCGTGAGCACCTGGCGCTCGCGTCCGATCACGCGGAGCTGCAGCTCGCGGCAGCGACCGATCATGTCCCCGAGCACGGTGTCGAGCGTGAACTGGTACTCGCCGGTCCACTTGGCGACGATACGACGGATGTACACGCGGTGACGCCGGAGAAACGCCGAGGCGGATTCGAGCGACTGTGCGCGTCGGTCATCGGAGAACAGGCGGCGAAGGTCATCGTCCCAGGTTTTCGGAAACTCCAATGAATACACGGCGCGGCGGTAGGTGTAGTGCTCGAACAAAGTTGTCGAGAGTTTCGACAACGGATCAACCCGTGCGCGCGAACGGATGATCGGCTGCGCACCGGCGAGTTCGCGCATCAGGCGATCGACATAGAGGAGCTTCTTGAGCGCGGGCCAGCCGGCATAGCGGCTTCGCCAGCGCGAGCCGGGTTGGAGCCACACGGCAAAGGTCTCGGCGAAATCCTCGTCCGGATGACTCTGCGCATACCAGCGGCGCAAGTGCTGCACGAAGCGCTTGCTGCCAGGATTCGGCCGGTACGACTCGGGATACGGCGTGGACGACTTCCCGAAGTGTCGCTGCCACTCGCGGCGACGTTGCAACTGGAACGCGTGTTGAATAGCGTGCCCGCACTCGTGGCGCAGGATCTGGAGGCACTCGGCGCTCGTGCCACCCTCGACTTCCAGCAACTGGGCGCGCTCGAGCCGCATCAGGCGCGGATGGGCGAGATAGAACGGGATTGCGATCCCGGGCACGCCGCCCGGCGAGAACCACTCGTCGGAGAGCCACGCGTGCGGCCGGATCATGAGTCGCCGAGCGGCGAGTTCGTCGAAAAGCTGGGCGAGGCATTTTTCGAGCCAGGTGCCTTCGATGCGAAGATCGAGGTCCTTGAGGCGAAGTTGGAGCAGGCGCGTGCTGGACCAGCGCGTCCACGGGCGGAGTGGACGCGCGGTGCTTCGAGAGCGGGGCGTGGGCGCCACTGAGATGGGGTCGGGAAGCCGAGCGATGACGATGCGCCGCGGGCGCGTGAGTGGCAAGGGCGCTGGTCGGGGCCTAGCATTCGCGAGTGACCACCGAAGCGGCGGCCGAGGCCGATCCCAGCCCATACGCCCCGTTCCGGATCCCCGACTTCCGCTGGTATGTGCTCGCGATCGTCGCCGTCACGCTCGCGACGATGATTCAGGGGACGATTGTCGGCTGGCAGGTCTATGAACTGACGCGCGACCCGCTGGCCCTTGGCGCGATCGGGTTGGCTGAGGCGCTGCCGTACATCGCGTTTTCGCTGTATGCGGGACATGTGGCCGACCGGCACGACCGGCGTACGGTGGCGATCATTGCGGTCGGCGTGCTGAGCCTGACCGCGATTGCGCTGGTGCTCCTCCCGCGGCTGATGACCGCAAACGCGCCTGCCCTCGTGCCGGCGATCTTCGGCGTGATCGTGGTGAGCGGCGTGGTCCGTGCGTTCCTGCTCCCCGCGCGGCAGGCGCTCGGCGCGGAGATCGTGCCGCGCGCGGTGTTCCCGAAATCGGTGACCTGGCGGAGCGGCGCATGGCAACTTGCCGCCGTGACCGGACCCGCAATCGGCGGGCTGCTTTACGCGATCGGCGGCACGGCGCTGGCCTATGCGGTGGACGCGGCCCTGTGCGTCGTGGCCATGGCCCGCCTCTTCGCCATACGGCGCGCGCACCGGGAGGCGGCACAACTCGTTGGCACGCCGCCGACAGCCGACTTTTTCGCTGGGGTGCGGTTCGTGTTCTCGGACAGGATCCTGTTGGGCGCGCTGAGCCTCGACATGTTCTCCGTGTTGTTCGGTGGGGCGACGGCGCTCCTCCCGATCTACGCGGCGGAGATCCTGCATGTCGGACCGACAGGCCTGGGGCTGCTCCGTTCCGCGCCTGCGGCGGGCGCGGTGGTCATGTCGGCCGTGCTGGCGTACGCCAAGCCCATGGCTCGCACGGGTCGCGTGCTCCTGCAGTCGGTCGCCGTGTTCGGCGTCGCAATAATCGTGTTTGGCGCGTCAACACACGTGGCGGTCGCGCTTGCGGCGTTGACGATCGGCGGCGCCGCGGACATGGTGAGCGTGTTCATCCGCTCGACACTGCTCACCACACGGACACCACCTCATTTGCTGGGCCGCGTAATGGCGGTGAACGGAATCTTCGTCGGGAGTTCGAACGAGATCGGCGCGTTCGAGTCCGGGGTTGCGGCGCGGTTGTTCGGGACGGTGGCGAGCGTAGTCGGCGGGGGCGTGCTGACGCTCGGCGTGGTGGGCGTGACGGCGTGGCGGAATCCCGAACTTCGGCAACTCGCGCGAATAGACTCCGGTCGCGGTCCTACGAGCTAAGCACCCGCTTCGCCGCTGCGACCACGGCCGCCGGCGTGACCCCGAACTCTGAATACAGGCGCTGATAGGGCGCCGATGCGCCGAAGTGGTCAATGCCGACGACCGTGCCTCGCGGGCCGACCAAGCGATCCCAGGACATCGGGTGCGCGGCCTCGACGGCTACGCGCGGTACGCCGGCGGGCAATACCTGCGCGCGGTACGGCTCGTCCTGGGCACGGAACAGTTCGTGTGACGGCACACTGACCACACGGGCGGGCACTCCGGCTGCGGCCAGCGCCGCCTGCGCGTCGAGCGCCACCTGCACCTCGGACCCGCTTGCCATCAGTACCACGGCCGGCTTCCCGTTCGGGGCATCCGCCAGCACGTAGGCGCCACGCATCGTGCCTGATGCCGGAGAGTACTTTGCTCGGTCAAGCAGATTGAGTTTCTGCCGCGTCAGCGCGATCGCCGTCGGGCCCGTGCGGTTTGCGATCGCCGCCCGCCAGGCCTCGGCGGTCTCCGCGGCATCCGCGGGGCGGATGACGGTCACGTTCGGGATACACCGCAGCGACGTGAGATGCTCGATGGGCTGGTGCGTCGGGCCGTCCTCGCCGAGCCCGATACTGTCGTGCGTGAACACGTAGATCACCTGCTGCTTCATGAGGGCCGCCAGGCGGATCGCGGGGCGCATGTAATCGGCAAACACAAGGAACGTGCCGCCGTACGGGATGCAGCCCTTATGCAGCGCCATGCCGTTCATCACGGCGCCCATCGCGTGCTCGCGAATACCGAAATGGAAGTTGCGACCAGCCGGCGTCGCCGATGCCGCCACGGCGGCGCCCTTCACGGCCGTCAGGTTGGAGCCGGTGAGGTCCGCTGAGCCACCGATCAGCTCAGGAAGCTTCGCCGCCAGCGCGTTGATCACGACCCCCGATGCCGCGCGACTCGCGACATTGCCGTTCGACGCGTCGAACACGGGCAACGCGGCCTCCCAGCCGCCGGGGAGGTCACCACGAACGCGGCGTGCGAGCTCCTTCGCGTCTTCAGGGTGCGCCTTGGTGTACGCGATCAGCGCCTTCCGCCATTCTTCCTGCGCCGCCGCGCCGCGATCGCGCGCCGTGCGCCAGTGCGCCAGCGCCTCGGCAGGCACGTGGAACGGTTCGGTGGACGGCCACCCCAGGTTCTGCTTGCTGAGCGCAAGCTCGTCCTTGCCCAGGGGCTCACCGTGCGCCTTGGCGGTGTCCATGCGGTTCGGGCTGCCGAAGCCGATGTGCGTTCGTGTGATGATGAGCGACGGGCGCGCCGCTTCCGCCCGCGCCTCGGCGATCGCGCGGTCTATCTGCGCGAGGTCGTTCACGTCGACGATATGCGTGACATGCCAGCCGTAGGCCGCGAACCGGGCGGCGACATCGTCGCGGCAACTGAGGTCCACGGCGCCGTCAATCGTGATGCGATTATCGTCGAAGAACCCGATCAGCTTGCCGAGCTGCTGATGGCCCGCAAGCGATGCCGCCTCGTGGCTGATGCCCTCCATGAGATCGCCGTCCCCGGCGATGAACCACGTGGTGTGGTTGATGATCGCATGGCCCGGCCGGTTGAAGCTGGCGGCAAGCGCGCGCTCGGCGATCGCCATGCCGACCGCATTGCCCACGCCCTGGCCGAGCGGGCCGGTCGTGGTCTCGACGCCCGCGGTGTGCCCGACTTCCGGGTGACCGGGCGTCTTGCTGCCCCACTGCCGGAACGCCTTGATGTCGTCCAGCGAGAGGTCGTACCCGCTCAGGAAGAGCGCGGCGTACTGGAGCATGGACGCGTGTCCCGCCGACAGCACAAACCGATCGCGATCCGGCCATGCCGGGTCGGCCGGGTTGTGCCGCATGTGCTTCGTGTACAGCGCGAATGCGAGTGGCGCGAGCGCCATCGGCGTGCCGGGGTGCCCGGACTCCGCGGCCTGCACGGCATCCATGGCAAGGGTGCGGGCGGTGTTGATCGCGAGCAGATCGAGAGCCGAGTTCGACACAGCGATATGGCGGGAGACGTGGACTGGGGCGCGCAGGACGTTGTCGGACACGCCGGCGGTGCGCGGGGCGGTGCGCGAAAGGTAGTCGGCCCGTTGCGGGCGGGGATGCGGTCGGGGATGCGGCCCGTGTCGGTCACCACGAATTGGGGCCGGCCGCGGCTCGTACCGCGCTCCGCAACCATAATTGCTACATGACGAATCCGACCGCGCCCGGCGCGGGATCAGGCGCTGCGGCAACGAACGTGGCGGAGTCGGCCACCGCGCTCTCGCGCGAGCTGGGCGATTTCCTGATCGAGCTGTCCATCGGATTGCACAAACACTCGATGTATCCGCCGGGTCATCCGTTGCTGGAAGCCGCGACGGCCGGCCTTGCACGACGGCTCGACACGATGCTCGTCAAGCGTTCGTCGTTGTCACTGGGTGTCGCGCGGCAGCAGCTGGTGATCGAAGGCGTGGCCACCGACGAGAACAACCCCGTGCTGCGGGACCTCGCCGCGCGCCTGCACAAGCATCACCTGGGTGCCGTGAAGTTCCTGCGCGGCGTGACGCCCGAGGAACTGGTGGATGCCCTGGCCACGATCGCGGTGGATGTCGGTCGGCGCGAAAGGCCGCTTGGGCTTGAAGGGGAAGACGTGCTGCAGAAGTGGGAGCACATCCGCCTGTTTCCGCTGACGTTCGAGCAGCTGCAGTTGCTGGAGGAAGACCCCGACTTTGACGACGGCAAGGATGAGCTCCGCGGCGACAAGAGTCGCGCCGCGCAGCTGTGGATCGGTCTCGCGCGGGCCGCGATCGCCGCCGATGCGGACAGCGAGGATGGCGAAAACTCCACGGACCCCGTGCTCGTGGCCAAGGCGATCGACGACCATAAGAAGGACGCGGCCTATGACCAGGTCGTGGTCGGCTACCTGCTGCAGATCGCGGAGGAGCTGAAGGCCAAGGGCGGCAAGGGAGGCAAGGATGCCGCCGCGTTGCAGCGCCGGATCTCGCGGCTGGTAGCCACGCTGCAGCCGGACACGTTGTCGCGACTGCTGCACATGGGCGGGGATGTCCGGCAGCGAAAGAAGTTCGTGCTCGATGCGACGCAGGGAATGGCGGTTGACGCGGTCGTCGAGCTCGTGCAGGCCGCGGCCGATTCGTCAAGCCAAAACGTGTCGCACTCCCTGGTCCGCATGCTCTCGAAGATGGCCGTTCACGCTGACGAAGGCGAAGTGACGAACCGGCGTGCGGCGGACAGCACGCTGCGGGATTCCGTCCACAACCTGATTTCCAACTGGACGCTCGAGGACCTGAATCCGGACGGCTATCGCCGGGCGCTCGACAAGATGTCGCAGGCCGTCCCGGTGTTCGAAACCGGCGATGATGCGTACCCCTGCGAACCCGAGCGCATGCTGGCGATGGGCGTCGAGATCGAGACACTCGGCGATCCGGTGTGGCGCGCGGTCACGGCGCTCGCGGCCGCCGACGACCTGACACCGCTGCTGACGCTGCTCGACAACGCGCCCGAAGGCTGGGCGCGTTCCACGCTGTGGCGGCACGTGGCCGCACCGGATACGGTAGCGCGGCAAATAGACCGCGGAGTCGCAGACCTGACCAATGTCGAGCGACTGGCGTCGCGCATGGGCCTGGCTGCCGTGGACAGTCTCCTGGACGGCCTCGAGAGCGCCGAAGAGCGACGGGCGGCGACGATCGTGGAGCTGATCGTGGCCATGGGGCCGCAGGCCGGGCCCCGGGTGGCCGCGCGGCTGGATGGGGCGCGGTCGCCGCAGTTGCGCACATACTTGAACATCCTGTCGAAGCTCGGCGAACTGCCGCCGGACTTCGACCTATGGCCCTACACCGAGCATTACGACCCGACCGTGCGGCGCGAGGCGGTCCGGGCGCTGATCCGCATGCCCGAGGCGCGCGAACGCGCGATCGTGGCAGGGTTGAACGACGCGGATGAGCGGATCGTCCGCGTCGCGCTCGGTGCCGCGATGAGCAATTGTCCGGCCGACGCGGCGCGGGTGTTGCTGGCTCGCGCGGATGATTCCGCGCTCTCGCCAGACTTGCGCGCACTGGGGATCCGGGCCGCGTCATCGTTCCGCGATCCCGCGACCCTCACCTTCCTGTTGTCAAAGACGACCGGAAAACGGCGCCTGCTGCGACGACAGGTGCTTGCCGATCCGACCCCGGAAATGCTCGCCGCATTGACCGGCCCGGTATCGCACTGGGCCGACGAACCCGCCGCACAGGATATCATTGCGGCAGCGAAGAAGAGCAGCGACAAGGATATTCGTGACGCAACCATCCGTCGGAGCACAATGGGAATGGCCGCCATCCGGGAGCCCGCGTCATGAGCATGGACGCGGCCCGCTTCCTCAACTCGTTCGCGCAAGCGCTGGCGACGATGACGCTGTACACCGCCGGCCACCCGGCCCGGGACCGCGCCATTGACCATTCGTTCGAGCAACTGAAGCGCCTGCAGGAGACGAACCCGAATCCGCAGTTCTCGTTCCTGGGGCTCGACGTGATCTATGGGCAGGTCGCGCTTCGCGAACTGAAGGACTGGGACTGGAGCCAGCGACTCGCGAACGCCGGCGTCCAGCGTCTCGAGTTCCCGCCCTCGGTCACGCGTGACGAGTACGAGGGGTTTCTCGACGAGGTCCTGGCGCGCGTGTCGCTAATCGCCGCCGAGTCGGCCACGCGAAGCCCCGAACGCCGCAGTACGATCAAGTTCGGGGCGATCGGCGTGCGCGGCACCGAGGGTGTCACGCGAGTCGAGGATTACCTCCCGACGGCGACGATCGCGTACTCACTCGCCGAGGAAGCCGATACGATCCGCTGGTTGCACGACGAAGTGCAGATGTCGGGGGAGCTTCCGCTGCTGGAAGCGGAGAGCGTGGTGCGATCGCTTTCGATTGCGATGCACGGTGATCGTGACATCGTGATCCCGCTGTTGCAGTTGAAGGACTTCGACCAGTACACGACCCAGCACTCGCTCAATGTCAGCGTGCTCGCAATGGCGCTCGCCGAGTATATCGGGCTTGGGGCGAAGGATGTGAAAGCGTTCGGCGTTGCCGGGCTGTTGCATGACCTGGGCAAGGTGCGAATTCCCAAGGAAGTGCTGACCAAGCCGGGCAAGCTTACCGACGAGGAGTGGAAGATCATGCGTCGGCATCCGGTGGACGGCGCCAAGATCATCTACGAAAGCGATCGCCAGCTGGACCTCGCGTCCGCTGTCGCGTACGAGCACCATATCATGATTGACGGTGGCGGGTATCCCTCGCGACACTTTCGGCGCGAGCCGCACAAGGCGAGCAAGCTCGTCCACATCTGCGACGTGTACGACGCGCTGCGCACGCACCGTCCGTACCGACCGGCAATGGAGCAGGAGGCCGTGATCGCGCAGTTGGAGCGCGGCAAGGGACCAGACTTCGACACGGAACTGGTCACCGCGTTCATCCAGATGATGCGGACGTGGGAAAAGCGTCTTGCCGTGGTGGATGACAAGACGCCGCTGCCGCGACTTGAGATGGCGTCGAGCGCCCCGGGTGGGGGCAACAGGCCGAGTTCAGCCGGCGGCATCGAGGCGATCACCGGTGCGACCGCGGCGGCCGCGGCAGCGGCCGCCGCCGATGCGGCGAAGGATGCTGGCGGCGCTCGCGGCCCGGGCGGTCCCTAAGGCACCGGCCTGGGCGGCGCGCCACGCTACGTTCGGCGCGCGGTCCGCTCGTGAAGTCGACCGTGCTGCCGACTGCGCAATGCGCGCAGGACGGTGGTGCCGACCGATAGCCCTCCGAGCATGATGTAGAGATAGAAGCTGTAGAAACGCCACCAGACGAGCGTGCTCGCCAGCACGGCAGGCGACATCAGGTCGCGAAATGCAAACTGAAACCCGAACTCGACCGCCCCGCCGCCGCCGGGGGCAGGCGCGATCGCGCCGCCGTAGAGAAAGACCATTCCCCAGAGGGCCAACGGCGCAAGCGAAAGCGAGGGGTCCATCGTGATCGCGAGGATCGGCAGCAGCGCCAACTTGAGTCCCACGTGAACGAGTGACGCGACGAAGGCGGCAAACATCGGTCCCTGCCGTGCCGTTCGGAACGCGGAGAGATTTGTCCGGAGGGATCGGAGGGCGAGCTGAACGGCACGCCAGCGTCCGGCGTGCAGCCCAACGGCGGCGGCCCAGCCGGGGACAGGGCCGCGCGCGTGCGAGTGGGCGAGGCCATAGCCGATCGCACCGAGCGCCAACACCAGCAGCGCATAGCTCACGATCATGGTGTTCATGATATTCACGACGGCGCCACGATCTTCGAAGGCGAAGAAGAACACGACACAGACAAAGACCAACGACCAGGTCTCGAGTAGGAGTTCCGCGAACAGGACCAGCAACGCCGGCGCCGGTCCGGTGCCCCCGTTGACCAGGATGACAAACCGAGCCGGTTCCGCGCCCGAACGGGCCGGCGTGATCGAAGCGGCGAAGTCGCCGCCCAGGCACACGCGCAGTGCCGTCGCGAAGCGCAACGGAATGTGCAGCGCCAGCGCCGCCCACTGGATCTTCACGGCTCGCGTGGTGATCTCGAGGAGGACCGCGGCAAATGCGGCGAGGTGTGCCCACGCCGGCAGCGACAGGTTGCGAGGCACTTCGGCCGCGTCACCGCGGCGCAACACCCAGAGGGTCACGCCGAGCGTCGCGGCAAAGGAGATGCCCACAAAGACCCATCGGCGCCAGCTCATGCGCCAAATGTAGGCACGGCGCCCAAGCCGGCCCCGGGGGTTAGCAACCTTGCAGAGTCCGCGCCCGATGGAAACGTTTCACGGCAGCAATTGAACGGCATTTTCCCAGCACCAATGGAGACACTTGTGCAGCCAATTCATCATGCAGCGCGGCGTGCCTGGCGGAGCCTGTCGGCATGCGCGTTCTCTGCGGCACTCCTGGGCGGCGGGTTCCCCGCCGCCCCGGCGACTGCGCAGACACTCGATTCACTGACGCTGGCCGGCATGCGCTGGCGGGAAGTTGGTCCGGCCCGTGGCGGCCGGTCGGTCGCAGTGGCCGGCAGCGCCTCCCGCGTGAACGAGTACTGGATGGGGACAGTCGGTGGCGGCGTGTTCAAGACCATTGACGGCGGCCAGTCCTGGCAACCGATGACCGACCGTTACTTCGGCGGCACGATCGGGGCCCTCGCGGTTACGCCGTCCAACCCGGACATCGTTTGGGCAGGCGGCGGGGAAACGTGCATTCGCGGCAACACGGCGCCCGGTGAGGGGGTCTGGGTGACGCGCGACGCCGGTCGGACGTGGAGCCGGATCGAGTTCTTCGACCAGAAGAGCCACATCACGAAGATTCGCGTGCATCCTGGCGATCCCAATACGGTTTGGGTTGGCGTGTTCGGCCATGCGTTCGGCGCGAACGAACAGCGCGGCGTGTTCAAGACCACCGATGGCGGTCGCACGTGGAAGAAGGTGCTGTATCGCGACGACCGGACCGCGATTTCCGACCTCATACTCGATCCGAACGACCCCAACGTGCTGTACGCGGCATTCTGGCATGCGTACCGGACGCCGTGGTCCATGAACTCGGGCGGCCCGGGCGGCGGCATCTTCAAGTCCACGGACGGCGGCGAAACGTGGAAGGAACTGACCGCGAACGCCGGCCTGCCGAAGGGCGCCTGGGGCAAGATCGGGCTCGCCGTCTCGCCGGCGCGATCCACCCGGGTGTGGGCGATCATCGAGGCGGATGAAGGGGGAGTGTACCGCTCGGACGACGGCGGCACAGCCTGGCAGAAACTCAACGACAACCGCAACCTGCGGCAGCGGGCCTGGTACTACTCGCACATCTATGCCGACCCGCGCGACACCAACGTGGTGTACGGGCTGAACGTGCAGTTTTTCCGGTCGGTGGATGGTGGGCGGACGTTCAGCCAGCAGCTGAACCCGCCGCACGGCGACAACCACGACCTGTGGATCGCCCCGAACAACCCGGATCGGATGATCAACGCGAACGACGGCGGTGCGAACGTCTCGACCAACCGCGGAGCGACGTGGACGGGCCAAAACTTCGCCACCGCGCAGTTCTACCATGTCACGACGACGAACCACTTCCCGTACCAGATTTGCGGCGCGCAGCAGGACAACAGCACGCTGTGCGGGCCAAGCCGCAAGGCCGGCGGCATCACGATCAATGACTGGCTGGATGCCGGTGGCGGCGAGTCCGGCTACATCGCGCCAAGCCCCGCGGATCCGGACCTGGTCTTTGCCGGGTCATACGGCGGCTACCTCACGCGTAAGGACATGCGCACCGGATTGACGTGGGACGTCAATCCATGGCCGGACAATCCGATGGGCATTTCCTCGGAAGACATCAAGTACAAGTTCCAATGGACGTTCCCGATCGTGTTTTCACCGCACGACGCGACGAAGATGTATGTGGGCGGCAGCAACCTGTTCATGACGCGCAACGGCGGCCAGAGCTATTCGATCATCAGCCCGCCGCTCGCCCGCAATGATCCCAAGACCCTCGGCGCCAGCGGCGGTCCGATTACGAAGGACCAGACTGGCGTCGAGACATACGGTACGGTGTTTACGATTGCCGAATCCAAGCTGGTCGCGGGAGTGATCTGGACCGGGTCGGACGACGGGCTGGTTTATCTCACGCGCGATGGCGGGACGACGTGGAAGAATGTCACGCCGAAGGACATCGGCGACTTCTCGCGCATCTCGTTGATCGAGGCGGGACAGTTCGCTGCCGGCACGGCCTATGTCGCGGCAAACCGATACCAACAGGGCGATTTCACGCCGTTGTTCTACAAGACCAGCGACTTCGGGGCGACCTGGACGCGCATCACGATGGGCATCACGGGAATCAATGAGTTCGCGCGCGCGATTCGCGAGGATCCCGCCCGGAAAGGACTCCTGTACGCGGGAACCGAGCGTGGGGTGTGGGTCAGCTTTGACGACGGCGGGCGTTGGCAGCGCCTGCAGCTCAACATGCCGCCGGTTCCGGTTCATGACCTGGTGATCAAGGACGGCGACCTCATCGCGGGAACGCACGGCCGGTCGTTCTTTGTATTGGACGACATCTCGCCGCTGCGCCAGCTGCAGGCGAACACGCTGGCGCGTGGCGCCCACCTGTTCAAGCCGCGGGACACGCACCGCATTGAATGGGGCGGCGGACGGGGAGGCGGGCGTGGCGCGGCCGCGGTGATCGGCGCGAACCCGCCGTCCGGGGTGGTCCTGAGCTACTACCTCGCTCAAGCCAACCAGGATGTCTCGCTGGAGTTCCTCGACGCGACAGGCAAGCTCATCAAGGCGTTCACGTCGCGCGCGGACTCGGCCGCCGGCGGCGGGCGAGGCGGGGCGGGCGGCGGTGGGTTTGGGGGCGGACCGACCCCGAATCCCCGTGTTCCGAACAGCGCGGGGCTCAACCAGTTCGCGTGGAACCTGCGATATCCGGACGCCGTGACGTTCCCCGGGATGATCCTCTGGGCCGGCGACACGCGTGGTCCGATCGCTCCGGCCGGATCGTATACGGTGCGCATGACCATCGGGGCGAGTACGCCGCTTTCGCAGACGTTCCGGCTCGTCAACGATCCGAGGTCACCGGCGAGCGCGGCCGACCAGCTGGCGCAGTTCAACTTCCTGATGGAAATCCGCAACAAGGTGACTGAAGCCAACGAGGCGGTCATTTCGATGCGGCACGTGAAGAGTGAAGTGGACGCCCGGTTGAAGCAGGCACCGGCGGCCGCGGTACAGGAACTCACCACGGAAGGAAAGGCGCTCGACGGCAAGTTGACCACGGTGGAAGCCGAGGTGTACCAGATCAAGAACCAGAGCGGGCAGGACCCGCTGAACTACCCAATCAAGCTGAACAACAAGCTGGCGGCGCTAACCGGTGTCGTGTCGTCGGGGCCCGGGGCACCGACGGCCCAATCGCGCCAGGTGTATCGCGAGCTCACGGAGAAGCTCACGGTGCAGACGAAGGCGATGGACAAGCTCTACGCGGAAGACCTCAAGCGGTACAACGACCTGCTCAAGAAGCACGGGCTTCCGGAAATCTCCCCGAAGCCGAAGTCCAACGTGGCGATGTAGCCCGGGGAGGGCGCGGCAGTGTCACGCGACGGGCTGGTCATCCGCGAGATCGAACCGGGTGACCAGCGCGCGCTGCTCTTGCTGAACAACGCCGCCGTTCCGCACGTGAACGCGCTGGTCGCCGAGCAGATGGCGTGGCTCCTTGAGCACTGCGATTACGCGCGGCTCGCGGAACGGGTGGAGTCGCCGGGTGGAATTCGCGAGACCGTCGGGTTCGTGCTCGCAATCCGGAACGGCACGAGCTACTGGAGTGCCAACTACCAGTGGTTCGCCGCGCGGTACGGTGTGTTTCTCTACCTGGACCGGGTGGTGATCGCGCCAACGGCCCGACGGATGGGCGTCGGGCGTGCGCTCTACGAAGACCTTGCCGTATTTGCCGCGGCGCGTTGGCCGCGGGTGACGCTGGAGGTCAATCTCGAGCCGCCGAACCCGGGCTCACACCACTTCCATGCGGCGATGGGGTTCACCGCGGTTGGGGAGCGACGGTACGACGGCGGCGCCGTGGTGATGATGGCCCGCGAGGTGAGCCCGCCAGGCCGCGACTGAGTGACCGCCTTACCGCGTGCGCCGCTTGGGCGGCGTGAGGACGTCGGACACGAGTGTCCAGGCCACAGGGTTGTCGCGACGGTTCCAGACTGCGACATAGGTGCCCGTGTCCGTCCGTACCTCGCCACCGGCGCGCTTGCCGATGACGCGATACCAGCCTGAATCGGTGACGACGCCCTTCGCCTCGTTCCGCACGCGCGAGGCCCGCCCAAAATCCTGCAACGCGTTCGTGCGCGCGAAGTCCACCAGCGCTGCCGTGACGGCGGCGAACCCGCGATGCGTCGTCTGGTCGAGCTGCAGCGTGGCATTCGGATCGAGCATGGACGCGAGCATCTTGCGATCGCCGATGATCATGGCCGCCCCCATCACGCTGTACTCGCGCATCAGTTCCAACTCGAACGCGGCCATCCGTGCACGGTAGTCGGGCATCGTGTCCGGTTTCGCGGTATCGTGCGGCAAGATGATCGGTGGTGCTTGAACGACGGCCGGGCGGTCCGGGTTCGACTTGGCGTTGGAAGCCGTGTTGTCACAGGCGCCAGCAATCGCGGCGCACATCACCATGGCAATAACCGGTCCGTTCCGATTCACAGCGATGCCCCCGGATTTGCCGTCATGCCCATGACGTGATAGCCCTTGTCCACGTAGATGGTCGAACCGGTGATCCCGCGCGCCAGGTCCGATGAGAGGAACGCCGCGGCATTGCCAACCTCGGTCGCCGTCAGGGCCTCCGGGATCGGCGTGTTGGCAGCGCAGTAGGCGACCATGCGCTCGATGATGCCGATCGCGCTCGCCGCGCGAGAGGCCAGCGGGCCCGCGCTGATCGTATTGACGCGCACCCCCCAACGCCGGCCGGCTTCGTACGACAGCAAGCGGGTGTCCGACTCGAGCGCCGCCTTGGCGGACGACATCCCGCCACCATATCCCGGGATCACCCGTTCGCTCGCCATGTAGGTGAGGGAAAGGGCTGAACCACCGGGGCGCATCACCGGACCGAGGCGCCGCAACATCGCCACCATCGAATACGCGCTCACGCTCACGGCCGCCAAGTAGCCGCCGCGTGACGTGTCGAGCAGGTCGTTCTTGACCTCCGGCCCGTTGGCGAGGGAATGCACCAGGATATCGAGCGGCTGCGCACCGAAATCATTGCTGAGCGCCGCCCCCAGGCCATCGATCGAGAAGTCGCCCACGTCCTTGTAGCGCTTGTTGGTGCGGATCTCCTCCGGCGCATCCTCCAGCGAGTCATACGCGGCATCGAGCGGGTAGATCCGCTCAAAGTCCATGAGCGATCCGTCCGCCAGGCGCCGCGCGTCGTCCATCTTGCCGCGTTCGAGGAGGTTCCTGAAGATGTTGAGCGCCGGGGGCCAGGTCGCGACGCATACTGACGCGCCGGCCTCGTGGAGGGCCTTGGCGATGGCGAACCCAAACCCCTCGCCGTCGGCCACACCGGCGACGAGCGCGCGCTTTCCGGACAGGTTGAGAGACAGCATAGGGAGTCAAATTAGCAGGGGCGGGGGCGCCAGAAGGGGCCAGGTCATGGCCTTGCCGAGGCTCAGCGCTTCCGGGTCGCCGCCTATCTATCATCCAGCAGCCGAACCAAGCGTCTTCGCGTGTCTCACTTCGCTCGCGCCCTCTGGCGCATGACATCGGCGGATGTATCGCCCGGAAATCGCGTCACGCTCTTCTCGGAGGGTGGCGAGACGTTCGATGCGATGATCGCGCTCATTGACGGCGCGCAGCGAACGGTCGATCTCGAGTCGTACATCTTTCGCGACGATGCGGTCGGGGATCGCTTTGCATCGGCCCTGACGGCCGCGGAGGCCCGGGGGGTCCGGGTGCGCGTGCTCTGTGACTGGATTGGGGCGCGCGGGACCGACCCCTCGTTTCTCGCCCGGCTGACCGAAGGAGGCGTGGATGTGCGTGTGTTCAACACGCCGGGCTGGAAGCGCTGGCTGGGCCTGATTCCCCGCGATCACCGCAAGCTGCTGGTCGTGGACGGCTCGGCCGGCGTCACCGGCGGCGTCGGCATCGGCAGCGAGTGGTTCCGCGGACTCCTCAAGCGGCACAGTCAGGCGTGGCGCGATCGCTGCGTCCGGATTGTCGGTCCCGCAGCCGAGGACATGCAGCGGGCGTATGACACGATGTGGCGTCGGGCGGCGGGCGAGCGGATGACGCGCGCCGAACGACGCATGCGGCGCATGCCGCGGAATCCGGACCTCGAGCCCGGGGTGGCCTCCCCGGCGTTGGTCGCCATCGTGGAAGGCGAGCCGGGGCGGTTCCGCGTGGGTCGCGCGCTGCACCTGCAGGCGGCTGCGGCCACCAAGTCCATCTGGGTCGCAAGCGCCTACTTCATCCCCTCCTTCGCCGAGGTGGACTCGCTGACCGCGGCCGCGCGCGACGGCGTGGATGTGCGCCTGCTGCTCCCGAGCAACAACGATCACCCGTGGGTCAACCGATTCTCGCGGCGGTTCTATCCGCGCCTGCTGGCCAATGGCGTGCGAATCTGGGAATGGTCCGGCGAGATGATGCACGCCAAGACAAGCGTCGTGGATGGGACATGGACGCGTGTCGGATCCACCGACTTCAACCCGCTGGGCGTCGCGATCAACTACGAACTGGACGCCTACATCGAAGACACGACGGTCGCGCAGGCAGCCGAGCGCTTGTTCCTCGCGGACCTCGACCTCTCGAAAGAGATCAAGCCGCCACCGTACTCGGCGGGGTAACGGGGTCGTCCGGTAAACCTTCCCTGACGGCCTTGCGGTAGAAGTAGAGGCGGAACAACTCGAAGGCGACGATGCAATCCCACGCCACCCTCGTGCACCCGAATTCCCGGAAGGTCGGCGAGCAGCAGCGGGATCTGGCCGGTGGGCGCGACGTCCGCGATGCGGCCCGGTGCGACTACGGCGACCGCTGCCGGCGCCTCGACCACCCGCTCGGGTTGCCGGGAGACACCCGTGATCTGGACCTGCATCAATGAAAGGGCAACCTGCTCCAATTGCACGTCAACGGTCTTCGTCTCGCCACTCGTCAGCGAAAAAGACACCGTTCGCGGCGCATACCCGATCCAGCGGAACTGCACCGAGTCGGCACCCGCGCTGAGGCCCCCCCAGGACATACTGACCGGCGTCGTTGGTGACGGCGCTGCGCACGCCCGGCACCGATACGGTGATGCCCGCGAGCGGAGTTCCGGTACCTGCGATTGTCACCCTTCCAGTCAGGCGTCCGGTCGCTTGTGCAGTGGACACCGAGGGAGCGATGGCCGATGCGCTGAGGGCGATCGCAATGAGGAAAGCGGTCCCGCCTGACTGTGTGCGAGCCATGGGAAACCTGGGCTGATAGTGAAACGGGTGCGGCGGATAGCGCCGACACCATCAAAAAGTGACGATCAGCCTACGCGCGCGCCACGAAGCGACGGGTCGTTTTGACCGATCGCGGCCGTGGGTGAAGGCCTGGAATCCCATACGTCTCCGAGAATCCATCGACAAACGGGGCGGTGAATCAGCAGCGTCGCGTAGTACAGCGGCGAGAGCAGCGACCCCGAACCGCCAAAGGTGGGGAGCACAAGGTACTCATAGAGGGGCCTGCCAAACGCAGCGCGAAACACCCACTCGTTGATCGCCACTTCGAGTATGCTGCCGGTGACCATGAGGAATGCCAAGTGGACGCCCAGCCGGTATCGCGGCGGGATATGATGCATCACAGCGCGATCGAAGGTCACGCTGAGCGGGACAATCAACAGGACCGCAAACGCCCACACGACCGGTGACGTGATCTCAAACCAGAGCGGGGCGATTTCATAGCGCCAAAGCCGGACACCGGCGGCAAGAAAGGCGAGGCCTCCGGCGACCTCGACGACGATCCAGGCGATGCCGGCCGTCAGGCAGGCGAGAGCCAGCCGCTGCGCCCTAGTCACGTTCGGCTTCCTGTTACCTGGGCGATGATCGTGCGAACGCGTGCGTCGTCCCGGATCCGGTCGAACACGGAACGTACGGCAAGCATGCCGAGGTTGGCGTCCTTCTGCAAAACCGCGCGGTCGAGTTCTGCGTGCGCCTGTTGGAGTTCGCCAAGCGCGACGAGTATCTGGGCCATGAGCACTGGCGACACGTAATGGGTGCGCGACCGCTCGCGCAACCAGGCGAGTTGTTCGAGGCTGCCCTCGCGATCTCCCCGTCCCGCGAGCGCCCAGCCAAACGCGGACACGATTTCGGCGCTGTGCGGGAGCCGCGGCACCATGCGCTCGAGCGTTTCGGTAGCGTCGACCCAGCGACCCAGCGCGCACAAGGCGAGTCCTGAGAAGAACTCGGTCAGCAGGAAGTCGGGATGTTGTTCGCGCAGCCGCTGGAACTCGACGATCGCCTGCTCGTGGTCACCTTCATATGAACGCAGCATGCCGCCGGTCGCCGCGATCACCGGCGACAACGGATCCAGTTCACGGGCGCGGGCGATCTGGGCGCGCGCCTCCGCGAAGCGCCGCTGCGGCCCGAGCAGGTGAATGGCGTACCACTGATGGGCCGTCGCGTACGCGGACTCGGCGCTGATCGCGGCCCGGTAGTCGGCTTCGGCGCCTGCGTGATCGTGTGCATACAGCGCGCGCGCGGATCCGCGAGCGGCGAGGGCGCCCGCATGCGTCGGTTCGAGTTGCAGCGCGCGGTCCGCGGCGGCGATTGCCCGCGGCATGGCCTCTTCGGGTGACACGACGCCGTAGACCGCGAGCGTGACGCAGGTTTCCGCGATCGCCGCGTGGCTGGGCGCAAAGTTGGGGTCGAGCTCGACTGCCTTCTCGAGGTGTGTCAGTGCCGTCGAGAGCGCCGGCCCCACCCGCATGTTCCAGTGGAATCGCCCCTTCAGGTACTCCTCGTACGCGGCGATGCTGGTCGGCGATGCCGGCACCGCGCGGACGGTCGCGACGGGCGTCTGTATCGGCGTGAACACCGAATCCTGCAACGTGTGGACAATCGCGCCGGCGATCTCATCCTGGACGTCGAAGACATCCGCCATCTGCCGGTCGTAGCGATCAGACCAGACGGAGAACCCGGAGTCCACGTCGGTCAAGTCGGCCGTGATCCGCAGTCGCGCACCGGCTCGGCGAACGCTGCCGGTCAACAGCGACTTTACACCGAGTGCATTGCCCACCGCCCGCAAGTCGTCGTGCTTGTTCTTGAAGGAAAACGCGGACGCACGGGCAACGACCCGCAGGTTCGGCAGGCGTCCGAGCTTGTGCATCAACTCCTCGGCGAGGCCGTCGGCCAGGAACTCGTCATCCGCCGAGCCACCGGAGTTCGTGAACGGCAGCACCGCGATCGAGCGTCCGCTGGTCACGCTGCGGGCGCGCGACGGCGGCGCCGACGCAGCCGGGAGCTGCGCCGCGAGCAGCGCGTCGGCAAACTCGGACACCGCGGCGAACCGCTCTTCCGGCGTGCGCGCCAACGCCCTGGTGACGGCCTGGGTCACATGCACGGGCGGCGCTGGAACCGCCGTGGAAAACGGGCGCAACGTGCCGCGCGCCTTCTCGGCGAGCAGCTGCAGGGTGTTCGTGCCGTGGAACGGCGGCGTGCCCTCGACCATCTCGTAGAACACGCAGGCGAGGCTGTAGAGATCGCTCCGGCCATCCACGCTCGCTTCGCCGAATGCCTGCTCGGGGCTCATGTATGCCGGCGTGCCCAGTCCTGCGCCGTCTTGCGTGAGGCGCTCCGACCCCGGCGCTTCCTTGACCTTCGCGATCCCGAAGTCCGCGACCATCGCGTGATTCCGGTAGAGGAGGATGTTCTCCGGCTTGATGTCGCGGTGCACGACGCCCATGCTGTGCGCGTAGCTCAGCGCCTCAGCCACCTCGAGCGTGAGGCGGGTCGCGTCGGTCATGGACAGCCGGCGGTCTCGTTCGAGGCGATGCCGCAGCGACTCGCCGTCCACGAAAGGCATCACGCAGTAGAGTTCGCTGCCGGCCTTGCCCGAGTCGTAGATCGGCAGGATATGTGGATGCTGGAGCCGCGCCGCCGTGGCGATCTCTCGCGTAAACCGCTCCTCGCCCACCATCTCGCTGAACCCTGAACGCAGGACCTTGATTGCGACCTGGCGGCTATGCCGGAGATCCTCGGCGACATACACAACGGCCATGCCCCCCGCGCCTGCCCGGCCGACAATACGATATCGAGCCGCCAGCTCAGCGCTGAGGCGGCCGGGATCGTGGCCGGACGAGTCAGTCGTAGTGATGCGAGCCTTGCGAGGAGCGGTTCACGAGTGGGCGAAAAGTAGAGCGCACTCGGCAAGCAGACGCGAGCCAACTGCCAGCGCGCCCTCATCGGGCGCGAACCGTGGCGTGTGGACGTCGGTCACGTCGCCTCCTGGCCCGCGCACGCCGATCCGTATGAAGCAGCCGGACATGCGCTCGAGGTAGCAGGCAAAGTCCTCGCCCGCCATGTTCGTCGAGCCAAGCGGAACGACGTTTGGTTCGCCTACAACCTTCGCCGCGGCCCGCGCGGCAATGGCGGCCGCGTCCGGCGAGTTGACCAGCGGCGGCGTGCCCGGCGTTACGACAATCTCGACGGTGAGCCCATGCGCGGCCGCGACACCCTGGGCAACACGCCGGACGCCTTCATGCAACACCGTTCGCGACGCGACTGTCGTCGCGCGAATGGTCCCCAGCAGTTCCGCGACCTCGGGAATCACGTTCGGGGCGTTGCCGGCGTGCACGGCGCCAACAGTCACGACGCCCGGCAATCCCGGATCGAGCGATCGCGACACCAAGGTCTGGAGCGATGAGATCAGCGCCGCCGCGCCCACGATCGGGTCAATCGCACGATGGGGTCGGGCGCCGTGGCCACCGCGACCGGTCAATCGCACCCGGAACGTGTCTGCCGACGCAGCGAGCGGCCCCGGCTGCGCCACGACCTGGCCGACATCGAAGCGGGGGTCCACGTGCGCGCCGAAGATCATCCGGGCGCCGTCGAGAGCTCCTGACTCGAGGATCGCCCGCGCGCCCTCGCCAACTTCTTCGGCCGGTTGCAGGACGACCAGCACATCGCCGCCGGCAGGCGTACGCGCCAGGAGGCGCGCCGCACCGACCGTCCACGCCGCGTGCATATCATGCCCGCAGGCGTGCATCACTCCGTCATTTACCGAGGCGCAGGCGAGCCCGGTCGCTTCCGTGATTGGCAGCGCGTCAATGTCGCCGCGCAACGCAACACACGGAGCGCCCGGCGTCGTGCCCGGAATCCGGGCGACCAAACCAGTTCGTGCGACGCGCCGGACGTCGCTCACGCCGCTCTCACGCAGCGCGCGCTCCAGGCGCTCCTGCGTGCGCCCCTCCTGCCAGGACAACTCAGGGTGCTGGTGGAGATCGCGGCGAAGCGCGACGAGGAACTCCACATCCGCCGGCGTCAACGCGGCCTTGCTCACGACAACACCTCACGACGCACGGTCAGCGCCTCGATTCGTTCGGCATCCACGTCCACGCCAATGCCCGGACGATCGACCGGCACCCTCACGAGTCCGCTCTCCATCGTCCATTCGGGACTCACGATATCGCGCGCCCAGTAGCGCGCGCTCGGGCTCACGTCGCCGGGAATCGAGAAGTTTGGGAGCGATGCCAGCGCGACGTTGTACGCGCGGCCCACGCCACTCTCGAACATGCCCCCGCACCAGACCGGTATTCCCGAATCGCGGCAGAAGTCGTGAATGGCGATCGAACTGGTGAATCCGCCCACGCGGCCCGGCTTGATGTTGACGATCCGGCCCGCGCCGAGCGCGACCATGTCCTGGGCGCGGTCGAGCGACGTGATGGATTCGTCGAGGCAGACGGGCGTGCGGAGGCGCCGCTGAAGCTGTGCGTGCCGCACGAGGTCATCCCACGCGAGCGGCTGCTCGATCATGATCAGGTCGAGTTCGTCGAAGCCGGCCAGGTGGTCCGCGTCGTCGAGCGTATAGGCGTTGTTCGCGTCGGCCATCAGGTGCGCGCTTGGGCCGAGGGCGTCGCGAACCGCGCGCACCCACTCAACGTCATGACCCGGCTCGATCTTGATCTTGATCTTGCGGTAACCCTCGGCGTGTGCGGCGCGGGCCTTCTCGATCAGTCGCTCAGCCGACGCCTGGATGCCCAGCGAGATGCCGACATCAATCGCCTTGCGCGAACCACCGATGAACCGAGACAGTGACTGTCCGGCAAGCGTCGCGGCGAGACCCCACACCCCCATTTCGACGCCCGCCTTCGCCATGTTGTGGCCGCGGAAATCGCGCTCGAGTTCCTGATGCACGGCGCCCGGATGGTCGATCGCCTGCCGGATGACTCGAGGCGCCACCCACTGGGTGATCGCCACCCATGCGGTATCAATGGTTTCGGGCGAGTAGTTCGGCGCCTCGCCGGCCACACATTCGCCCCACACGGACGCGCCCGACGCATCATGCAGCTCGAGCAAGAGGATCCGTCGCTCGCGGATCTCGCCCGAGGAAATCCGGAACGGTTCCTTGAGCTCGAGACGAATCTCCCGGAGCGTGATTCGTTCAACCCGAATGGTCATGGTCTCGTCATGAGGTAGGTCGCGTCCGAACCGGCGTCGGCGCCGGGGATGAAGGCGCTCACCCGGTAGCCCGCGCCGAGGTAATGCTGGAACGCGCGGCGCGCCGACAACCGCCAGTGGCGCGCACGCGTGATGTCGCCCGCGAGCAGCGCGGCGTAGTCATATGGTATTCGCACCGCGACGGCGATTGCCTTGGGAAGCTCGCCGCCGTCGCGCACCGAAAGCGCGGCATCGTCCGGCGCAGCGGCTACCACCGGTACGTCGCGAAGCAATGCCGCGTCGGCCGGCATCGGCCGCGGCTCCTGTTGCACCGGCCAGAGCGCCACGAACCGGTCCGTCCCCAACGACCCGTGCACCGGACTGTTCGTGGCCGTGCCGTACATGTCGGCGACGAACTCGTCCACCGTCGCGCCCAGGACGTTCAGGTTGAGGTGCGCATTGCGCGCAACAAATGGGTCGAAGGTCCAATACATGTGCACGATGCCCAGGGTGCGGCAGCGATCACGCTGGTATCGCTTCATGGCTTCACCGAGCCGGCGTCCCTGCGCTTCCGGGCGAACCGTGAGAATGTCGGACCAGTGCACACGCAGCCCATCGCGGAGGCCGGTCAATCCGAAGAGGAACCCCACCATTCGGCCACTGGGCGCGAACGCACCAGCGGCGACACCCCCGGTCTTTTCCGCGATGAGCAGGATGGCAGCGGGGACCTTCTCGCTGAACCCGGCACCCCACGTTTCCTCCTGCAGGCGCACGGCCTCAGCGCGCTCCTCGTGGGTTTCGAGGGCGCGGATGACGGTGCCGTCGCTCAAGGTTACGTTCTGCATGCGTGGGAGCAGGTGAGAAGGAATGATGCCAGAGCGGAGCGAATTCCGCAGGGGGACCGATGATGCGTACGCTGTTCATGCAATTGGCGATCGGGGTCGTCGTGGTCGGCTGCCAGAGTACCGGCGGAACCGCGGTGCCAGCGCCTGCCCCCGCGCCGGAAAGGGCGGCGCGGCCCGTGGCTGCCGCGCCCGCCGCGCCCGCCGCGCGCGCAGCGAATCCAGCGATGCGTGGCGAGTCCACCCCCGACGGCGGCCCCTTCGACGTCGTGATCACCAACGGGCGGATCGTGGATGGCACCGGCGGTGCCTGGTACTGGGGCGACCTGGCGATGCGCGGCGACCGGATCGTCCGGATCGCGCGCCGCGGGGCACTCGCGCGGTCCACGGCGACGCGTCGCATCGATGCCCAAGGCCAGATCATCGCCCCGGGCTTCATTGATATCCAGTCGCACTCGACTGCGAACTACATGAGTGGTGACGGGCGCGCCCTGAGCATGACGGTGCAGGGCGTGACCACGTCCATCATGGGCGAGGGTTCCACGCCGGCGCCCGTCAGCCAGGCGCAGGTGAACGCCGCCGCGACGCCGGAAGCGCGTGCCCAGCTCACGAGATTCTCCGGGCCGTTGGCGTTCGGGAACTGGATGGACTACCTGATGGAACGCGGCGTGACGCAGAACGTCGGGTCGTTCGTCGGTGCGGGGTCAATCCGTGTGTATGGCAAGGGTCTCGCGATGGGCGAGGCCAGCGGCGCCGACCTCGACTCCATGCGCACCGCGATGCGTCATGCGATGGAGCAGGGGGCGTTCGGCCTCGCGAGCGCGCTGATCTACCCGCCGAACACCTACGCGACACAGCGCGAGCTGACCGAAGTCGCGAAGGCCATGGCGCCCTACGGCGGCATCTATATCACGCACATGCGCTCCGAGGCCGACCAGTTCCTCGAGGCGATGGACGAGGCGATCGCCATCGGACGCGATGCGGGCGTGCCGGTCGAGATCTATCACCTCAAAGCATCCGGGCCGCGCAACTGGCCGAAGATGCCGCTCGCGATCGCGAAGATTGACTCCGCGCGCGCCGCCGGGCTCGACGTGCAGGCGAACATGTACCTCTACATCGCCGGCGGGAACAGCTTCACGGCCTGCATCAACCCGAAGTTCGCCGAAGGCGGGAAGCTGCTCGAGAACCTGAGGAATCCCGCCCTCCGGCCACAAGTGAAGCGCGACCTGCTCGATGAAGACGCCGGATACGAGAACCTCTGCCTGATTGCCGGGCCGAACAACGTGATGGTCACCGGGTTCCGGAAGCCCGAGTATCGGCAATACGAGGGCAAGCGACTTGATGAAATCTCGCGCGCACTCGGCAAGGACTGGGCCGACGCGCTGATTGACCTCAACATCGAGGAGAACGGCCAGCTCGGCGAGATCCTCTTCCTGATGAGCGAGGACAACGTCAAGCTCCAGCTCAAGCAGCCGTGGATCAAGTTCGGCACCGACGCCGGCGGCATGGACCCCGCGAATGCCCGCGGCATGACACATCCTCGCGCGTATGGCAACTTCCCGCGCCTGCTCGGCAAGTATGTGCGCGAGGAACAGGTGCTCACGCTGGAAGATGCCGTGCGAAAGGCGTCATCGGCCGTTGCGACGCGACTCGGGATCCACGATCGCGGCGTGCTGAAGGAAGGCTTGAAGGCCGACGTGATCGTGTTTGACGAGAAGACGATCAAGGACCTGGCGACCTTTGAGGACCCGCACCGGCTCTCGGTCGGCGTGAAGCATGTGTTCGTGAACGGTGTCGCCGTGCTGAGCGAAGGCGCACATACCGGCGCCAAGCCGGGACAGGTCGTGCGCGGCCCGGGGTGGTCAGGAGCACGAATCCAGCCGTGATCGGCGTAAGCGTTCCGGGCGCGCCGGGCATGCAGTGGACGGTGGACATCGCCGTGCAGCGTGCGGCGCGCGACTCCTCGCTCCAAGCGGTGCCCGCCCTCCAGGGCACGATGCGCGCGGCGAACTGGTGGGGCGGCGATGGCGTCGTGTGGTTTGCCGCGCTGCTTTGGTTGGGCGCGCGGTTTGCGGGCCGGAGCGTGCTGGCGAGAATCGGCCTTCGCGGGGCCGAAGCCCTCGCGGTTGGGAGCGCGATCAGCGGAATCCTGAAGGGCTTCGCGGGGCGCGCGCGTCCGTTCGTCACGCCGGGCGAACCCTGGCACTGGGAGTTCGCCCGCGGGTGGACCGAAGCCCAGTTCTTCTCGATGCCATCCGGGCACACGACGGCGACAACCGCGTTTGCGGTCGGCGCCGGGATGGCGGCCTGGAGACACGGAGTGGCCGGCCGCGTCTTCGCGACGATCCTCGTGCTCAGTGCCGTTGCGGTCGCCGCCGGCCGCGTCTTCGCCAACCAGCATTGGCTGAGCGATGTGATCGTCGGGATGTTGCTGGGCAGCGCCACTGCGGCGCTGCTCGCCCGTCTGCATGCGCGCGGTGAGTTCCCGAAATACACGCGAGCGATGCTCGGCGGCGCCGCAGCCGTGCTGCTATTGGCCACGCCGGCGCGGGCCGGGGCGCAGTGGTCAGTGACACGCGTGGATCTCACGGTGCTGTCGGCGGGTGCAGGTGCGAGCGCGATCGCGATGGTCTTCGACGAATCGATCACGCGCGAAGCGCGCGCATCCCTTACGAACGGTGGCTTTCGCCGTTCCGCGCTCGACCTCGGCCGGCAGTTCGGCAGCCCGGGTGCGTTGGCCGCGGGCGCGGCGATGTACGGTGTCGGCAAGCTGGCGGACCGCCCGGTCCTTGCGTCGAGCGGTCGCCGCGCGCTCGAGGCGATCGCGTTGTCCGGCGTGGTCACAGGCGGCATAAAGGCGGTGGCCGGCCGCGCGCGGCCGTCGGCATCGCCTGACCGGCCACATAGCTACTCGTTCATGCGCGGGCTTCGCGATGGCAGCGAGTATCAATCCTTTCCGTCGGGGCACGCGACGTCGGCGTTCGCCTTTGCGTCCGCCGTGAGCGGCGCGTGGACGCGCCACGGCAAGCGCCCTCGCTGGGTAGCGCCGACACTATATGGATTGGCGGCGCTCACGGCGGCTTCCCGGGTGTACGATCACCGGCACTGGGCGAGCGACGTGATCCTGGGCGGCGCGATCGGGATCGCATCCGGCCGCATCGTGCAGCGCGGCCGCTGAGGTCTCACCCAGCGAATGGCCGTCAACGGGATCTTCATCACGAGCGAGTTGACGGGTCAGCTCGCGGCGCGCATTCGCGCGGTCCAGGAACGCTTCGATCCGCGGTTGGCGAAGGAGCTGCCGCCGCACGTCACGCACATCGGGTCGTCCGGCGCCGGCCCGATCGACGCCGCGACACCGATCGCGGTCCTCAGGGAATCCATCGCGCGAGTGGCGAGCGTCACGCCGCCGCTCACGCTGGCGTTCCGGCCACCCATGCGATTTATCGGGCGCGAGATCGTGGTGTTGCCGCTTGACCCGCACGGGCTGTTGCGCGCGTTACACGAGGCGCTGAAGAAGAACGGGCTCAAATACGAGACGGCGCGCTGGCCGTTTACGCCGCACTGCACGCTCAACTACTACGCGACGCTGACGCCGGAATCGCTACGTGGCCTGCTCGCCGTGCGTGAGCCGGAGCCGTGGGTGCTGGACACGCTCAGGGTGTACCACACGCGCGATGGCGTGCGGCCCAAGCACCTGTTCGATGTCCGGCTTGGCGCGCCCGGCGCGCCTTCAGCTACTTGACGGCCTTCGCGATCGCCGCGGCGAGGTCCTGGCGCCCGCCGAGCCCAGTGTACACCACGGTCCCCTTCGCGTCGATCACGACCACGTAGCTGGTGGCGGGCACTTCGTACGCGTCGGTGACAAAGCCCTTTCTATCGTAGAGCTGTTCACCAAACAAACTATGCTGCTCTACATAGCGCTTTACGAGCGCGGGTGACTGGTTCACACTCACCGCGACCCCGACAAACCGGACCTTGCCCTTGTACTGCTCCTGCAGCTTGAGCAGCTGCGGCTCGAGCTGGCGGCAGTTCGGGCACCACGTCGCCCAGAACTCCATCAAGATCGGCTCCTTCCCGATCCACTGGCCAAGGTCCACCGGCTTCCCGTCCAGGGACTCGGCGATCGCGGTCGGCGCCTTGGAGCCGACGGGGATGCGGAAATCCTGCCCCGCAGCCGATGACGCGGGCGCAGCCATTGCGCCCAAAAGCGCGACCGTCGCCGCGATCGCCCAGAAACCACGATTCTGTCTCACAGCCATCCCTTCCCCGCTTGAATGAGGTAGTACTCCGCCGCGGCGATCATCAGGACCGCAAATGCGCGCTTCACCCACACCATCCACGCCCCCGCCCTCGGCAGCCGCGCCAGGAACCCGCTCGATACCCCGGCGACCACCAGAAAGGTGCACATGCCAAGCGAGAAGCTGAAGAGATAGGCGAACCCAAGGACTGCCGATTGCGTCGTGGTGACCCAGGTGAGCACTGCTGCCATGACCGGCGCTCCGCACGGGGCCGCCACAAGCCCGCTCATCGCACCCATGACGAATGCGCCGCCGAACCGGCCGGCTTCACCGGCGGTGGCCGCGCGCTGGATCAACGATGTCGGGATCGGGACGGGGATGATGTCGAGCATCATCAGCGCCGAAAGCATGAGCACCTGCGCCATCGTGAAGTACAGCCACGGGTTGCTGCTGACCGCGCCGAAGATCGTGCCGCTCATGCC
The DNA here is from genome assembly GCA_016874035.1 of Gemmatimonadota bacterium. Classification (GTDB taxonomy): domain Bacteria; phylum Gemmatimonadota; class Gemmatimonadetes; order Gemmatimonadales; family Gemmatimonadaceae; genus Fen-1231. The sequence goes on from VGVM01000026.1 coordinate 28,802, forward strand.
CGCCGCGAGGCCGAGCGCCGAGTACACCGTCGCGAGCCCGACGGCATAGGTCAGGCTGAGCAGCACCGTACGCGCTCGCGAGACCCGCTCGCCGAGCGACGTGCCACCGACGATCGCCGCCGTGATCGGGATCATCGGGTAGATGCACGGATTCGAGCTCGTGAGCACGCCGCCCGCAAAGAGCACCGCAAGCGCGATGACCGGGCTGTCGCTGAGTTGGGACGCGAGGTTGGCGAAGTCCACGCATCAAACTATCCGCGATGCCACGCCGCCGTTCCCTCGCCGGCGCCGTCAATCCTCAAACAAGCACAGCACCCCGGCCCGACTGTCCACCTCCGGCACCACGACCTCGATCCGTCCGCCGCGCCAGTTCGCGATCATATAGTCGCTCCACCCGCCGCCGCTGCCGTACAGCGTCAGGTACAACGTGCGGTGGTCGTTGTCGTATGTGCCGGCGTACACCACGGAATACTCGGACTTCCGACCGCCCGAGAGCACCTCGCGCACCTCGACCACCAGTTGGTATGAATGGTCTCGGCGCAGGGTCAGCGAGCCGCCGAGCACTTCCCGCCGGATCGCGCCGGCATCGTAGCTGACGGTCGCCGGGACCGGCCGGTTGTTCGCATACCGCAGGTAGTACGTGCCGCGATCCCAGAATGGCGAGAAGGGGTCATCGCAACCCGTGACAGAGACCGCCGCGAGGGCGACAAGCGCCACCGAGAACATCCGGCGCGAAATCAGGGAACCCGTGGAGAACCGCATATGCAACTCCGCATGAGGGGGTGACCGAGCGGCTACATGGCCTTGATGGGGCAAGGCCAATGCCAGCCGAATCCCCCACGCCCGGGCCACGAAACGTCCCCGGGTGGTGACAGCCTGTGTCGTTTCCGACCTCGCTGGCGTGACTCCCGTGTCGGTCCCGACCACCCGGCTATTTTTCGCGCCTTATGGCACCGCAATTCATCTATGTCATGAAGGGGCTGCGGAAGGTGATTCCCCCCTCCCGCATCATCCTCGACGATATCTGGCTTTCGTTCTATCCCGGCGCGAAGATCGGCGTCCTCGGCGCCAACGGCGCGGGCAAGAGCTCACTCCTGCGCATCATGGCGGGCATTGACCAGGAGTTTCAGGGTGAGGCCTGGGCTCACAAGGGAACGAAGGTCGGGTTCCTGCCCCAGGAACCGCAGCTCGACGAGTCGCTCGACGTGCGCGGCAATGTCGAGCTCGCGCTCAAGGACCAACGGAAGAAGCTCGACCGCTTCAACGAAGTTTCCGCGGCGTTCGCCGAGCCGATGGACGACGACAAGATGAACGCGTTGCTCGAGGAGCAGGGGAAGCTGCAGGAATACATTGATCAGCACGACCTCTGGAACCTCGACAACAAGATCGAGGTCGCGATGGACGCGCTTCGCCTCCCGCCGGGCGATGCCGACGTGAAGGTGCTCTCGGGCGGCGAGAAGCGTCGTGTAGCGCTCTGCCGGATCCTGCTCGAAGAGCCCGACCTGCTCCTGCTCGACGAACCGACGAACCACCTCGACGCCGAGTCGGTGGCCTGGCTCGAGCATCACCTCGAGCGGTTCCCCGGCACCGTCGTGGCGATCACGCACGATCGGTATTTCCTCGACAACGTGGCGAAGTGGATCCTCGAGCTCGACCGCGGCCGTGGCGTGCCGTACGAGGGCAACTACTCCGGCTGGCTCGAGCAGAAGAAGACGCGGCTGGCCCAGGAAGAGAAGGCCGCCAGCGCGCGCCAGAAGACGCTCGATCGCGAGCTCGAGTGGGTGCGCATGGCCCCGCGTGCGCGGCAGGCCAAGAACAAGGCGCGCCTGCAGAACTACGAGCAGCTGGCCAGTGAGGCACAGCAGGAGAAGATCGTCCAGAACGAGATCGTTATCCCGCCCGCGCCGCGGCTCGGCAACGATGTCGTCATCGCCAACAAGCTCAAGAAGGCGTATGGCGACAAGCTACTGTTCGAGAACCTCACCTTCTCGCTGCCGCGCGCCGGGATCGTCGGCATCATCGGGCCCAACGGCGCCGGCAAGACCACGCTGTTCAAGATGATCAACGGCGTCGAGAAGGCCGACGCCGGCACGCTCAAGCTCGGTGACACGGTCAGCATCTCGTACCAGGACCAGAACCGCACGCTCGAAGGGAAGCGGACCGTGTGGGAAGAGATGTCCGGCGGGCAGGAGATGCTCACGGTCGGGAAGAAGGAGATCAACTCCCGCGGCTATTGCTCGGCGTTTGGCTTCAAGGGCGCCGACCAGCAGAAGCTGGTGGCGAACCTCTCGGGCGGGGAACGCAACCGCCTGCACCTCGGCAAGACGCTCATGCAGGGCGGTAACCTGCTCATGCTCGACGAGCCGACCAACGACCTCGACGTGGATACGCTGCGCGCGCTCGAAGAGGCGGTGCTCGACTTCAGCGGGTGCGCGGTGATCATCTCACACGATCGGTGGTTCCTTGACCGGGTGGCGACGCACATCCTGGCGTTCGAGGGCGACTCGGAGGCGGTCTGGTTCGAGGGCAACTTTGCCGCGTACATCGAGGACCTGAAGAAGCGGAAAGGTCCCGACGCCGATCAGCCCCACCGCATCAAGTACAAGAAGCTCGTGCGCTGACGCGCGCTATCCACCCGTCCCGAACTGCCGGGTGAACTTCACCGTGAATGCGCGGGTCATCGGGCGCTGCCACGCGAAGAACCCGGTCGCGTCCTCGGCGTCGTTGAACACGACGAAGAGTCCCGTGCCCGCGGTGTTGAGCCAACTCAGGCGCGCATTGGCGGTCCACACGCGCGCCTGGTCGTTGAACTGCGTCAGGGTCTGCAGCGAGATGCGGGGCGTAAAGAAATAGGCGAGCCGCAGCGCGATCAGCGACCGCGAGAAGTCGCCCTGCGCGAGGTGCACGTCCGAGTAGTCCACCAGCAGCGACGATGAGAACGTGGCGCCGCGGCGGGCGGTGAGCGTGGACGTCGCGGTCACGCGGCTGCCGTTGTAGAACGGCCCGGCCTCCGTACGCGTGACGAACGACAGGGCGCGGCTCGGGTCCGTTTGCCAGTCGAGCCCGAGCTCGGGGAAGTAGTAACCACCGGCGGGCAACGTGATACCCGGCGCGATGGTAAACGGCCGACGCAGCCCTTCCTGATAGATGTTGAACTCGGGGCCGAACCGCCCGCCGTTCGAGAACTCCACTTCGGTCAGGTCGAGGTGCAGCCAGCCGCTCTGGAAGTAGCCGTCGATGTTCCAGTAGCCGCGATACGTGAAGTGCGGATTCCAGACGCGCAGCCACTCCTTGCCCTTGTCGCGCACGTACCGCATGCCGCCGATCTCGACGTGCCGGTACCCGCCGGTGCGGTTGAGGAACCCGAGTTCCGGGACAAAATCGGTTCCGACCTGCAAGAACCGGATGTTGTTGTTCCACTTCTCGGTCTGGTACGACACGCGGCCGCTGTACCCGGCATCGTCATTTCCGCGGTTCGGCGAGTCGGTCGTGGCGCCCCACCAATCCACGGTCCAGTCGTTGCCCATGCCGAGGCGACCATCCACACCAACGGTCCGGTGGACGTCGTCCGTGTTTTCACGTGCCATGCGTTGGACGCCGATCAGGCCGAGCCGCGACCGCCGCCCGAACTCGCGCGACGCGCGCCCGACCGAATACGACTGGCCGCGGAGCGTGGCGAAGTCGTTCGTGAGCATCTGCAGCCCGCCGACCGTAGTGCCGCCCACGCGCCCCGTGATCCGCCCCCCGCCCAGCAGCGGCAATGGGTTGCCCAGGGAATCGATGCCGATGCGCCGCGTGAAGAACAACTCGACCGCCTGCGGCGTTCCCGCGGAAAACACACCGGCGTTCTCGAGGAAGAACGGCCGCTTCTCGGGGAAGAACAACGGAAAGCGCGTGAGATTCACGCGCTGGTCGTCCACTTCCACCTGCGCAAAGTCCGTGTTGTAGGTGAGGTCGAGCGTCAGGCTGGGCGTGAGCCCGTACTTCGCGTCCACGCCGACATCCTGCTCCGTGGTCGTCAACCTCTTGGGAACGTGGTCCTTCCGGGTTGATCCGATCACGTACGGCGTCACCGTCGCAATCCGGTTCGTCGGCGCGTCTATGCCCGTGATCGTCCCGGCGAGCGACAAGCGATAGATGTTGAACTGCCGCGGGATGTTCGACCAGAAGACTTCCTCGTTGGTGCGCCGGATCAGTCGCGAAACGTTGAGCCCCCACGACTGCGATGCGCCGCCGGCGTAGCGCAGCGTCGTGAACGGAATCCGAAACTCCGCGTACCAACCGAGCGAGTCACGCGACGTGGCGACCGCCCAGCTGCCGTCCCAGTTGAGGTTGAAGCCACCAATCGCTCCGGTCTGCGCGCGGGTCTGCCCCTGCTGGAACACGCCGCCCCCTTCGCCCTCGCGCGTGACTTGCCCGTCGTACTCGATGCCGGCCGGTGTCGTCGCAAACACGAACCCGTTCTGCCGGTCGTGGTAGGTGTCGAAGACCAGCGTCACGGCGTCGCTGTTCGTGAGCAGGCCGTCGCGCACCTTTTCGCCCGGCACGATTCCCACAGCATGCGAGTCGAACAGCCATGCGCCGACGTACAGCGCCTCGGCGTCGGTGTACATGCGGATTTCCGTCCGCTCGGATGCCGGCGCGCCGTTGTTGGGCTCCCGTTGCGTGAACCCGTCAAGGAGGGCGGCGTCACGCCAGGCGGGTTCGTCCAGCCGACCGTCAATGGTGGCACGCTGGGCGAGGCGACGAATGGCGACCTGTCGCGCGCTCGGTGCTGATCCGGTTACTGACACCATCTGGGCGCCCAGGCGCAACGGGAGCATCGTTGCGGCGAGCGAAAAGACCGCGATATGGGCAACGCCCACGGCACTGCGTTTCCTGCGCATTCGTGACGGACTCACGGCACCCTGATGGTGGTGGGGTTCGCGGCGGGTCCACGGACTCCGAGCGCCGCCGCGCGAAATCTAGGTTCCGGAACCCCATGGCCCAGCCGGTGTCTGACACATACGGAAATCATTAGATGGGCTTGACCGTGCTGCCCGTTTCGTGCAGGTTCACCGTATTGGGTCGCACTCGGGAAGTGGCGGGCACCGACCTCTCGGAGGATCCCGGATGCTGCGACAACTTGTTGGAAAGCAAACACTTAGCTGCTTCACGGGCTTCGGGGTCGCCGCAGCAATTGCGCTCGCCGGTTTGAGTGTGACGGCCGACTCCGCTGCGGCCCAGCAGACGGCCGGGAAGGGATTCCTCTTTGGCGCGCCGTCGATCAGCGTCTCGATCCGCGGCGGCTATTCGCGGCCCAACGCGGGCAGCGACGTTTTTTCGTTCGTCACGGAACAGCTGACGCTCAACAAGGGCGATTTCGCATCGCAAAGCATGGGGGGCGACTTCTCGGTGCGGCTGCGACCCCAGCTCGACCTGATCTTTTCCGTGGACGCGGACGGGATGTCGCGAAAGTCGGAGTTTCGCGAGTGGGAAGACGCCGACGGCAACCCGATCGAACAGCGCACGTCGTTCTCGCGCACGGCGGTCGGGATCGGCGCCAAGTACTACCTCCGTCCGTACGGTCGCACGCTGTCACGGCTCGCCTGGGTTCCCACGCAGTACGCACCGTGGCTGAGCGCGACCATGGGAAAGACGCTCTACAAGTTCAAGCAGGACGGCGACTTCATTGATTTCGACAAGAACAGCCGTGTGTTCCGCGATACGTTCAAGTCGGAAGATTGGGGGAGCAGCGCGAGTATCGCCGGTGGCGTGGACTGGAACGTGAACCAGCGCGTCGCGCTGACCTCACAAGTGCGGTACCTGATGGGCAAGTCGGATCTGGGTTCGGACTTCTCCGGATTTGACCGGATTGACCTGTCGGGCGTCGGATTGTCGGCTGGCGTGGTCTTTCGTTTCTAGGAGTGCACTCATGACGAATTCAACACACAGGATCCTCGGCGCGGCCACCCTCGCGATCATCGCGAGTGCGGCGGCATCCGCCTCCGCAGGAGCGCAGGCGGCGACGCCGGCGCTCGACGCCCGTTGGCAGGCGTGGGCGGGGTGCTGGACGCCGGTTTCGCAGCCGGGCAGCCCGAGCGAGATCGGCGGGAGCTCGACGCTCTGCGTGGTGCCCGCGGCCGGCAACTCCGCGGTCGATGTGGTGACCGTCGTGAGCGGCCGCGTGACCGGCACAACGCGCATCGAGGCGGACGGCCAACGGCATGCCGTTTCGCGTGACGGGTGCACGGGGACCGAGACCGCGATCTGGAGCACGCTCGGTAGCCGAGTCTTCCTGACCAGTGAGCTCAACTGCGACGGCGTCGCGCGCCGGAGCCAGAGCGTGATGTCGTTCAACCAGCGGTATGAATGGCTGGATGTGCAGGGTATCACGTCGGGTAAGAACGTCGGCGTCGCGGTGACGCGGTACAATCCGCTTCCCGATGCGACGGCGCTGCCCGAAGAACTTCGCGTCCGCGTGGCCTCGCGTAGCGCGGCGACGAACAACGCGATCCTGGCCGCGTCGGCGCCCCTGTCGCTTGCCGACATCGCCGACGTCGCGATCCGCGTGGACAGCTCGCTCAGCACGATCTGGCTCGCCGAGCGTACGCGCGACGTGAAGCTGTCGGTGACGGGTAAGCAGTTGGTGT
>VGVM01000027.1 GCA_016874035.1 Gemmatimonadota bacterium
GCGGGACTGCCGGTCTTCTCCAGCCTTGCGGGAGAAACCGCCAGTCGCATAGACGAAGCTCGGTGTGGCTGGACGTACCGAAACGGCGACGCCTTGGAGGCGGCCCGTCTGATCTCGGAGATGCCGACGTGTGAGGAGCAACGACGGCAGATGGGCGCGGCGTCGCGCCGACTGTTCGAGGCGCGATACGCGGCGGAGAGAGTGTACGCGCACTATGCCGATTTCATCGAGGAGGTCGTCGCTCGGCACCGCGCGGGATGATTTTCGCGAAGGAAATCAGCGATTCAGGGGCGCGCCGAGCCGGCGGGTCCACCCGCCGGTGACAAGGCGTGCGACTCCTAGGAGTGTGCCGAGGCCATAGGACAGATGAAACCCGGCGAAGGCCACGACGCAGCACGCCCAGTCGATCGGTCCGCGCGCGCCGGATATGGCGCTCGCGCTGATCAGTATCAAGTAGGCGGCGAGCGGCGCGAGTAGCAGCCGTGCCGGGCCCCAAGCGCTTCCCAGCGCGATGACGAGGCCGCCCAGGTAGATCACGAAGAACGCGGGGACGAGGCGGCGCCAGCGCAGCGCGCTCGGATACAGTCGCGCGGCATACACCATCCACTGCCCGGTAAGAAAGGCCTGACGCATGAGACCGCGTGCGGTGTCCCGTCCGCGGTACGTGACGACGATATCCGGGTCAAACACGATTCGCTTGCCGGCGGCGCGAATGCGCGCGTTAAAGGCGCTGTCCTGTGCGCGCGTGAGTCGCTCGTCGAATCCGCCCAACTCTTCGAAGAGCTCACGCGGGAACGTGCCGAACGGGACGGTGTCCGCGTCGCCGGCGGCACCGCCGACCCGAAACCGGCTCTCGCCGACGCCGGCGCGGCTCGATACGACCCGCGCGAGCGCGCGTGACCACACGTCGTGTGAAGTCGGCGCCGCGACGACTCGGCCCCCGGCGTTGGCCGCCCCGTGCGCGCGGAGAAGCCCAACACACCGTGCGATGTAGTCGCGCGGGTAGACCGCGTGGGCGTCGGCTCGCATCACAACCGCGCCTTTGGATTCGCGAAGGCCGATGTTGAGGGCGAAGGGCGCGGTCAGTCGTCGGTTGTCGAGCACTCGGATTCGAGCGTCTCGCGAGGCGAACTCGTCGAGAATGGCACGGGTACCGTCCGTGCTAATGCCGTCGATGATGAGAAACTCCACGGCACCGTCTCGATATTCGTTGGCGAGGAGCGACTCCAGGCACTCCCGCACGAACCGGGCCTCGTTCCGGCAGGGCACGATGACGCTCACTGCGTCAAGGCCTGTCATGGCTTCAGCCATGGTTCGGATTCGGGCCTAGGTTGGCCCTCTCGGCGGCGGATCCATCCGCTCAATGCAACGAAGACTATTCCCCACGCCACACCGGCCGCCCACTGCAACACCGGGCCGCGCTTGTGCACGAGGATCGCGGACGCAGAAGTCATCGCCGTGAGCGACATGACCACGATCGACACCTGGGCGTGCGAGTAGCCTAGGCGAACGGCTCGCTGATAGACATGGTCCACATGCGCCTCAAACGGCGAGTGCCCTTGCGCGACCCGGCGGACCAGAGTCGATGTAGTGTCCCACAGCACGGGCGAGAAGATCAAGACGGCCACCCAGACGGGCATGACTCCGTCGCGCCGTGCCCATAGCGTGAACGCCGCGATGACATAGCCAAGGAGGGTTGAGCCCAGATCTCCGAGGAACAGGCGCGCCGGCGACCAGTTGAAGGGGAGGAGGCCCAAGCAGGCGGCGCTCGCCAGTGCCGCGGACTGCGAAAAACGGGGCGATCCGGACTCAAATCCGATCCATGAGAACGCGGCAAGCCCGACGACTCCCACCCCGCAGGCGAGCCCGTCAATCCCGTCCGTGAAGTTGTAGAGGTTGACCGTCCAGACGATGAATAGCAGGGTCACTGGAACGGCCACCCATGCCGGGAAACTCCCGCTCAGCCCCGGGACGACGTCGGCCCCGATCGCCATTCCGCTCTCCACAACGACGACGGCAGCGAGCGAGTGCACCAGCAGTCGATAGCCGGCCGGAAGGCCGACGATGTCGTCGAGAAGAGACACAACGGCGATGGCCGCGCCTGCCGCCAGGAAGCGGATTGGGACCAGGTTGGCGGCCAGCACCGGACCCAGGCCCGTGACAAGGGCGAGGCTGGCAATAATCGCGATGCCACCCGAGCGGGAGATACGGCGCAGCCCACCCGGGCCCCTGTGTGCCTCCGCGCGCATCATGACCGAGACCTTGGTGAGGCGCCAGGAGATGGCAAAGCTCGCCAGAGCCGAGAGCGCAACGAGGCTCCATCCCGAGGAGAGTTTCACGAATCGCGAGTCCTAGGCCCTGCTTGCAAGGACATAGAGGACCTTGAATCCGGAGGCGTCGACACCCGGTACTAGCCGCGTGCGCGGGGCCTCGTCCTGGAATCCAGGACGGAGCTCACTCGGCAGCTCCAGGAGGTTCCGGTACACCAGCCGCTTGAGAAGCGCGCGGCCGGCCAACGTGCGTGGCACGAGGTGCCACCGCTCGGCGGTACGCCGCAGGAAATCAATGACCACCTGACGCCGCCGTGCACCCCTGGTCGGCGCCGCTGTCGGGAACGTCCCGAACACCTCGGCTGTGAAGCCGCACGCCGCGAGCACTCGGCAAAACTCCGCGGCGGTGTGGTAGGTGTGAGCTAACGGCGAACGAATGAACGCTGGACGATCGGGGTTCGCGCTCACGATGGCGAAATTCCCTCCGGGCGCCAGCACGCGGTGCGCCTCCCGAATTACCGCCTGTGGGTTCCGCATATAGTACAAGGCCTCAAACAGCAGCACGAGGTCGAACGCGTGGTCGGCGAAGGGGAGTTCAGCCGCGTCGAAGCAGCTGAGCCAAGCCTGCCGCTTACCAGTGCTTGTCGCGCGCCTCAGCAGCTGAATCGAGAGGTCACCGCCGACAACAGACTTCGCCGTTGATCTCAGCATGGACAGGCCGGTGCCTGCGCCGCAGGCGATTTCCAGTACCCGGCGTCCGGGCGCGAGGGAGCTCGCCCATGCGTATCGGGAGTAGACCATCCCCGCTCCTTCGCGGGTCATTCGGGTGCCTCCCGTCTCCGTCAGTCCGACAAACCCGCTGCCGGGCTCGGCGTGGTCCTGCGGCGCGTGCGTTTGGTGAGTCATGACCGGGAGTGACGCCGGAGGATTAAGGGCGCGCAAGGTTCCGCGCAACGTTCGTTTCAATATTACCGTCGGCACCTCGCGGCTCCAGCGGCCAGTCGCCCCTGATGGTGGGCCCTGCGCGCTGTGCTATTATGTTCCGTCGCAAACCCGCGACGTACCGTCCCCCTTTCCACCGAAACGCCAGCGGGCAACAAGGGAAACCAGCGCACTGCCGGCTTGGTGCCATCTCGCACTTGCTCAAACGACTCTTCGACCTGCTTGTGAGCGTCTCTGCACTGCTGGTGCTCGCGCCGCTCCTCATCGTGATCGCCGTGTGGGTGAAGGCTGACTCGCCTGGGCCTGTGTTCTACCGCGGGCAACGCGCGGGCCGTGGCAACCGCCCCTTCGGCATCTACAAATTCCGGTCCATGGTGGCGGACGCCGAGTCAGTCGGCGGGTCGTCAACCTCCGGTAGCGACCGCCGCGTAACCAAGTCCGGCCGTTTCATTCGGAAATACAAGATCGACGAGCTCGCCCAGCTGCTAAATGTGGTCGCCGGGCACATGAGCCTTGTCGGCCCACGACCCGAGGTGCTCTTTTATACCTCAAAGTATGCCGGCGAGTACCTTGAGATCTTCACGGTGCGCCCGGGAATCACTGACTGGGCATCGATCTGGAACGCCGATGAGGGGGCCGTCTTGGCTGGCGCGCGCGATGCAGACCGCGCTTATGAGGCCTTGATTCAACCGACGAAACTTCGCCTTCAGCTGCGATACGTGCGTGAACGCTCCATGCTTACCGATATTCGCATCCTCGTCCACACGCTTGGACGTATCATTAACCCGGATCACGTGCCGCGCGAGCTCAGCGATACCCCGCCTCTTGCCCCCGGGGCTGGTTCCGATGTTGCGTAGTCCCGTCCATCCCCGCCCAATCCCCGCCTCGTGAACACCATGATGGATCGGTCGACGTCGACTACGCGCGATGTTCCATTCTTTAACTACCGAGGTGCGTTCGCGGAAATCGAAGCGCCGCTCGTCGCGGTCATTCGTGACGTCATAAGTCGTGGTGCGTTCATCATGCAGCGGGACCTGAAGGAATTTGAGGCGGCGTGCGGCGCGTTCCTTGGAGTCAAGCACGCGTTTGGAGTCGCGAATGCGACGGACGGGCTGCACATGGCGCTGCGCGCGGCAGGGATCAAGCCCGGCGATGAGGTAATCTTCCCATCGCACACCATGGTTGCGTCTCCGGCCGCGGTGCACTTCGCCGGCGGCGTACCGGTGCCGGTGGATATCGGTCGGGACCGCCTGATCGATCCTGAACTCGTCGAACGCGCAATCACATCCCGAACGCGGTTCATCATGCCCGTGCACGTGAACGGCCGGTCGTGTGACATGCGGGGCCTCGGTGAGCTGGCGACGAGGTATGGGCTTCAAATCATTGAGGATGCAGCGCAGGCGCTGGGGTCTCGTTTTGAGGGGCGCTATGCGGGGACGTTTGGCTCCGCCGGAGTCTATAGCTTTTATCCCGCCAAGGTTCTGGGATGTCTCGGCGATGGCGGGCTCGTTGTCACGAATGACGATGGGATCGCGGCCCGGCTCCACGAGTTGCGTGATCATGGACGCGACAGGGATGGCAACACAATGAGCTGGGGCCTGAACTCGCGCCTTGACAACCTTCAAGCGGCAGTCCTCCACCTCCAGTTCAAGACGTACGAGAGCGTCATCCGCCGAAGGCGAGAGCTGGCGGCAGCATACCACCGGTCACTCAGCGACGTACCCGAGCTCGTTCTCCCGGCGCCTCCGCACTCCGACCCGGCCCGACTCGATGTTTACCAGAATTATGAGATTGAGGCGGAGAGTCGCGACGAACTGCGCGAGTTTCTGAAGGGAAATGGAGTCGGAACGCTCATTCAATGGGGCGGGGCAGCGGTGCACCAGATTTCCGCCTTGGGTTTCGCGGCGCGGTTGCCGGTCACCGAACGATTCTTTACCCGCTGCCTCATGCTTCCCCTGAACATGATGGTGACCGACGACGACGTACGATACACCGTGGCCGCAATTCGTCGCTTCTACCGCCGATAGACTGAGATGCCAACTCCACCTATTCGCGGGGCTCGCTGACCTTTGAGCGAGATTCGCATCCCTAGCCGGTTCTTCCCGGGCGCACCGTCGCTACCGACCGGTCTGGCAGACCCGTTGGTTCCGGTGCCGGATCCCGTGATTTCCGGAGACCTGTCTCGGTTCGTCGAGGCGCTGGAGCGGATGGTGTTGATTCGTCTGGCCGAGGTACGTATTGGCGAAATGGTCGAGCGCGGCGTGATAAAGTGTCCGTGCCACCTTGCTATCGGGCAGGAGGCGCCTGCCGTCGGAGTCGCCATGCATCTCAGGTCGACGGACCGCGCCTTCGGGTCGCACCGCTCACACGGTCATTACCTGGCTGTCGGGGGGTCGCTGCACCGCCTCTTTGCGGAAGTTCTCGGCCGCGACACGGGTGCATCGCGAGGTATGGGTGGATCCATGCACCTTCAGGCGCGGGAGCATGGGTTCGTAGCTTCGGTTCCCATTGTGGCGGCGACGATTCCCATCGCCGTCGGAGCCGGGCTGGCAGCCAGGATGGACGGCACTGGTGACATCGCTATCGCGTTTTTTGGTGACGGCGCTACGGAGGAGGGTGCATTCCACGAGTCGATGAACTTGGCGATGATGCTGCGCGCTCCGGTTTTGTTTGTCTGCGAGAACAACCTGTTCGCGAGCCACCTACACATCGGCCTGCGCCAGCCTGCTGACTCGCTCGTGCGCTTCGCCGAGGCACACGGAGTTCCTAGCGCCCGTGTGGACGGCAACGACATCGCTCAGGTGACGGATGCCGTCGGAAGAGTCCTCCCCGGGATGCGAGCCGGCGGCGGTCCCTTCTTCCTGGAATGCGTTACCTACCGGTGGCGTGGTCATGTCGGTCATCGCGAGGACGACGACGTTGGAGTCAAGCGGAGCGAGGATCTGGGCCACTGGAAACTCCGTGACCCCATCACTCGGCTCGCGCGCGCACTCTTGGCCGCGAAGTCCCTGCCGCCCGGGGGGCTGGAAGGAATCTTCGCCGGGACGCAAATCCTGGTTGATGAAGCGTGGAGTGCTGCGGAGCGGGATCCCTTTCCGGCCGAGGATCGCCTGGTTCAGCGGACCTACGCCGAGCGAAACGGATAGTCGATGCGCGCCACGTACGCAGAAGCTATTCGCGAGGCGTTTGAGTATCTCTTGGACTCGCACCGCGAGGTGTTTGTCGTCGGGCAGGGGCTTTGGAGCCCGTGGTATGTCGGAAGCTCGATGAATGACCTTGAGAAGCGGTATGGTACTGCCCGGGTCATCGACACTCCCGTCTCGGAGCTCGCGACGACGGGCGCAGCGCTTGGCGCGTCGCTTTGCGGCTACCGCCCCGTCGTGGTGCACCCGCGCGTTGACTTCATGCTGCTCGCGATCGATCAACTGGTGACGCAGGCAGCGAAGTGGCGTTCCATGTTTGGGGGTGATGTTTCGGCGCCCGTCACGATCAGGGCGATCGTCAATCGTGGCGGACAGCAGGGGGCGCAGCATTCGCAGTCCCTCCAGTCCTGGTTTGCACACGTACCCGGTTTGCGAGTCGTGATGCCAGCTACGCCGCAGGACGCTCGTGATCTGTTGATCGCAAGCGTGCTCTGCGACGACCCTGTCCTTTACATCGACGACCGCTGGTTGTACGAGGAGCAGGCCGACCTGCCGCCAGTTGGCGATCTGGCCCTTGCGGGGCAGGGGCCACGGATCATTCGTGCCGGAAAGGACGTCACGCTGGTCGGTTGCGGCTACGCCACGAGAGTCTGCATTGAGGCGGCGGATACGCTGGCTCGTGACGGTATTTCGGCGGAGGTCATTGACCTCAGGGTGCTCAACCCATTCGCGCCGGACCTGATCATCGAGTCAGCGGCCAGAACCAACAGGCTCGTCGCCGTTGACGGCGATTGGCGCACGTGCGGCATGAGTTCGGAGATTCTGGCCAGCGTTGCCGAACGGCGCGACGCCGGGGCCCCCGCCCTTCGAACCGGCAGGGTCACACATCCGGATGCCCCTGCACCCACTAGTGCGCCGCTTGAGAGCGCTTTCTACTTCTCCGCCGGCGATGTAGTCTCGTTGACGCGTCGGCTTTGCATGTGAGGGGCTTCGCGTGACGGCCAAGCCTGCATGAAGATACTGGTAACGGGTGGCTCCGGGTTCATCGGAGTGTCGCTGGTCAGACATCTGATCGACGTCGCGGGCTCCGAGGTCGTCAATGTCGACAAGCTTACCTACGCGGCTACCCCCGGCGCTCTCGAGACGTACGAGAAGCATTCACGATATCGCTTTGAGCGCGCGGACATCTGTGACGCTGCCGCCATGAATACGCTTCTGCAGCGCCACGAGCCGGACGCCGTTGTGCATCTGGCGGCAGAATCGCACGTGGACCGCTCCATCGATGCGCCAGCGGCCTTCGTGCAGACCAACGTCGTGGGGACGTTCACGATACTTGAGGCGGTGCAACATTACTGGTCACGGCTTCCTGGTGTTCGAGCCGCCGCGTTCAGGTTCCTGCACGTTTCGACGGACGAGGTGTTCGGTAGTCTCGGCGACACTGGGACGTTCTCGGAAGCCAGCCGCTACGACCCCAACTCTCCCTATGCCGCCACGAAGGCTGCCTCCGACCACCTCGTGCGCGCGTGGCATCGAACCTATGGCGTGCCCGTCGTCATCACGAACTGCTCGAACAACTTCGGACCATATCAGTTCCCGGAGAAACTCATCCCGCTGACGATTCTCAGCGCGATAGAAGGCCGACCGATACCGGTATACGGTGATGGGAGACAGGTGCGAGACTGGCTGTTCGTCGACGATCACGCGCGAGCACTTGATGTCGTGCTGCAACGCGGCGAGATCGGATCGACGTACAACATCGGCGGCGGCAACGAACGCGCCAACATCGATGTCGTTCGGTTGATCTGCAGCGCGCTGCAGCGCCAGCTCGGCCACAAGCTCGGGGATTTCGGCAGGTACGAGGACCTCATCACCTACGTTCCCGACCGGCCAGGGCACGACCGACGATATGCAATTGACTCGACCAAGGTTCGGCGGGAGATTGGCTGGTCGCCCCAGGAGTCGTTCGAATCCGCAATACAGCGGACGGTTACTTGGTATCTCTCTCACCTCGATTGGGTGGACGAGACGCGCAAGCGCGGGTATCGCGGAGAGCGGCTTGGGATGATCGGCGCGGGCGCGAAATGAGCCTCAGGGGAATCGTACTGGCCGGGGGATCGGGGAGTCGACTATATCCTGTGACGCTTGGCGTGTGCAAGCAACTACTGCCGGTGTATGACAAGCCGATGGTGTACTACCCACTGAGTACACTGATGCTCGCGGGGATACGCGATGTGCTGGTCATCTCGACGCCACAGGACACGCCGAGGTTTTCGCAGCTGCTCCGTGACGGACACCAGTGGGGAATGTCCATCTCCTATGCGGTGCAGCCCAACCCCGGTGGATTGGCAGAGGCATTCCTGATAGGCAGCGACTTCATCGGGGGAGCACGCTCCGCCCTCATACTCGGCGACAACATCTTTTACGGACACGAGCTCATCCGGTCCTTGCAGGCCGGCGCGGCGCGGACCAGCGGAGCGACGGTTTTTGCTCATCCCGTTCATGATCCACAGCGGTACGGGGTGATCGAGTTCGATTCCGCCGGACGCGTCCTCAGCTTGGAGGAGAAGCCGACGCGCCCGCGCTCGCGGTTCGCTGTGACGGGCCTGTACTTCTATGACGAGCAGGTCGTGGACATTGCACGCTCGCTGCGTCCCTCCGCACGCGGAGAACTCGAGGTCACCGACGTGAATCTCGAGTACCTCCGGCAAGGTGCGCTAACCGCGGAGATTCTCAGTCGCGGGATGGCTTGGCTAGACATGGGCACCACTGAGTCGCTGCTGGAGGCCGCGCAGTTCACGCACGTGCTGCAGAAGCGGCAGGGCCTCAAGATTGCCTGCCCTGAGGAAATCGCCTGGCGGCTGGGTTGGATCGATGCCGAGGCGCTCCGGAAGCTGGCTGCGCCCCTGGCTAAGACAGAGTACGGCGCGTACCTCAACGGTTTGCTCGATGGCTGATGATCCGGCACTGGTCATGCGGACGCCTCTCGACGGCGTCTTATTGATCACTCCGGCTTCGTATCGGGATGAGCGCGGGCTGGTGCTCGAACGGTATCGGTTCGAGAGGTACCAGCATGCCGGGATCATGCGCCCGTTCGTGCAAGACAACGTGACGCAATCGATGCGCGGAGTGGTACGCGGGTTGCATTTCCAGATCGGAGCCCCTCAAGACAAGCTTGTCGACGTGTCGAGGGGAGCAATCTGGGATGTCGCAGTTGACCTACGCCCAGGCTCGCCCTCGTTCGGCGAATGGTTTGGCGCAGACCTGAGCGAGGACAACCGGACGCAGATGTTCATCCCGGCGGGTTTCGCCCATGGGTACGCAGTGACATCGGCGATCGCAGATGTGCATTACAAGTTTACGGAGTATCATCGCCCCGAAGCCGCCCATGGAGTGGCTTGGGATGACCCCGCAATCGGAATTACGTGGCCAAAGCTGGGCCCGCCGATCCTCTCGGCGCGGGACCGCGCCCACCCAAGGCTGTTCGAGCTCACGGACGCACTGCTGAGCTCGTTCAGGTTTCAGTGACCAGTGTCGTGGAGAATCCCCGAATGCCGTTGCCGAAGCGGGCGCTGATCACCGGTGTGACGGGCCAGGACGGTTCGTACTTGGCCGAGCTGCTGCTCGACAAGGGATACACAGTGCACGGGCTGATTCGGCGTTCATCGAGCTTCAACACTTCCCGCATCGACCATTTGCTCTCGAACGATGCCCTCCAGGGTCGTTTCGTTTGCCATCACGCTGACATGACCGAGGGCTCGCGGCTCCGCACACTGATCGACGCAATCGAGCCGGACGAGATCTACCATCTCGCGGCACAATCGCATGTCAAGGTTTCGTTCTCGGAGCCGGAGTTCACCCTGAACGTGATTGCAATGGGTTCCGTTCGTTTGTTCGAGGCGGTGCGGGATCACTGCGAGAAGGTGGGTCGCGCGATCCGCGTATACAACGCTGGCTCATCCGAGATGTTCGGATCGGCGCCGGCGCCACAAGACGAATCGACGGTGTTTCACCCGCGCTCACCATACGCTGTGTCGAAGGTGGCGGCGCATTGGCTCGCTGTGAATGCCCGCGAGTCGTATGGGCTCTTCATCGCTAACGGTGTGTTGTTCAACCATGAGTCTCCTCGTCGCGGGGAAACGTTCGTTACGCGCAAGATCACGCGCGCCGTCGGCAGGATCGCCATAGGAACGCAGAAGGGATTGGTGTTGGGAAACCTGAACGCAGAGAGGGACTGGGGCTTCGCGGGCGACTACGTGGACGCGATGTGGCGCATCGTTCAGCAACCCAAGGCTGATGACTTCGTGATTGCCACTGGGGAATCACATTCCGTTCGTCAGTTTCTGGCGCACGCGTTCGGTCACGTCGGGCTGCGGTGGGAAGATCACGTGACGGTGGATCCGCGATACTTCCGACCCGCTGAGGTGGATGCTCTCTGCGGGGATGCCTCGAAGGCCCAACGGGATCTGGGCTGGCGGCCGAGTACCGGGTTCGAGGCGCTCGTCGGTCTGATGGTGGACCATGATCTTGATCTTGCCATGCGGGAGCGCGATGCGGGTGTGAGGTAGGCCGGCATCACGCCTCGGGCTCTACCGTTATAGCGAAAGGATTCAGCCGGTAGTTCCGTCCGGTTCGGACAAGACATGCTGGGCCTCCCCTCGGCCGAAGCGGAGGAAGGCGTACGTGTCGCCGGACCGCGGATCGCAGGGCGGGAGGTCCACGAGCCGGCACCTGAGGCCGACCTCTTGCGCCATTAGATCGTAGGTCCGCACCGTGTGCCAGTACCCGTGGTCGCGGAGCTCTCCGCGCGCTGTGCGCTCTGCATATCCCGCAGCGGTCGACTTCCAGTGAAAGCTGAGGCTCCGAAGAGGCCCCGCGATCTGGCTGCTGCACATCATGAGTTGTGCTCGCGTTTCTGCGATCTTCCTGAGGAACGCGCCGAAGCGTTCCGGCGTGAACGCATAAAACACGTCCCATCCGATCACGAGGTCGAAGGCCTCAAGATCGCTGCCATCGATCGAATCGATGTCGAGCCTCACTTTCTCCAAATGGTCGAGCGCCCGCACCGTATTCATGCGTTCGATCACAAGCGGGTCAAAATCGGACGCGACGTAGCGAAGCTCTGGGAGGCGAGCGCTAATGGCCCAACTTGCGATCATCGTGCCGCACCCTACCTCGAGGACTGATCGGACCCCGGGTTGACCCGCGATCCAGTCGGCAAGGCGCCATCCTGAGATGAGCTTTCGTCGTTCCGGGCCAAATGCCCTGGCGAAGTAGACTTCGTCCCCACTGGGGGCTGCGCCGTCGTAACCGCGCTCGCGCGCGACCGTCCAGTCGTGCGCGGACACGAGTGGACCCCGACCCTCGTCAAATGGCGTTGCGGCGCGATATGCGACGTAGCGGCTTGCGAACCACTGACCTAAGGCGATGTCAACGTTGACCGCGAGACGTTTGAGATGTCGGTTCATTCCGGCCGGGATGGCCAATCGTTGGTGGGCAAGCTCGGTGGGCGCGAGGCGAAAGCGCCCGTGAGGAAAGAAACAAATCTATGCATAGTCAGCCACTCAGAAACGTACCGCCCGGCCGTCCGGAACGCTGCGCCACGCATAGCGGCGACCCGACTGCGCGGCAAGAGGACTCGAGACGTCGGCAACCTGCAGGTGCCGCATGATTCCGTGGCGTGATCGTGTGCCTGAGTGCAACTTAAGCGCTCAACGCTCTCGCACCCCTGACCACGAAAGCATGCGCGTTCTCTACGCACAGGCAGTCTTTGGCGAAGAAGAGATCGAAGCCGTTATCGACGTTCTGCGCAATCGGCCGCTGTCGTTAATGGACGGTGAATCAGTTGCCGAGTTTGAGGGCGGCGTCGCCAAACTGTTCGGCAAGCGTCACGGCCTGATGGTCAACTCCGGGAGCTCCGCAAACGCGCTTGCCCTTGGCGCGCTGAGCCTTCCGGCGGGATCTGAGATCATCACACCGGTTTTGACGTTCGCCACAACGGTTTCCCCCATCGTCCAACAGGGCTACGTGCCGGCGTTCGTAGACGTCGAAACCGGCACGTACAACGTCGACGCGGCACACGTGGAAAGGATGATCAACTCGCGAACGCGCGCGCTCATGATACCAAACCTGATCGGGAATCTGCCCGACTGGCGGGCTCTGCGTGACATTGCCGACAGACATTCGCTGATGATCATCGAGGATTCGGCCGACACGATCGGCAGTCTCATTCACTCCACGCCGTCCGGGCGGCTGACGGACGTCTCGACTACCAGCTTCTACGCCTCGCACGTGATGACCTGCGCCGGGTTCGGCGGCGCGGCCTGTTTTGGCCGGGATGACTTGGCCCGCCGGGCGAAGTTACTTCGAGGTTGGGGGCGAGCTTCAAGTGTCCTGAAGAACTCCGAGGATGTCGAGAGTCGGTTCGGCTCAGTGGTGGACGGCATCGAGTACGACGCCAAATTCGTCTTCGAGGCCATAGGATACAACTTCCTGCCGTCGGAGATCGCCGCGGCATTCGGCCTCGTGCAACTTCGCCGGTTGCCGGAGTATCTCGCCCGCCGCAAACGCAACTTCCAGCGCCTGCGAGAGTTCTTCTCCGCGTACGAGGAGTGGTTCATTCTTCCGCGTCAGCGCGCGGAGGTCGAAACCGCTTGGCTTGCGCTCCCTCTGACCGTCCGGCCTGGGGCCCCCTTCAGCCGCCGCGAGATGCAGGTATTCCTAGAACAGAATAGCATCCAAACACGAACCGTGTTCACAGGCAACATCCTGCGCCAGCCGGGCTTTGCGGGAATCAATCGGCGCGAAGCAAGTGGCGGGTATCCGAACGCTGACGCTGTCATGCGAGGCGGGCTGCTACTTGGCTGTCACCAAGGCATGACGGAGGCTCAGATGGACTACATGTGCGAACGTTTCAGGGAGTTCGCCAACCAACACTAACAGCCTCTACGAGCGCTGGCGGCCGGCTCAGCTCGGCCCGCATGTGCAGGTCCATGGGCGCCAAGGGACTCGAACCCCTGACCTCTGCTGTGTGAAAGCAGCGCTCTAACCAGCTGAGCTAGGCGCCCGTACTCGAACAGCCGGAAAACTAGCGTAGCACCCCGCCGAGCGCACTAGTTTCCGGAATGCTGCCGATCGAGCCGGCCCTGGCGGCCCGGACGCTCCAGACCACCCGCCTCGCGCGGTGGCGGCGCGCGCCCGGCGTGGTCAACACGCTGGCGGTGGGGATGGCAGCTCTGGCGCTCGCCTGCGCGAAGCCTGCCGAAGTCGCGGATGAGAGCGCCAAGGCGGCCCCGCTTCGCTCCGGCGGCATCATCCCATGGCCGGCCGATACCGCAGTCGCCAACCCGGCGCTGGCCCGCTCGGTCAACCGCGGCGCCGCGATCCTCCGCCACACGGCCGACTCGCTCCCCACGCACGTGGGGAACGGGCTCCAGTGCACGAGCTGCCACCTCTCAGACGGCCGCGTGGCCGGCGCCATGCCCTGGGTGGGCGTGTATGCGCGGTTCCCGCAGTACCGCTCGCGCTCAGGCGGCGTGGATGTGCTCGCCGACCGCATCAACGATTGCTTCCAGCGTTCGCTGAACGGCAAGGCAATGGACCCCGCCGGCGCGGACATGCGCGATATCACCGCGTACATGGCCTGGCTGTCTCGCGGGACGGTCCTCGGCAAACGCACGCCGGGGCAGGGGCTGGATTCAGTCGCCGCGGCCCTCACGCCGGACAGCGCCGCGGGCCGCGTGGCGTACGTCGCCCAGTGCTCGCGCTGTCATGGCGCCAACGGCGAGGGCATGACCACGCGCTCACCGGGTGTGCCCGACTGGGCCGGCGTCGCCCCGCCGCTCTGGGGGCCGCGGTCGTACAACATCGGCGCGGGGATGGCCCGTGTGCGCGCGGCCGCCGCATTCATCCGCCACCAGATGCCGCTCGACACGCCGGGGTCGCTGTCGGACCAGCAGGCGCTCGACATCGCCGCATTCGTCAACGCGCAGCCGCGGCCGGACTTCGCCGACAAGGTCAACGACTGGCCGCTCGGCGGCGAGCCATCGGACGTTGCCTACACGACCAACCGGATGAAGCGCGAGGCAGGGGGCGCGGGGCCGGGCAGGGGGCGCGGGAACTGAGCGGCAGTCAGCCGTCGGACGTCGCGCCGCACCGATGGGCCCTGCAGGATTCGAACCTGCGCACGTCGGATTATGAGTCCGCTGCTCTACCGCTGAGCTAAGGGCCCTGCACCGGTCGAAACCTAGTACGCCGAGCCACCCTCGGACGTAACCCGCGATGCCCCTCAGCCGTCTATTGATGTCGGCCCATTAACTTTCGGTCTGTGTTCACCTCTCCGGAGCCGCTGATCATGACGCGTCCCCAGCTCAAGAACATCCTCGTCCCGGTCCTGGCGCTTGCCGCGGCAACCGCCGTCTCGACTCCCGCCGGCGCGCAGGCCGCCGCCAGCCGCTTCAGCACGCAGGTGCCGGCCGCCACGCTGTCCGGTGGGTTCGGCGACATGATCCGCTCGGTCCCGGGCTTCACGGCCAGCAGCCCGAACGCGTTCGGGCTCGGGCTCGGCGACATACTCTTTGTCGGGAACTACGCCCAGATGGGGCGGAACGCGATCGTGAATGGCGCGTTCGCACCCGACGGCCCGGATGAGGGCAGTGCCAGCTTCGCCTTCGGATTGGGCAACACGAGCGGCATCGCGCTCACCACGACGATCTCCACGAACTTCACGTACAAAGCGGACCGCCTGCGGCAGACGGGCATTTCGCTCCAGGCGTCGCACCATGTGGATGCGACGCTTGCGGTCGCAGTCGGTGTCGAGAACGGCCTCGCAGCAGGAGGCTCGAACCTCGACGGCGCGGACTCCTGGTACGGCGTCGTGACCAAGGTGTTCAACCAGCCGATGAAGTCCTCGACCTGGCTCAAGTCGGTGACCATCTCGACCGGTGTCGGCAACGGACGGTTCGAGCGCATTGACCTCGACGGCAGCAATACGATTGACGCGATGGTCTTCGGTTCCGTGTCGGCCGCGGTACACGAGCAAGTCTCGCTGTTCGGCGACTTCACCGGCGCGGATATCAACTTCGGTGCGTCGGTGGTGCCGCTCAAGCGCGTCCCGCTGGTGTTCACGCCGATCATCGCCGACATCACGACGACGGCAAGCCGTACCGCGCGGTTCGTGATGAACGCCGGCTACGCGCTGCACTTCTAACCGGGTCCCGCCAGTGGTCCGGAATCGCCGATTCGCGGCGCGCACTCGGGCGTTCGCGACCGCTGCGTTCGCCGCCGGCGCCGCCAGCGCGGCATTGATCCTGGCTGCGCCGCTCGCCGCACAGTCGTCGGGCGACGCGCGCACGCCTTCCGCGTACACGTCCACCGTCATGTTCGGCACCGGGTTGATCATCATCCCGGTGGCGTGGGTTTCCCCTGAATCCGGCGACCTGTTCGCGTCGTTCTCCGCGCGCATCATCGGGCAGGGCGACATCACGCCCAAGGCGAGCGGCTCGCTCTGGGACCTGACGCAATCGGTCGAGGCGCATCTGGGCGGCCGCGTGTCGGTCGGCGCCTCGCTCTACAGCACAAAGCACCAGCAGATCGGCGGCTTCGCGCAGGCCCTTCTTGTCAGGCAATCGGACGGCGGGCCGGGATGGCTACCCTCGATTGCTGTCGGCGCGCGCAACCTTGGTTCCAGCAAGTATCAGGACCGGTTCGTCACGGGAGACAAGCGGGCCATCCACGTGCTCGAAGGCGCCGTCCAGGCGGGCCAGGGCGAGTTCAACGGGTCGCCCACGCTGTACGCCGTCGCCACGCGCGACTTCCGCGCCGGCGGCAGGCGCTCGCTCTCGCTGACAGCAGGCTATGGCAACGGGCTCTTCAAGGAAACGGGCAACCTCGGCACGGTGTACAACAAGACGGGGACGCTCGCGTCCGGCGTGTTCGGCGGAGTGCGGTTCGCGATCCCGTGGAAAGAGACGCGGCTCATCACCTTGATCGGCGAAAATGACGGATTCGATTACAACGCCGGCGCCACGATGACGCTGGGGCATCTCTCGGTGGGGTTCTACTTCACGGAACTCGAGGAGCGCCACAAGATCCCCGTCGGGCTCACGTTGGCGAACTTCACGAAGACCGCGTTCCGCCTTTCGTACAACTCGACGTTGCAAGGCGTGATGCGCGGGGCGCGGCAGCGCGCAGAGGCATCGGACGCCAAGCTGGAACTGCGGCGCCTGCAGCAGGAAATCGCGCAGCGCCGGGCGATCACGGCACGGCTCGTTGCGGACCTGTCCAAGGCCGAAGCAGCCGCGAGCGCCGCGCGTGAAGCCAAACGTGCCACGCTCCTCAAGGAACTCGAAGCCGAGCGAGCCGCGCTGAAGGCTGCAGCGGACCGCCTCGAACAGTTGCAGCGCAAGCCGCCGGAGCGCCCATGAGCCGCCTGCCACTCGCGCGTACCGTGCTGGCGGGCCTGGCCGTGGCCGCGGGCTCCGCGCAGGCCCAGCGACCCGTGTACGGGCCGACGATGTTCTGGGAATCCGGACTGGTGAATATCCCGGCGGCCTACGTCGCTCCGCTGGGCGGCGACCTGAACGTCAGCTTCACGCGCCTGAACCTGAGCGGCACCGAGGTCGGCAGCGCGCAGTTGCTCACGGCGAGCCAGAACATCGCGCTCAGCGCCTCGCTCTGGGGCCGCGCCGAGGCGGGGATTTCCGTGTTCTCGGGCGACCTGCGCAACGGCTTCTTCGCGAAGGCGATGCTTGTGGATGAAACCGATGGCATCTGGCGCCGCGGGCTGAGGCACTGGCTCCCGAGCGTCGCGGTCGGCGTGCGAAACCTCGGCACCGAGAAGCAGCTCGACCGGCTCGCGCTGACGGGGAACGCGAACGTCTCGACGGCGCCTTCCATGTACGGCGTGGCCACGCGGACGTTCGTGCTCGCGAAGGGGACCGACGCCGCGCACCCGAAACTCCAGGTTGGCCTGACGGCCGGCTACGGGACAGGGTTGTTCAAGGATGACGGTGGGCTCGGCGAGCGGTACGCCGCTGCGCCGACGGGCGGGGCGTTCGGCGGCGCGGTCGCCGACATCGCGCTCGGACGGAACAGTTCGCTCACGCTGATGGCCGAGCAGGACGCCTGGGACGTCAACGCGGGTGTGCGCCTGGACGTGCGCGGGCTCCGCATCGCGTATTCGATCATCGAGCTCGGCGCCGCCGAGGAACTCAAGAACGGGATCACCACGGTGGCGTCCCGGAAATCTTCGGTGACGATCGGCTGGCAGACGAACATCCTCTCGCTGGTCCGCGGGAACCGCCTCGAGGAGCGCACGGCCCGCACCGAGCAGGCGCAGGGCGACCTGCAGCGGCAGGTGCAGATCGCGCAGCAGCGCATTGACGCGATCTCGGGCCAGCTCGACGCATTGCGCGTGGTGACCGGCGCCGACCGTGCGGCGGAGCGCGCCGCACTCGAACGGCAGCTGCGCGAGGAGCAGGACACACTCAAGCGCCTGCAGGACCTCATCAAGAATCGCAAGCCGCCCGAATGACGCACAGCGCAGTCGGGCGTATGCAGTTGGCGGGAGGGCGCGCGGGCAGGTCACTGCTGGTCGCGCTTGCCCTGATTGCCATCGGTTCGGGCGCAAGTCCAGGGAGCGCAGCGGCGCAGGGCGCGCCGCCGCGCACGTTGCAGGATTCGCTGGAGGCCGCGCGCCGCGAGCGTTTGGCGCTCGAGGCCGCCGTGGAGCGGCAGCTGGCCGCCGGCATGGCGGAGCGGGCACGCGCACTGGCAATGAGCCCGGAAGCCACGGCGCTGCTCAGGCTGGAGGCGCTCCTGGACTCGGCGCAGCACCGGCTCACCGCGCAGCGTGACCGGATCCGCCAGCTTCGCGATGCGACGGTGCCCACGGACAAGGCCGTCTTGGTCATCATGCTCAAGGCCGAGGGCCTGGCGGGAACCGATTTCGGCGCCACGCTGGTGATCAACGGGGTGCAGCGCGGGCCGGTGGTGTTCGCGCCGGATCGCGTACGTGCCCTCGCAGGTGGTGCCGCTGAGGAGTTGTATCGCGGCGATGTCCCGCCGGGCGACCAGCGGATCATGATCGCGGTAGCCGGGCAATCGCTCACGGCGACCGAGACTATCGCGATGCCGGTGGCGCTGCGGGAAGTGCGCTACGTCGAGTTCGCGCTCCGCGGCGGGCGACTCGTGCCGACGTCATGGATCAGTCGCGCGGCGTCGCCCTGAAGCTCGCGATCGCTGCGTTGGCGTGGGCGGTTGGCCAGCCCGCGCAGGCGCAGCTCCCGCTGGCGGATCTCCCTCAGGGCCAGCTGCCGCAGGCGCAGCCGACACAGCAGCCGGGCGCGTGCTATCGGGCTGTCCCGGCGGGCTCCCTCGCTGACGACCAGACGCTGGGACTCGAACGCGCGGCAGCGCTCGCGGACCTGACGGCGGGCAGGCCGTTCGCGGCGATGGATCGGCTCGAGCGGGTGATCGGGGACGTCAACTCGGGGAGCCTGCGCGGCGCCCGCGCGGCTGCGGTCGCGACGTTGGCGCGTGCATACGACCGCTCGGGCTGCCGGGAGGCGTTCCGTGGCGTCGCCGCCAGGCTTTCGGGCACTGCGGACCTTTCCCAGGCCGATCGCACATGGCTCGACGCGCGGTCCCAGCTGAACAGCGGTCGCGCCGCCGAGGCGGCGGCAAGCGCGCCGGTGGACTCGACGACCTCGCCGTTGGCGCGGTGGAGTGCACGGGCCTCGCAGGCGAACGCGGCGCTGGCCGCCGGGCAGACAGCGCGCGCGATCGCGCTGGTGTCGGCGTCGCTCGATTCGGCCCGCGCGCTGTCGGCTGCCGTTGACGGCGTGGTAAGTGGGCCGGGCGTTGCTGCATTCGCGCGCAATGTGGTGGCGCGGCGCGCATGGGGCGTGCTCTGGGCGCCTGCCGTTGCGGCGGGCGCTGCGGCCGGCGAAGTCGTGGCCGCCGCGAACGCCGGCGAGCTTCCCGCGGCCAGCGACACGCGCATTGCGCGGCCGGCCGATGTCCACGACGCCTTGCGCGCACTCGGCGTCCCGGGAACCGACGCCGCGATCACCTCGCTCGTGTGGGCCGATGGCGGGTCGCTCGACGAAGTGCGAACGATGGGCGACTCAGTGCGGGAGGCCGATGCAAGGTCGGCACGCGCGGCGTATCGCGCGGCGGCGCTGCGCTCAGGCCGTGCGGAACGGCTGGCGGCGGGCGCGCGATTGACGGCCGCGGTGCGCGCGACGGCCGACTCCCTGGCGCGTGAAGAGGCCACGCTGCGTGTGCTGCGCGATTCGGTCGCGCGGCAGGATTCGGCGGTGGAGCGCGGGCTGCGCACCTTCCGCACGCAGATCGCAACGAAGGCGGCGGCCGTCCAGAACGCGGTCGCGGAGCACCTGCGCGTGCTCGACACGGTACAGGCGCAGGCGCTGCGAGTCGAAGCCACACGGCGGATCCACGACGGCGATCGCGCGGCTGCCTCGGACTACCGGGCCGTCGCGGAGGTGACGCTCCGAACGCTGGACGGCGCGCTCGCGAGCCTGGACATCGCGCGGCAACGCGACAGCGCGCGGGCGCGGGTCGCGCGGGTTTCGGCCTCGCTCGCTGCGGCGCGCGCGGCGCAGGACTCGGCGCTCACGATCGCGATCGCGGCAGAGCGGCGCATCGCGGCGGACGCGGACGCCGAGATCGCGGCGGCCGACGCCGAGGTGCGGGCCGCCGACGAATCGCGATCGGCGCTAATCCAACGGGCCACCACGACGGTCACTCAGGTGCTTGGCGCGCGGGCCCCGGCGCTGAAGGCACTCGCGGGTCAGGTCGCGGTGACCGTGGGCTTCGCGCGGGCGCATGCGCTGTTCTTCGCGAGTGTCGAGGGCGACACGTTGCGGGCGCCGTCCGCCGAAGTGGCGCGGCGCCGCGACGCCGCGCTGGCCGCGGCGACGGAAGTGGTGGATGCCAACCAGGGCCACGCGCTCAGGCCGGCCGTGCTGTACGAACTCGGCGAGCTCCTGACCCGCAAGGCGGACGCCGACTTTGCCACCGCGCAGCGCGCGGGCAGCAACGTCGAGCGCCCGGATTACGGGCCGGCGATCGCGCGCTTCGATTCGCTGCTGACTCGCTACCCGACGGACCCGCGCGTGGATGCCGCGGCGTACACGATGGGTACGCTCGCGTTCGCGAGCGCGCGCTACGATGACGCGGCGCGCGCGTTTGGCGTGGTGATGGCGAACGAGCGCTCGGCGTTCCGCGCCGAGGGCTACTTCCGTGATGGCGACGCGAAGTTCGAGCAGGCCGTGAAGGTGGGCAGCACGACGCGGCGGGCGGCGCTGGTGTCCGCGGCGGCGTCCTACGCGCGCGTGATCGAACTCGCGCCCGGCGGCGACCTGTACTTCATGGCGCTCTACAAGCTCGGTTGGAGCAACTACATGCAGGCCGAGCGCCAGAACTCGGACGAGTATCGCGCGGCGGTGGAGCAGTTCTCGCGCCTGGTGCGTGAGGTGGACGCGCTGCCCGCCGAGCGTCAGGCCCGGCTTTCGCTGCGTCAGGAGGCGATTGACTACCTCGCGATCGCGATCACGCAGCTGGGTGGGGCGGAGGAGGCGGTGCGGTACCTGGGCGCGATCCCGGACGTGACGACGCGCATGCTCGTGCTGCGCCGTGTGGCGCACGCGTTGCGCGACCAGGGCGAGTTCGCGAGTGCCGTGATCGTGTACCGCGGCGCCGTGGAGCAGGTGCCGATGCACCCGGCGGTGCTCGACACGCGCGTGGAGTTGGTGGACCTGTTCCAGTCGCGACTGCTCGAACCGGCGCGCGCGCAGGCGGCGCGGCTGGAACTGATCGAGCACCTCGCGCCGACGTCGCCGTGGGGCACCGCGAACGCGGACAGCGGCGTGCGGCGGCGGACGGCGGTGGCGCGCGAGCGCGCGCTGCGCGAGGCGGGTTCGTACGCGATGACGCAGCGCGGCTACGCTGACGCCGCACGGCTGTTTGCCCAGTACATGGGCGAGTTCGCCGCGGCGGATTCGGCGCAGCGGATCAGTGCGCTCGAGGGCGACGCCCGGTTCGGCGCGCGCGACTGGTACGGCTCGGGGCTGGCGCACGCGCGCACGTCCACACGCTGGGCGCGGGATTCCGTGCTCGAGGCGGCCGCACGGCGGAATGCCGTGGTGGCGTTCGACTCGGCGCTGGTGACGGCGCGGCGCGACGGCGCGGCGCGGCCCGCGCCACTCAAGGAAATTGAGGACTCGCTGTTCGCGGCGACCGAGCGATTCGTCGTGCGCGCGCCGCGGGCGGACGCGAAGCAGGCCCTGATCACGATGGGCCGCCGGGCGAGCGAAGCGCAGCGCTGGGACGTCGTGGTGAGCGCGTTTGCACGCGTCGCGGACGAGTGGCCGACGGACGCCATCGCGCCGGACGCGCGAAAGTTCGTTGCCGATGCGCGGTACCGGCTCGGCCAGTATGCGGCGGCACAGGCGGAATGGACGCGCGCCCGGGAGCAGGCGCTCAGGGCCACGCCGCCGCGGCGCGCGCTGGCCGATTCGATCGTGACGGTGCGCGTTGCTGCCGCGGCGGCGGTGGCCGACTCGCTGGTAAGACGGGGCATGTTCGTGGCAGCGGCGGATTCGATCCTCGCGCCGGTTGCAGCGGATATCGGTGACGCCACGCGGGCGGCCGACGTGCTGCGGAACGTGATCGAGGTGCACCTGGTTGCCGACAGCGTTGCCCGCGGGCGGGCGGATACCGTGGGGAGCCGGATCGCGCGAACGCGGGCCATCCGGGCGATCGAAACGCTGGCCTCGCGGTACCCGGTGTACACGCACACGCTGACCTACTCGGCGCTGCGCGCGCGGCTGCTGGTGGATGTGGGTCAGCCTGTGGATGCGGCGATGGCGCTGGAGACCCTGGCCACGACCAATGCAACCTGGGCCGGGCGCGCCGATGCGATGGTGCGCGCGGCCGTGCTGCTGGACTCGATTGGCCAACCGCGCGAGGCCGCGGCGGCGTTTGAGCGGTTTGCGGCGGCCTACCCGCGCGACGCCCGCGCGGCGGATGCGCAATACAACGCGGCGGTGATCCTGCGCGATGCGAAGCTCCCGGCGGATGCGGCGCGGGCCTTCCAGGCGTTCGCGTCGCGCTTCCCGGCAGACACTCGAGTGGGCGACGCGCTCGCGGCCCGCGTGCTCGCGATTCGCGCCTCGGGTGACACCACGGCGATCGCCACCGACTTGATCCGGCTGTGCGTGCGTCCGGCGGCGTCGCTTGCGGCGCTGGGCGCGGCGGCCGGGACGATCTGTGCGGACCGTACTGGCGCGCGGGAGTTCGCTGCCGGCATGACGCAGTGGGACCGGTACGCCGCGCTCAAGCTCGAGATTCGTACGCGCGCGCAGCTGACCCGCGCCGGCGTGGATGCGGCTTCTGCGACCAAGCTCGCGGTCCTCCGCTCGATAACTGGGAGTTTCTCCCGAGCCGTGCAGACCGGTTCGGCGAACTGGGTGGCGGCCGGCACGTTCCAGTCGGGGCTCGCGCAGTGGTACTACGGTTTGTTCCTGCGCGATGTGGTGCTCCCGGCCGACCTGAGCGACGCCCAGCGGGACGGAGCGCGCAACGGCAGTGCGCAGCAGGCCCAGCAGTACTTCGACGCGGCGATCGCGGCGTGGACAGCGCTGGTGCAGAAGGCGGAGGCCGAACAGCTGAGCGGCGCGTGGGTCGACAAGACCCGCGCGGCCCTCAAGGGCGAAGGGATTCCCCCGCGCACGCTGGCTCCGGGGGGAACGCCATGACGATCGCATCACGCCGGCCAAGGCTCGTCGTCTTCGGGCTGCTGGCGCTGGCGGCCAGCGCCTCGATGGCCCGCGGCCAGGCGGTGCAGGGAAGCCAGCCCCAGGGACAGTCCCAGGGGCAGCCCCAAGCAGCGACCCAAGGTCCGCCGCAAGGCGCGGGTCAGGCACGCCCGGCCGCGCAGGGGGCCGCAACGGCTCGCGACAGCACGCCGCGGCTGGGCCGCCGTCGCGCGCTGGACATCCGGGCAACGGCACCTGCGCCCGAGGTGGTCACGATCCGGCCACGAGCGATCCCGGCCTTCGACCGCGCCATGGCGCTCGACTCGGTCCTCGCCCTCAGCCTGCCCCGTGGCAACGGAATGCGGGGGACAGTCGTCCTACTGCCAGGGGTGTTGCCGTTCGTCCGCCCCGATTCCGTCACCCGTCCCAACCCGCCCGAATGAGCACGCTCATCGAATGGTACCGCGCCGGCGGCCCGGTCATGCACGCGATCCTTGCGGTCGCGATCCTTGGCTTGGCCGTCTTCATCGAGCGCGTCTATGTCATCACGACCAACTCGCGCGGCAGCGATCGCGATTTCATTGACAAGGTCGTGGGGCTCGCGCGCACCGGAAAGACCGACGAGGCCGCGCGCCTCTGCGTCGAGCACAAGACGGCGCTCGCGTACATCGGCGAGCTGGTGCTCAAGAGCCCCAGCCGCAGCGAGGCCGACCTCCAGAACTCCGCGGACGCGGCGAGTGTTGCGGCCCTGCCATCGTTGACGCGCCGCCTGCATTACCTCCCGATGCTCGCGAACGTGGCGACGTTGATCGGCCTGCTCGGGACGATCTTCGGGCTGCGCGAGGCCTTCAGTTCGGTCGCGCTGGTCAGCGCGGCGGAGCGGTCCGGCAAGCTGGCGAGCGGCATCGCGGTCGCGCTGAACGCGACGGGGTTTGGCCTGATGGTGGCGATCCCGCTTTCGCTGGCCCACGGGTGGCTCACGTCGCGCGCCGAGCTGTTGATCGAGCGGGCGGACGAGTTCTCGGTCAAGCTGATCAACGCGCTCAGCGCGCGGTAAGCGAGAGGCATCGGGGCGGGCGTGGCGTCCACCTACTTCCACCGCACGCGGCTCCGCCGCAAGGCGCAGAAGGCGGCACTCGGCGAGGAGATCAACCTCGTGCCGCTGGTGGATATCCTCACGTCCATCGTGTTCTTCTCGCTGCTCACCTACGCGGGCAGCGCGCTCGCGGCGCTGACGAGTTTCGACCTGACGCTCCCGCCGACCGTGGTGAACCAAGCGCAGGCGGCGCAGCTGCGCGAGAAGGAAGTGCTGAACCTCCTGCTCGCGGTGCGGGTCTATGACGACCGGCTCGAAATCGAGCATTCCGCGGATGGCGGGTACCGGCGCGTGATCTTCGGCATCGCGGGCGTGTCGCTCGACACGCTCGAGACCGAGATGGCCGCGATCCGCGAGAAGTACCCGGAGAACCGCGACGTGCTCGTGGTTCCCGCCGACGGGATCAGCTATGATGGCATCGTGCAGATCCTCGAACGGCTAAAGCGCGCGCGCTACAGCGGCATTGCGCTCGGCACGCGGTCGCGGGCCCGCTCATGAGCCGCGCGCGCGAAGAGCGCCGCATGCGGCGTATCAAGCAGTTCGCGAAGTTCCGGATCGTCCAGCTGAACCTCGTGCCGCTGGTGGACACGTTCGTGTCGATCGTGTTCTTCGCGCTCACGACCTCCAGCGTGGGCGAGCTCGCGCCCGTCGTGCCCGGCGTGACACTGCCCCAGGCCAGCGTCGGGATGAACGCGCTCTCGCAGTTGACGCTGGGAGTGGGCGCGGACGTCACGTTGGCGAACCGCCCGGTCATGAGCACCGTTGATGCCGCGCTGTCGGCTTCGGACGATCCGGGCCAGCCGCTCAAGATTCCCCAGCTGTACAGCGAGCTCCGCACCATGGCGGATTCGCTGCGGCGCGCGCGCGGCCTGCCGGCGGACCAGGATCTCGACACGCCGCTCGCGATCCAGGGCGACAAGACGATGCGATTCGACCTGTTGTCGCGATTCATGCAGACGGCGCGACTGGCGGGTTTCCGGCGGATCTCGCTGCAGGTTGAGCGCGTGTCGCCACCGGACGAAGCCGCGGCCGGCGCCCCTGCGCCGACAGGCCCGGGACCGGACTGATGGACGAGACCCGCCCGCTGATCATCTCGCAGGCCGTGTCGGTCTCGATCGGCCTCGCGTGGCTGGCGCTGGTGTACTTCACGCCCGTGCCGCCGCCCGCGATCGCGCTGATCCGGCCCGAGGAAGCGGCCGCTGTCGAAGTGGAGTTCGAGGACGAGCGGCCGAAGCCGAACCAACCGGAGGCGCCCAAGCCGGAGGACACCGCGCCGACGCCTGAAGCAAAGGCCGAGGCGCGGGCAAAGCGTGAGGCCCAAGAAGCCGGCGACGCGTTTGGCGGCGCCGCACCTGCGCCCGTCGCGGACATCACGAATGCGCTGCGCGGCGTTGAGGTGGGGCGTGGTGGCGGCGGTGCGGGCGCAGCCGGCGGGGCGGGCACGGGCGGTGGCAAGGCGGTCATCGCGTACGGCGACGGCGGTGCAGGGTCGCGCACGCCGGGCCGGGGCATGGACCCGTCCGTTGCGGCGGCCGGCGAAGGGATCGGGCGCGTGGGAGCGAGCGGCAGTGTCTCGCGCACGAACATCGCCGTCTCGGCGCCAACCGTCGTGCGCTCCGCCGACGGCGGCGCGAGCGGGCGCGACATGGCGCGGCTTGGCACGTTCGCGCGCGGTCGCCAGGCGCAACTGCAGTTCTGTTACCGTGACGTCGGCCTCAACGTGAACCCGAACCTTAGTGGTTCCGTGAGTGTCGCCATCACGCTCGACGCGGCGGGGCGCGTGAGCGAATCGCGCATCGCCAACCGGACGTGGAGCGGCGCCGGCGTGCAGGAAACCGAAGCGTGCATCCTTTCGCGCGTGGACAGCTGGGCGTTCCCGGCCTCGTCGAAAGCGGGCGCCGAGACCTACAACTTCTCGTTCATCTTCAACAAATGAGATCGTTCGATTTCGCGCGTTGCGTGAGACTGGCTGCGATAATCGTGTCCGCCGGCGTTGGCGCGGCCGGCTGTGGCGGCGATTCGGGTTCCGCCGCGGGTGGGGCGGCAGCGTCGGGTGCGACGGGCGGTGCGAGCGCCGTGGACAGCAGCGCGATGGCCGCGCCCGGTGGTGCGGCCGCTGGCGGTGCGGCTGCGATCGTTGCCGCGCCGGAGCCTGCGAAGCCCGTGGATCTCTCGAACCTCAAGGCGAACATCCCGAAGGCGTCGAGCGAAACGTTCACGTTTCGGCCGCTCAAGGTCGAGCAGATCGCCGATGCGCCGCCTGCGCTCATGGATGCCGCGGAGCGTGAGCAGGGGATTTCCCGGTTCTGCTACCAGGAGTTCGGCCAGAAGGTTGACCCGAAGTTGATCGGCGCGGTGGCGCTCGTGGTGACGGTGCGGGCGAACGCAATCGTGGACATCCGGATCGGCGCCGACGACTGGTCGTCGTCCGTGGGCCGCGCGGTGGACCGCTGCCTGATCCAGAAGACGCCGCAGGCCTGGAAGCTCCTGCCCGACGCGCGCGTGGCGGACGGGCGGTACGTCGTCCAGCTGCAGTTCCGGCCGAGCTGAGCCGCCGCCGCTTCTCGGCAAGGGTCCGCGGGCGCGGACTCGGGCGAGGGCGCACGCACGCGCTACCTTTCGCGCGATGCCGAGTGACCTGATTTCACGTGACCGGTTGCGCGCACTCCTGGAGGGTGCGCGGGGCAAGCGCGTGGCGGTGATCGGCGACGCGATGCTGGACGTGTACCTGCGAGGCGACGTCGAGCGGATTTCGCCCGAGGCGCCGGTCCCCGTGGTGCGGGTGCGCGAGCGGCGGCTGGCGCTCGGCGGCGCGGCGAACGTCGCGCAGAACGTCGCGGCGCTCGCGGCCACTCCGGACCTGGTCGCGGCGATCGGGAACGATTCGGCCGGCGCCGATGTCGTGGCGGCCCTCGAAAAGCTCGGTGCGCCGACCTCGGGGCTCGTACGCACCTCGCGCCCTACCACCACCAAGACGCGTGTGGTGGCCCGCGGCCAGCAGGTGCTCCGCTTCGACGAAGAAGTTGACCATGCGTTCGCCGCCGCCGATGCCGCCGCGCTTGGCGACGCCGTGCGCGCCGCCGTCGCGCGCGCCGATGCCGTCGTGCTCGAGGATTACAACAAGGGTGTGCTTGGCGAGTCGCTGATCGGTGCGGCGATCGCGGCGGCGAAGGCACGCGGGGCGCCGGTTGTCGTGGACCCCAAGTACCACAACTTCTTTGCGTATCGCGGCGCGTCGTTGTTCAAGCCGAACCGCCGCGAGCTTGACGCCGCGCTCGGTGCGGCGGTGAACGTGGAGCAGCCGGACGCGCTGCATGAGGCGGTGGAACGACTCGACGTCGGGGCCCTGTTGCTCACGCTGAGCGAGAAGGGCATGGCGCTCGTGACGCGCGGGTCGAAGCAGATTCACCGCATCCCCACGACGGCGCGCGAAGTGTTCGACGTCGTCGGCGCCGGCGACACGGTGACGGCCTACCTCGCCTTGATGCTTGCCGCGGGCGCGACGCTGCTCGAGGCGGCAGTGGTCGCGAACTTTGCCGCCGGCGTCGAGGTCGGGAAGAGCGGCGCGGCGACGGTGACGGCGGACGAAGTGCTCGCGGCCTTCGATGCACATCGCGCGGCCGGCGCCGCCGGCACGCCCGCGACGCGGTAGCAGCGACCGCGCATGCACCCGCAGGCGCTGGAACTCGACGTCATCGTCACGCGCGGCCCGCTGACGGAGTCGCGGCACCTCGTGCACGGCGCGGCGGTTTCCTTCAATGGCGACATCGTGGCGTCGGCGCGCAATGTCGAGCTCGAGACGATGTGGCGCTCGTGCTCGAAGATGTTCCAGGTGATCCCGTTCCTCGCCTCGGGCGGCTTCGACCAGCTGCAGTGGACAGCCGAGATGCTCTCGCTGGCCTGCGCGTCGCACGGCGGCGAACCGGAGCACGTCGCGCTGGCGGCGAGGATGCTGGAGTCCGCCGGGCTGACCGAGAGTGACCTTGCCTGCGGGCCGCATGAACCGCTTTCCGTGCGTGGCGAGCGGATCGCGCGCGAGTCGGGGGCTCCGCTTACGCGGCTACACAACAACTGCTCCGGGAAACACGCGGCGATGCTCGCGCGCGCGAAGACTGCGGGATGGCCCACGCATGGTTACGAGAAGGTCCAGCATGCGGTGCAGCAGTCGTGCCTCGCCGAAGTCGCCATGTGGACCGATGTCCCGGTCGGCGACCTGCGGCTCGGCGTGGACGGCTGTGGCGTGGTCGTGATGGGGCTGCCGCTCGACCGAATGGCGCTGGCCTACGGCCGCTGGGCGCAGGCGATCGCGACCGGCGACGAGATCCCCTCGCGCACTGCGGCGGCAATCGCCGCGCACCCGCACTTGCTCGGCGGCACCGACCGGTTCGACACGATCCTGATCGAGGAGACGAACGGCGCGGTCATCTCAAAGGTCGGCGCGGAGGGCGTCCATTGCGCCGCAGTGCCCGGTTTGGGGCTTGGCGTGGCGATAAAGGTCGAGGACGGTTCGCTGCGCGCGCAGCATATCGCCATCCTCACCGCGCTTCAGGCCGTGGGTGCGCTTCCGGCGGTCCTGCCGCCACGCCTCGCCGACTGGCTCGAGAAGCCGGTCAAGAACACGCGTGGCGACGTGGTCGGCGCGGTCCGGTCAGCCAGGCCTATTTGAACTGCGCCTGCGTGATGTAGGACGCGGGCTTGCCGAAAGTGGCGTCAAGCTTCCACTTCGCGGCCGCAAGGTTCAGGCATGAGTTCACGATGTTGCCGGCCTGCGACGTCCACTGGCTTTCCTGAACGCGAATCACGTTCGTGCCCACCACGCTCATGAACGTGAAGAACGTGACCGTACCGGCGAGGTATGGGTCTGCCTGACGACCGTTCAGGAAGCACTCGGTCTTGCCGGCCAGCGCGGCCAGCGTGTCGCGCAGCCGCACGCTCCCGACCTCGTAGCCCGCCCCGAGCTTCTGCACCACGGAGCTGGCGGTGACCGCCTGGTTGAGCACCGAATCCGCGTAAGCCTGCTGCGCCTTGCGGAAGTCGTCGGGCGATACGGTTGGCTTGTTCGCGGCCGGGTCGGCCGGCTTCGAATCGCCGCCGCAGGCCGCGAGGCCGGCGATGAGGAGTGCCGCAACAAGTCTCTGGGGAATCGTGTTCATGGGGTCAGGTCTCCAGCGGGAAAGCTATCGGATTGCCACTCATGGAATAAACCGGTACGTCGCGGAAGGTTTCGATTCACGAAACGTTTCGTCCCGCCGCCGACGGCCCGGTAGATTGCCCGCATCATGGAGCAGCTCGATTCCGCCACCGCCGCGCTCGTCCGCTTCGCCGCTGCCGTTGCGGCC
Source organism: Gemmatimonadota bacterium (assembly GCA_016874035.1). Taxonomy (GTDB): domain Bacteria; phylum Gemmatimonadota; class Gemmatimonadetes; order Gemmatimonadales; family Gemmatimonadaceae; genus Fen-1231. The sequence continues at coordinate 29,569 of VGVM01000027.1, forward strand.
GGCGACGAAGCCGTCGTGCGCGGCCAGCTCGATGACGCCGTGGGCGCCAAGGTCCCTTACGGCTGGCTCGAAGAGGTGGTCCTCCAGTCCTATCTCTTCGCCGGCTTTCCTCGGGCGCTGAACGCCATGCGCGAACTGCGCCGAGTCATCGGCGACTCGCCGGCCGCCACGGAACCGGACGGCGACCTGGCCGCGTGGCGCGCGGACGGCGAGGCGACCTGCGCGGCCGTGTACGGGGCCTCATACGAGAAACTGCGGAAGAACATCCGCCACCTGCACCCCGCGCTCGACAACTGGATGGTGATCGAGGGCTACGGCAAGGTGCTGTCGCGCCCCGGCCTCGATCTCGCGCGGCGCGAGCTGTGCATCATCGCGGCGTGTGCGGCGCAGCGGCAGCAACGGCAACTGCATTCACACCTGCGCGGCGCCCTGAACGTCGGCGTCGCGGCACAGGTCATCTCGGCGGCGCTCGACGCCATGGCGGCGGTCATCGGCGCTCAGGCCGCGGGCGACGCACACACTCTCTGGGCCAAAGTCAGCGGAGCCACACGTGTTCATTGATCTTGTCAAAGTCCGCGTCGAGGCGGGAACCGGGGGTTCCGGTTGCACGTCGTTCCGGCGGGAGTGGCGCATGCCGATGGGCGGGCCGGACGGCGGCGACGGCGGGCGGGGCGGCGACGTGTCTATCTACGCTGACAGCAACCTGGCCACGTTGCTCGACTACACCTATCGCGACCGCTGGGAAGCCGAGCGGGGCCAGCACGGAATGGGGTCGGACAAGACCGGCCGGTCCGGTGAATCCATCCGCCTGCCGGTTCCGCCCGGGACGATCATCAAGGACGCCGACAGCGGCGAGATCATCGGTGAGGTCGTCGAGAACGGCGACGAGGTACTTGTCGCCAAGGGCGGTCGCGGCGGAAAGGGGAATGCGTTCTTCGTCTCGGCGACCCATCAGGCGCCGCGCGAGTGGCAGCCCGGCGAGGAAGGTCAGGTCCGAAACCTTGAACTCGAACTCAAGCTCATCGCGGATGTCGGTCTCGTTGGCCAGCCCAACGCCGGCAAGTCCACGCTGCTCTCCGTGGTCAGCGCCGCGCGGCCGAAGATCGCGGACTACCCGTTCACCACGCTCGCGCCGAACCTGGGCGTCGTTCAGCTCTCGGACCACCGGACGTTCGTGATCGCCGACATCCCCGGCATCATCGAAGGTGCCCACGAAGGGAAGGGACTCGGCCTTCAGTTCCTTCGCCACATCGAGCGGACGCGCCTTCTCGCCTTCATGATTCCGATCGATTCGATGGACTGGCAGGCGGAATACGACGGGCTGCGGGCCGAGGTGAGGAAGTACTCCGCCGAACTCGCGGGGCGGCCGCATTGTGTCGTCTTTACCAAGCTGGACCTCTGGGGCGAGCCGATGACCCCGGAGATCCGGACCGAAGGCGCGTTTGGCGTCTTCGCGATCTCCGCGCCCGGCCGGATGGGGCTTGATGCGCTTCGCGCCGGGCTCTGGACCGAGCTGCTGGCCATCAAGTCCGGAAAGCGGGGCTAGACCACATGGAGCGCGACCAGCCGACGGCGCTCGCCGCTGGCGGCGAGGCGCCCGAACCGCGCTCCACCGGGCCGAGGCGGGTCCTCAGCGGCGCGCCGGAGTACCCGGAGGCTCTCAGCTGCCTAGAGAGCCCGCCCAAGGCCCTCTTTGCCCTCGGAGACCTCCGGTTGCTGGAGTCGGCCCCGGTAGGCCTCGTAGCGATCGTGGGGACGCGCGATGCGTCGGCCTACGGGCTGCAGACGGCCGAACTCCTAGCCTCGGCTGTGGTGCGCCACGGGGGCATCGTCGTATCGGGCATGGCCCGCGGGGTGGACGCCGCCGCGCACCGCGCGGCAGTCCGTGCGGGCGGCCGAACGATTGCCGTGACGGGCACTGGTGCTGACGTTCCCTACCCAGCGAGCCACCGGGCGCTGCATGCCGTTCTGGCTGAGCGCGGCTTGGTCGTTTCGGAGGCCAAGCCGGGGCAGGGCGCGTTCAAGGGCTGCTTTCCGCTCCGGAACCGGATCATCGCGGCACTCTCGTCCGTTACGGTGGTGGTCGAGGCGGGGTTCAAGTCCGGTGCGCTGAACACGGCGACCCACGCGCTGAATCTGGGGAGGGGGGTGGCGGCCGTCCCAGGCCGGATTGACGATCCCCGAGCCGACGGCTGCAACCTGCTGATCCGCGATGGGGCCCACCCTATCACCGACCCCGCCGAGCTCCTGCAGTTGGCCGGACTGTACAGGAAAACGACGGCCCATGGTGGCCTTGAGCTCTCGGCGTCGGCGCGTGCCATCGCCGACGCAGTCAGGGCCGGCGCTGATTCGGCCGACGCAGTTTCCGCGCTGACTCAGTTGCCGGTCAGAATTGTGATGACCGAGCTTGGCGTGCTGGAGTTGGCTGGGGTCGTCGTTGGTACGCCCTCCGGCCGACTTCGGGCCGCGTAAAGCGCAGGCCACTGCGTTTCGAGATATGCGTCGTAACTCTATGTCCTATAGTGGTTTGAGAAAATACTTTAAGTCATTCTCAACACCCGATATTCGGCGCTTCGCGGCGCGCAAGCTACGGACGTGAGCTCTCCGATTGAGGCCGCCGGTCTGCGGCACCTGTACGTCCACGTCCCGTTCTGCGCGCGGCGTTGTTCATACTGCGATTTCAACATCGCGGTCAGGCGCCGAGTGGATGCCGACGGCTTCGCGGAATCGGTCAGGATCGAGCTCGGTACTCTGGCTCTGGAAGCGGGTCCGTCACGTTTGGACACGATCTACCTGGGCGGCGGTACGCCATCTCAGCTGGGCGCGGCTGGGATCACAAAGTTGTTTTCCACGCTGCGTGACGCAGGTGCAACCGCAGGTCCTGATGCCGAGGTGACCATCGAGACCAACCCCGACGACGTCGATCAGGACTTCGCGTCGGCGATAGGTCCGCTTGGGATCAACCGGGTGTCGCTGGGTATCCAGTCATTCGATGATTCGGTGCTGGCCTGGATGCACCGAGTTCACGATGGCGCGACTGCCAAAGGGGCGTTCCGGATCCTGAGGGGGGCCGGGCTGGCGAACATCTCGCTGGACCTGATCTACGGGCTGCCGGAATCGGTCGGGCGGTCGTGGGAGCGCGATCTCGACGCCGCGATCGAACTCGACCCCGAGCACGTGTCGGTGTACGGGCTAACCAAGGAGCCACGCACGCCCTACGCCCGGTGGGCGGACGCGGGTAAGGCAACCCCGGCGACGGACGCTCACGCCGAGTCGCAGTTCATGCTCGCCCATCAACGCCTCACGGCGGCGGGGTACGAGCACTACGAGGTGTCCAACTACGCCAAGCCGGGGCGACGCAGTCGCCATAACTCAGCCTACTGGACCCGCGCCCCCTATCTGGGTGTCGGGCCGTCGGCGCACTCCTTCGATGGGCTCGAGCGGCGGTGGAATGTGCCTCATTTGGCCGCCTGGGAGGCCGCCCTTCGCGAGGGACGGACGATTGTCGGCGGCACTGAGGTGCTTTCGCCTGCGCAGGTAGAGACCGAGCGGCGGTATCTGGGCCTCCGCACCACGGCCGGCTGCGCGGTCCCGGAGCAGGCGAGCGCCACTGCCTCGCGTTTCGCCGGCGAAGGGTGGGGAACGCTTCGCGACGGGTGGCTGACACTGACCCCGTCCGGCTGGATGCGACTCGACGCGATAGCCGCTGCACTCGAACCGCGTCATTAGAATTCCTCGCTTATGGCGATCCCGGAACTGACCGAACGCGAGCGTCAGGTTCTTGCCGCGGTAATCCGTTCATATGTCGAGACGGCGGAACCGGCCGGCTCGCGCACGGTCTCGCGCCGGTTCGGGCTTGGCGTCTCGCCCGCGACGATCCGCAACACGATGAGCGACCTGGAGGAGAAGGGCTTCCTCTTCCACCCGCACACATCGGCCGGGCGGATCCCCACGGACAAGGCGTACCGCCTGTACGTGGACGAAATGCTGCGCGTGGCGCCGGTCGAGCCGGGCCACCGTGCACGCCTGGCCGCGGAAATCCGCGGCGGCACCGCGACGCTCGAGAGCATCCTCAAGCGCGCCGCGCAGAGCCTGGGTGTGCTCTCCCAGGAACTCGGCGTGGCACTCGGACCGCGGCTGGATGAGACGGTGCTCGAGCGCATCGAGCTGATGCGGCTCTCGTCCGAGCGGCTCATGCTCGTGCTGTCACTTCGCGGCGGGGCGGTCCGCACGATCTTCATCGAAGTGCGCGGCGATCTCGGTGACGACGCCCTCGCGGTCGTCCAGGTGGTCCTGAATGAACGCTTGGGCGGGCTCACGCTGTCGCAGGTGCGCGCGTCGCTTGGCGAGCGCCTTCGCGATGCCGCGTCAACGACCGACTCCCGCGAGTTGCTGAACATCTTCGTGCAGGAAGCGGATCAGCTGTTCGATGTCCGGTCCTCTGATGTGGCGGACGCCGTCGTGCTCGGGCAGGCGTCCGTACTCGCGGACCAGCCTGAGTTTGCCACCGGCGACCGGATGCGCCGCTTGATCGAACTGACCGAGACCCGGACAGGGCTCGCACAGATCCTGAGCGCGCGCCGCGCCGAGACGGGCGTGCAGATCTCGATCGGCGACGAGCACGCGGGCGCGCTGCCGGGCGGACTGACCTTGGTGACGGCGCAGTACAGCTCGGGCTCGCTGAACGGCGTGATCGGGGTCATCGGGCCGACGCGAATGCCGTACGACAAGGTGGTCGCGCTCGTGCGCCACACTTCCTCGCTGGTGACAGACCTCCTCGATGGCTGATTTCTACGACACGCTTGGCCTTCCGCGCACGGCGACCGACGACGACATCAAGCAGGCGTATCGTCGCCTCGCGATGCAGTACCACCCCGACAAGAACGGCGGGGCCAAGGACGCCGAGGAGAAGTTCAAGGCGGTGACGGAGGCGTACGACACGCTGCGCGATCCGCAGAAACGCGCGGCGTACGATCGCTACGGCGAGGCCGGGTTGCGCGGTGCCGGGCCGGCAGGCGGGTTCCACCACGTGGACCTCTCCGAAGCACTGAACATCTTCATGCGGGACTTCGGGCTCGGCGACTTGTTCGCCGGCGCCGCCGGCGGTCGGCCGTCGAACGGCCCGCGCGCTGGAGCGGACGTGAAGGTGGACCTCCACCTGACGCTCG
>VGVM01000028.1 GCA_016874035.1 Gemmatimonadota bacterium
GCCGCCGCCGGCGCCGCCGCCGGCGCCGCCGCCGGTGCCGCCGCGGGAGCCGGACCGGCCTCGGCCGCGCGCGCCATCGTGTGGCCGCGGAAGGTCCGCGTCGGCGCAAACTCGCCGAGCTTGTGACCAACCATGTTTTCCGTCACGTAGACCGGGACGAACTTGTTGCCGTTGTGCACGGCGAACGTGTGACCGACGAAGTCGGGGATCACCATGCTCGCGCGAGACCAGGTCTTGACGACCTTCTTCTCGTTCCTCGAATTCATGGCGTCCACCCGCTTGCGCAGGCTGTCCTGGACGAATGGGCCCTTCTTTACGCTGCGTGCCATGGGTGTCCTATTGCGTTGCCTTACCGCGCTTGCGCCCACGCACGATCAACCGCTGCGAGGGCTTCTTCTTGTCCCGCGTCTTGATGCCTTCCGGCTTGCCCCAGGGGCTCACCACGTTCCGCCCACCGCGCGTACGGCCGCCGTGCGGGTGGTCCACCGGGTTCATGACCTCACCGCGCACCTTCGGACGGCGACCCGCCCAGCGCGTCCGACCAGCCTTGCCCCACGACAGCAGCTCATGCTCGGCGTTGCCGACTTCGCCGACCGTCGCCAGGCACTCGCCGTGCACCATGCGCATTTCCGTTGACGGCAGGCGGAGCGTCACGTACTCGCCCTCCTTGGCCACCACCTGCAGGCTCGAGCCCGCGCTGCGGGCCAGCTGCCCGCCCTTGCCGCGCACGAGTTCCACGTTGTGCACCGCCGTACCCAGCGGCATTTCCTTGAGCGGCAACGCGTTCCCGGTCCGCACATCGGATCCCGGACCCGCCACCACCTGGTCACCCTGGGAGAGCCCCTTCGGGTGCAGCATGTAGCGCTTCTCGCCGTCGGCGTACTCAATCAGCGCGATGCGAGCCGAACGGTTGGGATCGTATTCGATCTCCTTCACCGTGCCCACGACGCCGAACTTGTTCCGCTTGAAGTCGATCACGCGGTACATCTTCTTGTGGCCGCCACCGAGGCGCCGCATCGAGATGTGCCCGTGATTGTCGCGACCGCCCGAGCGCTTCATCGGCTCGAGCAGGGACTTCTCGGGTGTGCTCCGCGTGATCACGTCGAAATCCGGTACGGACCGGAAGCGTGAACTCTTGGTGACTGGCTTGAACTGGCGAATTCCCATCGTCGTTGCTCCTTAGCCCTCGAAGATCTCGATCGTGTCGCCCTGACGGAGCTTCACGATGGCCTTCTTCCAGCGCGGCCGGAGGCCGACGCGATTTCCCATGCGGCGCGGCTTCCCGCGCTGCTGTGCCGTCCACACGCCGGTCACCTTCACGCCGAACAGCGACTCGATCGCCTGGCGGATGGTGGCCTTCGTGGCGTCCGGGTGCACTTCGAACGTGTACTCCTGACGGTCCTGGAACGCCGCCGAGCTCTTCTCGGTGACGAGCGGCCGCACCACAGTCCGTTGAATGGACGGCATCGGTTACTTCCCCTTCTTCTTCGCGGCCGACTTCGTCGCGGCCGCGGACTTGGTCGTCTTCTTCGCCGCCGGCTTGGCCGCCTTGGTGGCCTTCATGCCGGACTTGGCCGCCGCCTTCGCGGCCGGCTTCTTCGCGGCGGCCTTACGGGCCGCCGGCTTCTTCGACGCCGCCTTCGCGGCCGGCGCATCGTCCGCCGAGGCGTCGGCGCCGGCGGCAGCCGCCGCGGCCACGACGCGCTTCGACTTGACCACTTTCACCTTCGCGGCCGCCTTCTCGCTCATCGGGGCCATGGCGGCGCCCAGCGCGCCCGACTCGACCAGCACGACATCGGACCAGAGCACATGGAACGCCGACGCATCGCCATACGGCATCACGTGCACGTTCGGCACATTCCGGCCGGACTTGAATACGTTCTGCTTGAGGCCATCGGTCAGGATCAGCACCTTCTTGTGCGCGACGTCGAGGCGCGCGAGCAGCTGCATCAGCTGCGACGTCTTCGGCGCGTCGTACTGGAACGTGTCCACCACGTGCAGCGCGCCTTCACCGGCGCGGGCATTCAGCGCGCTCTTGCGCGCGAGCGCCTTGGTCTGGCGCGGAATGTCCTGCGTGTACTTGCGGGGCTGCGGCCCGAACACCGTACCGCCGCCCGGCCAGTTCGGCGCGCGCGTCGAACCCTGACGAGCGCGGCCGGTTCCCTTCTGCTTCCACGGCTTCTGGTTGCCACCGACCACCCAGCGGCGGGTCTTGGTGGCGTGCGTGCCCTGGCGCTGGTTGGCGAGGTACGCCTTCACCGCGAGGTGCATCGCCGGCATGTTCACCGTGCCGTCGAACACGTCTGCCGGGAGCGCGACAGCGTCACGGGGCGTGCCCTGCCCCGAGTATGCCGCTGCCTGGAGTGTTGTTGAGTCAGCCATCGGTCAGTCCTTAGCCCTGCTTGCGGACGAGGACGATCCCGTTTCGGGGACCGGCCACGGAGCCGCGGATGTAGATGAGGTTGCGCTCGGCGTCCACCTTCTCGACCCGCAGGTGCGTCTGGGTGTGCCGCGCAGCGCCGTAGTGGCCCGGCATGCGCTTGCCCTTGATCACGCGAGAGGGATCCGTGCCGGCGCCGACGGCGCCCGGCCGCCGGTGCTTCGTGTTGCCGTGCGTGTTCGGACCGCCGCCGGCGTAGTGCCGCTTCACCATGCCCTGGAAGCCGCGCCCCTTCGACGTGCCCGTCACCTTCACGGTCTCACCCGGCGCAAAGATGCCCACCGAGATGACGTCGCCCACGTTGTACGACGGCGCGTCGGCCTTCGCCGGACCGTCGTCGAGGCGGAACGAGCGCAGCACCGAGGGCGGCGCCGAGAGTCCGGCCTTCGCGGCGTGCGCGACGGCGGCCTTCGACGCGCGCGATCCACGCGGCGTCCGCTCGCCCTTCTTCGACTCGCGGGCCAGCCGGTCCGCGCCGAGCCCGAGCTCGATCGCCGCGAAGCCCGCCTGCTCCTTCGTGGTCACCTTCGTGACCGGATTCGGCGCGGCCTCGACCACCGTGCAGGGGATCTGCTGCCCCTGCTCGTTGAAGATCTGGGTCATGCCCAGCTTGCGTCCAATGATTCCGAGCATGGTTATTGCACCTTGATCTCGACGTCCACGCCGGCCGGCAGGTCGAGCTTCGTGAGCGCATCCACCGTCTGGGCCCGTGAATCGAGGATGTCGATCACGCGCTTGTGCGTCTTCAGCTCGAACTGCTCGCGGGACTTCTTGTCCACGTGCGGCGAACGCAGCACCGTCCAGCGCTGCGTCTTCGTCGGCAGCGGGATCGGGCCCGACACCTGCGCGCCCGTCTTCTCGGCGGTACGCACGATGTCCCCCGCGGCCTGGTCAATCACCGCGTGGTCGAACGCCTTCAATCGGATACGAATGCGGCCAGCCATATGATCTCCATGAAACGGCAACTCCGAGTGCTGGGTTCTCGGTGGTCGGTGATCAGTTGAGGTCACCTCAACCGATCACCGATAACCGATCACTCACGACTCGCCGTTGTCGTTACTTCAAAATCTTCGTGATGACACCCGAACCAACCGTACGGCCACCCTCGCGGATCGCGAACCGCAGCTGCGGTTCCGCGGCCACCGGCGTGATCAGCTCGATCACCATCTGCGTGTTGTCGCCCGGCATCACCATCTCGGTGCCGGCCGGCAGCTCGATCGAACCCGTCACGTCGGTCGTGCGGAGGTAGAACTGCGGGCGGTAGCCCTTGAAGAACGGCGTGTGGCGGCCACCCTCGTCCTTCGTGAGGACGTACACCTCGGCCTCGAACTTCGTGTGCGGCGTGATCGAACCCGGCTTGCAGAGCACCATGCCGCGCTCGATTTCCTTCTTGTCCAGGCCGCGGAGCAGGAGGCCGACGTTGTCGCCCGCCTGACCGTCGTCCAGCAGCTTGCGGAACATCTCGACGCCCGTGACGACCGTCTTCTTGTCCGAGCCGAAGCCGACCAGTGCGAGTTCGTCGCCCACCTTAACCTTGCCGCGATCGATACGGCCCGTGGCAACCGTGCCACGCCCGGTGATTGAGAACACGTCTTCGACCGGCATGAGGAGCGGCTGGTCCACCGCGCGCACCGGCTCCGGGATGTAGGTGTCGAGCGCGTCATACAGCTCTTCCATCTTCGCGACCCACGCCGCGTCGCCCTCGATCGCCTTGATCGCGGACCCGCGGATGACCGGCGCGCCGTCGCCGTCGAAGCCCTGCTTCGACAGCAGCTCGCGCACTTCGAGTTCGACGAGGTCGAGCAGCTCGGCGTCCTCGACGAGGTCGCACTTGTTCAGGAACACGACGATCTTCGGCACGTTCACCTGGCGGGCGAGCAGCACGTGCTCACGCGTCTGCGGCATCGGGCCGTCCACCGCGCTCACCACGAGGATCGCGCCGTCCATCTGCGCGGCACCCGTGATCATGTTCTTCACGTAGTCGGCGTGACCCGGGCAGTCGACGTGCGCGTAGTGACGCTTCGCCGTCTCGTATTCGACGTGCGACGTCGCGATCGTGAGGATCTTCGTCGCGTCACGACGGCCTTGCGACTCGGACGCTTTCGCGACCTCGTCGTAAGCCACGTACTTGGTGCCGAAGCCCTTGTCTGCCGAAATCTTCGTCAGCGCGGCGGTCGTGGTGGTCTTGCCGTGGTCAACGTGGCCGATCGTGCCGACGTTTACGTGCGGCTTGGTACGCTCGAACTTTGCCTTGGCCATTGGAACGATCCTTGTAACGGGGAAACGGGGTGAGATGTAAACCGGCTGACGAACACCTATTACCTACTACCTACTCCCTACTACCTACTGCCTGCCCTTCTTATCCCTTCTGCTTGCTCACGATCTCTTCGGCCTTCGACTTCGGGACCTCTTCGTAGTGCTTGAACTCCATCGAGTACACCGCGCGACCCTGGGTCATCGACCGCAGCCGCGTCGAGTACCCGAACATCTCGGACAGCGGCACCGTGGACTCGATCACCTGCGCTTCGCCACGCTGCGTCATGCCGCCGATCTTGCCGCGCCGCGCCGACAGGTCGCCGAGCACGTCGCCCATGTACTGCTCCGGCGTGACGACTTCGACGTTCATCATCGGCTCGAGCAACACCGGGTTCGCCTGGCGCGCGGCCTCCTTGATCGCCATCGAGCCCGCGATCTTGAACGCCATTTCGCTCGAGTCCACGTCGTGGTATGAACCGTAGACCAGCGCGACCTTCACGTCCACCATCGGGTAACCGGCGAGCACGCCATTCTCGAGCGCTTCCTTGATGCCCGCGTCCACCGGCTTGATGTACTCGCGCGGGATCACGCCGCCCACGATCTCGTCCTCGAAGATGTAGCCCTGACCCGGCTCGGTCGGCGAGACGTCAATCACGACGTGCCCGTACTGGCCCTTACCGCCCGACTGCCGGATGAACTTGCCTTCGACCTTCTTGACGGACTTGCGGATCGTCTCGCGGTACGCCACCTGCGGGCGGCCGACATTGGCGTCCACCTTGAACTCGCGCATCATGCGGTCCACGATGATCTCGAGGTGGAGCTCGCCCATGCCCGAGATGATCGTCTGGCTCGTCTCCGCGTCCGAATGCACCCGGAACGTCGGGTCCTCCTCGGCCAGCTTCGCGAGGGCGATCGCCAGCTTGTCCTGGTCCGCCTTCGTCTTCGGTTCGATCGCCACGTCGATCACGGGCGCCGGGAACTTCATCGCCTCGAGGATGATCGGCTGGTCCTCATCGGACAGCGTGTCGCCGGTCCGCGTCTCCTTCAGGCCGATCGCGGCGGCGATGTCGCCCGCGCGCACTTCCTCGATTTCTTCACGCTTGTTGGCATGCATCTGCAGCAAGCGTCCGATCCGCTCCGTCTTGTCCTTCGTCGAGTTGTACACCGACGAACCCGCCTTCAGCACGCCGGAATAGACGCGGAAGAAGGTCAGCTTTCCGACGAACGGATCCGTTGCAATCTTGAACGCCAGGGCGGCGAACGGCGCCGTGTCGCTCACGTCGCGCGTCTCGAACTTCTCGTCGTGCGACGGGATGTGGCCCTGGATCGCGGGCACGTCCACCGGCGCCGGCAGGAAGTCGATCACGGCGTCGAGCAGCGCCTGCACGCCCTTGTTCTTGAACGAGGCACCGCAGAGCACCGGGACGAAGTGCATCTTGACCGTCGCCGCGCGGATCGCGTGGCGGATCTCGTCCGGCGACAGCTCCTCGCCCGCGAGGTACTTCTCGATCAGTTCGTCGTCGTACTGGATTGCCGCCTCGACCAGCGCGTGCCGCGCCTTCTCGACGGCGTCCTTCATGTCGTCCGGCACGTCGGTGACCGTGAAGGTCTTGCCGAGCGTTTCGTTGTCGAAGATGTACTGCTTCCGCTCGATCACGTCGATGTGGCCCGTGAACATCTCGCCGGAACCGACGGGGAGCTGGAGGGGATACGCTTCCTTCGTGAGCCGCGCACGGATCATCTCCATGCAGCGATCGAAGTTGGCGCCGATGCGATCCATCTTGTTCGCGAAGATGATGCGTGGAACCTTGTACCGGTCGGCCTGGCGCCACACCGTCTCGGTCTGCGGCTCGACGCCGGCGACCGAGTCGAGCAGCGTGACAGCGCCGTCAAGCACGCGCAGCGAGCGCTCCACCTCGACGGTGAAGTCCACGTGGCCCGGCGTGTCGATGATGTTGATGCGGTACTCGGGGCCCGACACCTCTTCCGTCTTGTGCGTCGACCCATGGCGCTTCCAGAAGCACGTGGTCGCGGCGGAGGTGATCGTGATGCCGCGCTCCTGCTCCTGCTCCATCCAGTCCATCGTCGCCGCGCCGTCGTGCACCTCACCGATCTTGTGCGACTTCCCGGTGTAATAGAGGACGCGCTCGGTCGTGGTCGTTTTCCCGGCATCAATGTGGGCCATGATGCCGATGTTGCGGTAATACTTGAGTTCGGTTTCGCGAGCCATGAGTGCGTCTGATAATCCGTGCGTAGGAACACAAATGCGGGTGGACCAGCATCCCCGTGGGGACCGGTGTCCATCCGCTGTCGCCGGGTACAGCCGTCACTGGTGCACGACTGGGGACCCGCGGCGCGTCAGGCTGACTTCGAACTGCCCACTGCCCTGACGTCAGGTTGTCCTGCGTTGCTTTTCGGGAACCTCGGCTCGTGACATCGGCCTGCGCTTGCGCGTTTGCCTCGTCCCGTGCGTCAGCAGTCGGATCGGTCCATCGATCCCTCGCGCGACCCCGCTCGACTGGTCAGCCGAAAACGGAGAGGTTGGCGAGCCCATCTTGACCGGCACGCAGTTCGCCGGAACTACACCCTTGGGATCGCGGCCTAAGCCATGATTTCCCAGAGCCTTAGAAAGGTAGCGGGGCGCGCCCCTGTGTCAACCCGGAGCAGTGCCGTGACTACGGGGGTTGCAGGGTGCCGGGGCCCTCCGCCTGGCCACTGACTCCGCCCATCCCGAGGGCCAGCGCGAACACCCCGAGTACGCCGAGCACGCCCCCGATGACGGCGGACCGCGTCTTCGACTTGTTGAGGGTTCGCGCATCAACCGACATCACGTGCCGCGGGTGAAACGTGACCACGTTTACGCCCGCCCACGACTGCCGCGCGCCACCCAGACGTTCCACCTGGTCCACCCCAACGACGACAGAGCCATCCGGCTGCCGTTCGCTCAGGAGACCGATTGCCGCGACCGCGCCGGGTCCGAGGTTCGGCGCCAGCTGCTGCGCGCCTTCGGGCGTCAACTGCACCCTCACCTGGGCGCCGAAGGCCGGACTGGCGCCGGCGACGACAGGCACGAAGGTGTAACACGCGGTGTTGAAAAGCATCGCCGCACCTACCGCGACGCCCGCTGCCCTGCGGCGAGAACTGGTCACCTGGGGAAGCCTCCAATCAGTGTCGTCTGCTGGCTACAAACTTCGTGGGGCGGGCCCGCCAATCGCAGACCCGCCCCACGCGACTACTCCGCTACCTGCCTAGCACTTCGATGCGTCAGTGACGCAAGGGTTGGCCAGGCGCTCGACGTTCGTGATCGGGAACAGCAACCCGACCTGCGTCAACGCCGCGTCGTAGTTGGAACTGGTCGTCCACTTCGGATCCTTGATGTTGAACCGATACATGTCCATCAAGCGGCGGCGCATGAGCCACAGCTGGGCCTGGCGCTCGTAGACCAGCATCGCCTGGTTGGCGATCTGGCCGCTGAACGCCGGCTTGCCGTCCAGCGCACGCACCGTGTTGATCTGTGTCGTGAAGCCCGCCGCGTCGCCTGCAGCAAGCGACGCTTCGGCCAGGATCAGCCGCAGCTCGCGCGTGTTGGTGATCCAGAGCGTGCCCGACAGCGTCCCAAACGCCTTGAAGGCGGTGAGCCGTGCCTGCAGCCGCGGGTCCGCGGCGTTGGTGATCGGGTCACGGAGCGCGGCGACGTACTTGTCGTTCGTGCTCAGCGGGTTGACCACATACGCACGGCCCGGGGCGCTCTCGTTGCGGCCGTTCACTTCGAACCACAGGTTGATGCCAGGGGTCGCTTCCTGGTTGTTGACCAGGTTGAACTCCTGGTCCGGCGAAGCGAGCGCAAGCGCTGCGTTCGCATCCGCCACGGCGCCGGCGTCGTTCACCAGCGGCTGCGCGGGTGCCGACGCGCCCTTCGGCGTCACCTTCTGCCACACACCCTTGCCGTGCTTCACACGGGCGCGGTAGGCGAGGATGTTGAACCGGTCGGTGTTTGTCGTGGCAAGGGCGAACGCCTTGTCCAGATAGCCGACCGCCGTGTCATACAGCTTGAACATGTTCGTGCGACCCACCGGAGCGGCCGCGATCGTCTTGTTCGAGAACGCGAAGTCATCGTACATGTCCGCGATCGACGCGTACACCACCGCGCCGTACACGTACGTGCGCATGAGGTCCGCACGGTTGGCGAGCGTGCCGGCCGTGTTGAAGCCCTCGAGACGCTTGATGGTCTGGTCAGTGAGGTAGCGCGCCTCGGCGGACCAGGGGAACGCACCGTCGGCGAACTCGTTGATGAAGTTGCCGATGATGCCCTGGTCGAGCTCGCCCCATGCGTCGCGCGAGCCGATCCACTCCATTTCGTCCGTTGCGTCTCCGTAGACGACGGACGTCGCCGCCAACATGCGCGTCGTTGCGCCCAGCACACCGTTGGCCTCAGGACCAGCGGCCGCCGGGTTGTCCAGCGAAGACTCGGCAATGTTGTTCGGATTCTTCACGTCGAGCAGGGACTGGCAGGCCCCGGCGACGAGCAGGACGCTCGCGCCGGTGGCCAGTCGAAGTGCGCGACGGGTCTGAGCGAAGATGCTGTGGGGAGTCATCATCGTTAGAAGCCCACTCGGATGTTGAAGGAGATCTGCTTCGGAATCGGGAACCCGAACGCGTCAATGGATTCGCCGACGTTCTGGTCCGTGCCGCCGCCAGAGCCGCGGCCGTAGACGTTGATCTCGGGATCCACGCCCTTGTACTTGGTCCACATCATGAAGTTGCGCGCGGCAAACGTCATGGAGAGATCGCTGCCGCCGACCTTGCTGGCCCACGATGCCGGCGCGGTGTAGGTCAAGCTCAGTTCACGCCAGCGGATGAAGTCACCCTTCATCTGCTGGTTCAGGCCGTCGTACGGCGACAACGCGGCGATGGACGCCCAGTACTCCTTGGCGGCATCGAGACGCTGCTGCGGCGTGCTCGCCGGGTTCATCATGGTCATCTCGACCGTGGCACGACGCTCGGTGTTGCCACCGTTCGTCGGGCTGCCGGTGCGGAAGCCCCGCGTCAGGTTCGAGATCGTGTAGTTGCCGGCACGGTACTCGAAGTTCGTCGAGACGCGCCAGTTCTTGCGCCACGTGAGCGAGCCACCGAACGCACCTTCGAAGTCCGGAAGCGGCTTGCCGTCCCAATGGTCGAGCGGATCGCCGTTCGCGTTGTCGTCCGACTGCATCGGGTTGATGTTCGTCAGCGTACGCGGCGACGCGAGGTATGCCAGCACCTCGGCCTCGGTATCCGGGACGCGGTTGCCGTTCAGGTCAACCGGCAACTGCCCCGCCTGCAAGCACGGCCCACCAGCCGCTTGCGGCTTGCTGTAGTTGAACGCGGTCGTGCGGCCGGCCGGGCAGGCCAGCGGCAGGCGCGCACCGAAGAACGTACCCGGCGCGTAGCCTTCCTTGATGAAGTTGCGGTAGCGCGGATAGCTGCCACCGACCTTGAGCGGCGGCGCGCCGCCCATGCTCGTCACGAGCTGGCTGAGGAACGCCGTCGAGGCGAACACGTCCGCCGAGAGGTTGGCGCGGTTCACCAGGTAGGCCTTCATCTTGACGTCATACCCAAACGACCGCATCTCGCCGATGTTGTCGAGCTGCAGCGACCGGAACCCGCCGGACACCGGGAACTGACGCGCCACGAGCGCATCCTTCAGCGTCCGCTGCCAACGCGTCACGTCCACCGACACGTTGTCGTTGAACAGGCCGAACTCGGCGCCGAACTCGAGCTCGGTCGAGATCTCCGGCTTCAGCTCGGGGTTGCCGAGGTTGCCGGGCACCAGGCCCGGGCCAGTCGCCGCCGTCAGCGGAAGGTACGTGGTCAGCTTGTCGAATGCGCCGGGCTGACGGCCCGCCTGGCCAAACGCGCCGCGAATACGGAACGTGGACAGATACTTGCCGAGGAAGCTGTCGGCGTATCCCGCCCGATCGCTGAGCACGAGCGAGAACGAGGTCTGCGGGTACAGGACGCCACCGGACGTCTTGCCGAACGCGGAGTTGTAGTCATACCGCCCGCCGACCGTCGCGAAGATCCAGTCGCGCCAGCCGAGCTGTTCCTGCGCGAAGAAGCCGGTGTTCACGATCGAAGCGAACGACTCGAACACCTGCGGGCTTGCCGCGCCACCGAGCACTTCGATGCCGGGGCCCGGGAATGCCGTCGCGTTGCCGCCTTCGGTGTTGGTCTGGGTCACGTATCCCTGACCACCGAACACGAGGTTCGACGACGTATTGAAGGGAAGCGTGCTCGTCCAGCCGCCGTTTACGGACAGCGTGAGCACCTGGTTCGTGCGATTGTCCACGCTGGCGAAGCCGTTGTTGGCGCGGTTGATGCGCAGGTCCAGGTTGTTACCGAAGCCAAGGAACTGCGTTGACCGCGTGCCGGTGTAGTCGATGCCGAACGTGGCGTCAAAGTTGAGCGACGCCGACGGGATGTAGCTGGCACGGAGCGACCCGTTGTAGTGCCGCGCATCCTGCTTCACCGTCTCCTGCACCATCTCACGCTGCGAACCGAAGGCACTGGCGCCCGTCGGATTGCCCGAACCCTTGCACAGCCCGTTCCCCATGCTGCCAAAGCTCGGGTCGGTCGGGCTGCTCTTCGACGCGTCGCACTGCGCGTTTTCCGGCTTCGAGAAGAGGCCGATCGTGTACGGCGCGTAAATGCTGTTGTTGTTCTGCGGGATTTCGTTGTGCGCCAAGGAGAACAACGAGTTGAACTGGAGCTTGAAGTCCTTCGAGGGCGTCAGGCCGATCGCCATGGTGCCCTGATACTTGTTGTTGATGTCCTTCATGAAGACGCCGCGCGTGGCGCCCTGGGCATCCGGCCAGTTGAAGTTGTTGGCCGTGAACGGGCCGTCTTCGCGGTAGGCGCGTGCCGAGGCGAAGTAGGTCGAGATCGGCGTACCGCCCGTCACCTGACCGCTCACCGTGGTTGCCTTGCCCGTCTCAAAGAGCTGCGTGGGGACATCCTGGTTGATCACCTGATACCGGGTGATCGGGTAGCCGAAGTGCGTGGCCAAGCGGGCTGCCTGCGTGTCGGCGCACGCCGCCGCCGTAGCCGTGATTCCGCAGGTACGGCCGGCGAACCCGTACTGGTTCTCGATCCGGCCCTTCGGGTACGTCTTCGCCGTCTGGTCCACCTCGAGCGACCACTTGGTGTTCGAAACCGCGCCCTTCTTGGTCGTGATCAGGATGACGCCGGCCGATGCTTCCGTGCCGTAAAGCGTCGCAGCAGCGGCGCCCTTGAGCACTTCGACCTTTTCGATCGACGCCGGGTTGATGTCATCGAGGCGCGACGGCCGACCGCCGCCGCCCGTGCCGACGAATCCGCTGAACCCGCCGCCGTTGTCAATGCGGACGCCGTCCACATAGACGATCGGCTCGTTGTTCTGCGAAAGCGACGCGTTGCCACGAATACGGATGCGTGAGCCCTCACCGGTCGTACCGGACGACGGCAGCAACATGAGGCCCGGTTCGCGGCCCTGAAGCGCGGTGGAGAAGTCGGCCACCGGCATGGTCGTCGGCATCTCAACGGCGGCCACGGTGTTGCCCAGCTTGCGGGCCTCCACCTGGCTGCCGCCGGTTCCGGTCGTCACGACCGCGGAGAGCTCGATCGCCGATTGGCGAAGCTCGATGCTCACCCGACCCACGCCACCAGCGGTGACGTTGACCGTCGCCGTCGTGGCGGCATAACCAATGAGGCGGGCCCGAACGGTCTGCGAACCCACCGCAACGTTCGGGATGCGGAACGTACCCTGTGCACTGGTCAGGGCGCCTACAGTGGCGCCAGTACCCTGGATTGACACCTGCACGTTCGCCAGCGGACGCTGGGACGCGGCATCAATCACCGTGCCTTCCACGGTGCCTGTGCCCTGTGCGGCCAACGCGCCCGGAAGCGCGATAGTCGCCAAGGCCACCAGGACCGCAGTGGCTCGCTTCAACACCGATTGCATCATGACCTTCCCTCCGGCTTGGGGGGGGTAAAACGTGAGTTAAAGCCCGGTCCAACCCCCAATCGTTGGGAGCGTGACCTGGATCACGGCACCCGTAAATACCCGCCGAAGCGCCGGTCTGTCAACACTTCCGTCACCTTGGTCGTAACTGAGCCCTGCCCCCCCCCCCGGGGAGGGCCGGCGGCCAGCCCGCGGCGTCGAGAGCAACGGCGCGGCGGCGGCGGCCCAAATCGACCCTGCCCAGCGGCTCGACGGGGACGGCCACACTTCTATAGTAGGTATGCGTCGCGGCCGTACGACCCCGGTCCGGACAAACAACGCGGCCCCGAACTCTCGTCCGGGGCCGCTATTGCTGTTGTAGTTGCCGTTAAACCCAAACCGGTAACCCGTAACCCACCACCCACAACTCGCCGTTGTCGTTACCAGCGATAGTGCGCGAATGCCTTGTTCGCATCCGCCATGCGGTGCGTGTCTTCCTTCTTCTTCACGCCGTTGCCTTCACCCTTGCTGGCGGCGATCGTCTCGGCGGCGAGCTTCTCCGCCATGGACTTCTCGCTGCGCTCGCGCGAGTAGAGGATGAGCCAGCGCATGGCGAGGGCCGTGCGGCGCTCGGGGCGAACTTCGACCGGCACCTGGTATGTGGCGCCACCGACGCGGCGGCTCTTCACCTCGACGACCGGTTTGAGGTTCGTGAGCGCCTGCTTGAAGACGGTCACGCCGGGCTGCGACGTGCGCGCCTCGACGAGGTCCATCGCGCCGTAGAAGATGCGCTCGGCGGTGGCCTTCTTGCCCTGGTACATCAGGACGTTGATGAACTTGGAAACGGTCTGGCTGTCGTAGCGCGCGTCTCCGAGGATCACGCGCTTCACACTCTTCTTTCGGCGACTCATGCGGCGGCTCCGGCCTTACCGCCCTTCGGCCTCTTCGTGCCGTACTTGGAGCGGCTCTTGTTGCGGCCGTTGACGCCAGAGGCGTCGAGCTTGCCGCGAACGATGTGATAGCGAACGCCCGGGAGGTCCTTCACACGGCCACCGCGAATGAGCACGATCGAGTGCTCCTGCAGGTTGTGGCCTTCGCCGGGGATGTACGCCGTGACTTCGAAGCCGTTCGTGAGGCGGACACGCGCAACCTTGCGGAGCGCCGAGTTCGGCTTCTTGGGGGTCGTGGTGTACACGCGGGTGCACACGCCACGCTTGAAGGGGTTCGCCTTGAGCGCGGGGGCCTTGTCCTTCCGCCCCACGTCGCTGCGACTGCGGCGAACGAGCTGATTAATTGTTGGCATCTACTCGCTGCATCCTGCGTGTTCGTGGACCTGATTCTACGTGGATCACGCCCGGACTGGACGTGGCACGGAACAGACTGGGAAAGATGGGCAGGATCGTGCCCGAATGCAAGGCGGGTAACCGACGCTGCTCCAACGAGTTACCCGTGCTCGGCGGTGGCGGCGCACGGGCAGGAAGCCCGCGCTACAGGTCCACCGCCTTGTACACCGGCAGTGCGTCCCGGTCGCGGACGGATTCCGCGAAGTCGCCGAGCAGATGCACGATGGAATTCGCGTAGTAGCTCACCAACTCCCGGCCGGTTTTCAGCACTACGATTCCTTCATATGTGCGCGAAAGCGCGCGGCGGCTCCACAACAACTCGACAGCGCGCTCGACCACTCGATCGGTCGGCTCGTCGGCCCCAACGACGACCCGGCCTTCGTCGGCGAGTGAATCGCGCAGCTGGTCCACGCGCTCGAGCAGCCTCGCTCGCGGCACGTAGTCGCCTTCGAACGTCTGGATCGCTGCGCAAACGATTGGCACAGCCGTGACGGGCAGGATGTCGCCGATGCGGCGCATGGCGTCGTCCGCCAGCTTCTGGACCTCACCCAAACGCTGTTCACGCGGCAACTCGAACAACTGGATGCCGTCCGCCTGCAGTCGCTTGAGCCTGGGGGCCACCGGCACCGGCGCGCCGATTACCACGACGGCGTCGCCGTGCCGCTTCCAGCTGCGCGTCACGATGCGCGACACGTTCCACGTGATGTTCCAGAGCACGATGCTGAACTGCACCAGTCGGTTGGGCGGACGGTGCCCCGCGTCGGGGTTGAGCTCGCGCAGCAGTGAGCGATCCTCGAGCACGCGGTCGTAGTTGATCGCGACCGGGACGATGTACATGCGTTCCGCCGCTGCCGGGTCGCGCGCGACGCCGAGCATGTAATCGAGGAGGCCGATCTTCACGGGCCGGAACCGCCCGTCGCGGGAGAGGCCGCCCTCGGGGAAAATGCCTTGCGTCACCCCGTTGGCCGTGATGAGCTGCACGTAGCGCTCGAGCACGGTGTGGTACAGCGGCTCGCGAAAGCGCCGACGCACGAAGTACGCGCCGAATGTCTTGAAGACATAGTCGAGCGGGAAGACGCGCGCCCATTCGCCCACCGCGTACGAAATGGCCACCTGCCCCGCGAGCGCCCAGCCGGCCAGCACGTAGTCGGCATTGGAGCGGTGGTTCATCAGGTACACGACAATCGAATCCTTCGGCAGCGCGGCGAACTCCGCGGCGCCACGGTCAATGACCCGGACGCGGAAGAACAGCTTCAGCAGCGACTCGGCGATCGCGAGCCCGATGCGATAGTAGAACCACAGCGAAAACTGCGGGACGATCTCCTGGACGTAGCCGCGCGCGTGCTTCCATGCGTCGTCTTCGCTGACACCCTGCTCGCGCGCGTGAGTGCGAACCGCCTCCCCCACGACCGCGTCGGCAAGCACGGCCGCGACGATACCGTCGCGATCCGCAAACTTGTACCGGTCAACCCGGGCGCCGAACTGACGGTGCGCCCGGAGCGACGCCCGGTGCACCCAACGACGCCACCAAGCGGCGAGCAGCACCCCGATCGCGACGACAACGACCAACGCCGCGGCCACCCCCAACGCAAACGCCAGCAGGCTGGAGCGTGTGGGCATCAGGTTGCGCGCCGTGCCGCGCTAGCGACGGAGCAGGATCACCGCGACCGCGGTCGGCAGGACCACGGTGGATCGGATGCCTCCGGGCATCATTGCGATCCGAGGGCGGCCCAGTCGCGCCTGGTATCGGTGACCGGCTTGAGCACCCAGTAGGAGAACGCCACCATCGCCAGCAGGGACGAGAGGGCGATCGCCTGCCCGGTGAGCTCGTGCAGCCCGCTGCGCTCCACTGCGACATACGTGATCGCGCTCCACAGGAGCGGTCCGGTCACGGCCGAGAACCGGCCGACCATTCCATACAGTCCGTAGAACTCGCCGATTCGGTCGGGCGGCGTCAGGCGGAGCATGTACGGTCGGTCAGCCGCCCAGATGCCGCCCATGGCAACACCGGCCTGCGCGGCCACGAGGTACAGCCACCCGACCGGAAGCCGGAAGAACCCGATCCACATTGCAAGCGCAAACGTCTCGATCCACAGCCACAGCACGATGTTGAGCGTCCGCTTCGGGCCGATGCGATCCACCAACCACCCCCACACGAAGCCGCCCACGATGGCGAACGAGATTGCGGACATCATGACCAGCTGCGCGGTCTTCTCGCCGGTTTCCTTCGTTCCGCCGGCGGCGATGGCGACGTTCACGGTATAGAGCGACATGTACGCGATCACGGTGTTGATCGCATCGGTGTAGAAGATGCGCCCGAACAGGAAGCGCAGCAGCCCGGGGTACTTGTGCCCCTCGCGCAGGGTACGGATGGTCTGTGCGGTGGATTCCCGCAGCATCTGCACCCCGAACACGGGTCGCGGGTTCGGGTTTCCACGCTCGCGCACCCAGATGAAGCACGGGATCGAGAGCAGCACGAACACCGACGCGATGATCGTGAAGAGGAGCGGCTTGTCCTTGGTCCCGAGCATCAGGCCGATCCCCACGGCGATGTAGCTGCCGAGGTAACCCACGCCGACTCCGATTCCGCTGATCCGCCCGCGGTTCTGCTCGGTGGTCACTTCGGGGAGCAACGAGTCGTAGAACTGCAAGCCGGCCTGATACGCCGCGTTGCCGACCACGAACAGCGTGGCGGACATGATGTACGACCCGCGGGCGAGCAGCGCCGTGCACAGGCAGCACAGCAACGTGCTCACGATCAGGAACGGCATGCGTCGCGAGGCACGGTCGGTCATCGCACCCAGGAGCGGTGAGATGATGAAGATGATGCCCATCGACAACGCGGTGATCAGGCCGTAGGTCGAGTCGGCCCGCTGGGGTCCCACCTCATCGCGGACGTACAGCGAGAAGTAGAGCGACACGACGCCCATGGAGAAGATGGTGTTCGCCATGTCGTACAGCACCCAGCTCGCGACTGCGCGGCGGGGGATCACGCGATTCGGGGATTCGGCGATCTCAGCCATCGCGTGAAGATGCGACTACTGGCGCGAAACGACAACGGCCCGGGCGGTGAACCACCGCCCGGGCCGTCTCCACTGCACTACCGCAGCCTAGAAGTCGTCGTCGTCCGGCAGCGGCGCAAACGGCGCGCCGTCGGCCCCGACTCCGGCCGTCGCGTTGCCGAGCGGATCCATGAGGAAGCTCGGCTCCGGCGGCGGCGCCGGCGGCGGTTCGATATCCATGTCCACATCGCTGTACCGGTACATACCTGTGCCGGCCGGGATGAGGTGACCGATGATGATGTTCTCCTTGAGGCCGAGGAGGTTGTCCTTGGCTCCGCGGATCGCGGCATCGGTCAGGACGCGCGTGGTTTCCTGGAAGCTCGCCGCCGAAATGAACGACTGCGTGGTCAGCGAGGCCTTCGTGATGCCCAGGAGCAACGGCTCCGACGACGCGGGCTTGTTCTTCTTCTTCTTGGCCCGGTCGTTGGCGTCACGGAACGCGCCCTTGTCCACGTTCTCGCCCTCGAGCCATTCCGTATCGCCCGGATCGAGCACGCGGACCTTCTGCAGCATCTGGCGCACGATCACGCCGATGTGCTTGTCGTTGATCTTCACGCCTTGGAGGCGGTACACCTCCTGCACCTCGTTCAGCAGGTATTCCTGCACGGCGCGCGGACCCTTGATGCGCAGGATGTCGTGCGGGTTGACCGGACCTTCCGAGAGGCGGTCACCGGCGCGCACGCGGTCGCCCTCGTGCACACGCAAGTGCTTGCCGGCGGCCACTTCGTACAACTGCGCCGGCTGCGTCTCGTCCATGCTGCCGTCGCGGCGCAGCGGCTGCACGAAGATCTCGCGCTTGCCGCGCTTGATCTCGCCGAACCGAACCACGCCATCCACCTCGGAGATGGTCGCCGGGTCCTTCGGGCGACGGGCCTCGAAGAGCTCGGCCACGCGCGGGAGACCGCCGGTGATGTCACGCGTCTTGTAGGCCTCACGCGAAATCTTGGCGAGCACCGTGCCGGCCGTGATCTCCTGGCCGTGCTCGATGGTGAGCTGCGCGCCCACCGGGATCACGAAGTCGCGGACACGCTTCTCCTTGCCGCCCTTCGTCTGCCAGATCTCGATGTGCGGGTGCAGCTTCTTCTCGCGGTCCTCGATGACCACGCGCTGACGCAGGCCCGTGAGTTCGTCCAGCTCCTCACTGACCGACTCGTCCTCGACGAGGTCCACGAAGCGCACTTCGCCCGCCACGTCCGCAATGATCGGGTTCGTGTACGGGTCCCAGCTGAAGATCACGTCTTCCTTCTGGACTTCCTGGCCATCCTTCACGGCCAGGATCGCACCGAGCGGCGCCTGGAGCCGCGCCGCGATCGGCGCGTTCTTGTCCTTCGACGCGCGGATGAAGATCTCGCCTTCGTACGAGGTGACGATGTGCTGGCGTTCCGTGTTGGTCACGTGGACCAGGCGGTCGCCGAACTCGATGATGCCCGGCACCTTGGTCTTGCGTGCCGTCTGCTCGGCGATACGTGCCGCAGTCCCGCCGATGTGGAAGGTGCGCAGCGTAAGCTGCGTGCCCGGCTCACCGATGGACTGCGCCGAGATGATGCCGACGGCTTCGCCCAGGTCCACCATCTGCATGGTGGCAAGGTTGCGGCCGTAGCACATGCGGCAGAGCCCGCGCTTGGCCTCGCAGGTCAGTACGGAGCGGATCTTGATGGTCTCGATCCCCGACTCCTCGATCGCACGTGAGGTTTCCTCGTCGATCATCTGGCCGGTCTCAACAAGCAGCGTCCGACGGCCGGCTTCATCCAGCAGCTGCGCATCTTCGACGTCCTCCGCCGCGACGTTGCCGACGATGCGCTCCGACAACGGCTCGATGATGTCTTCGCCTTCCTTCAGCGCGCCGATCTCGAGGCCCATGATCGTGCCGCAATCCTCCTCGCTGATCGTCACATCCTGCGCGACGTCGCAGAGGCGGCGGGTGAGGTACCCGGCGTCGGCCGTCTTGAGCGCCGTGTCCGCCAAGCCCTTTCGCGCGCCGTGGGTCGAGATGAAGTACTCGAGCACGGACAGGCCTTCGCGGAAGTTCGACTTGATCGGGCTTTCAATGATCTCGCCGATGCCGCCGGTGAGCTTCTTCTGCGGCTTCGCCATCAGGCCGCGCATGCCGGCCAGCTGGCGGATCTGGTCGCGCGAGCCTCGCGAACCGGAATCGAACATCATGAACACGGGGTTGTACCCGCTCTGCGACTCGCGCATGTGCTTGACCATGGCGTCCGCGATGTCGTTGTTCGCGTGCGTCCAGGTGTCAATCACCTTGTTGTAGCGCTCGCCGTTCGTGATGTTGCCCGTCTGGTAGGCCTTCTGGAAGCGCTCGACGCGGGTCGTCGCTTCCTCGAGCAGGGACTCCTTCTCCGACGGGATCTCGAGGTCCTCGATCCCGATCGAGACGCCACCGCGCGTCGCGTTCCGGAAGCCGAACTCCTTGAGCCGCTCGAGGAACGCCACCGTCTTGTCGAGCCCGGCGTGGCGGTACGACTCGAAGACGAGTTCCGAGAGCGCCTTCTTCTTCATGTCGCGGTTCTGGTACCCGACGCCCGGCGGCACGATCTGGTTGAACAGCACCCGACCGACGGTTGTCGTCTCCCACTTCCCCTTCGGCTCGCCCGGCACGTAGAACCGGACCGGCGAGTGGACGTCGAACCGTCCGCTGACGAGCTTCATCTCGAGCTCGGTCGCCGAGGTGAACGCCGGCAGCTTCGCGACCTTCTTCGCGTCCTTGATCAGCTCGTCGAAGCCGGTCGGGGCCTTGGTCGCGAAGTAGCACCCGAGCACGATGTCCTGGCTCGGTTCGGCAACCGGGCGCCCGTCGGCCGGCTTCAGGATGTTGTTGCTCGAGAGCATGAGCACGCGCGCCTCGAGCTGCGCCTCGTACGAGAGCGGCACGTGCACGGCCATCTGGTCACCGTCGAAGTCCGCGTTGAACGCGGCGCAGACGAGCGGGTGGATGCGAATGGCCTTGCCTTCGACGAGCACGGGCTCGAAGGCCTGGATGCCGAGGCGGTGCAGCGTCGGCGCCCGGTTGAGCAGCACCGGATGGTCGCGAATGATCTCTTCGAGGATTTCATACACCTCGTTCGATTCGCGCTCGACGATCTTCTTGGCGCGCTTGACCGTCTCGGCGATGCCCTTCTCCACCAGCTTGTGGATAATGAACGGCTTGAACAGCTCGAGCGCCATCGCCTTCGGCAGGCCGCACTGGTGCAGCGAGAGCTCGGGACCGACGACGATCACGGAGCGCCCGGAGTAGTCCACGCGCTTGCCGAGCAGGTTCTGGCGGAACCGGCCCTGCTTGCCCTTCAGCATGTCGGACAGCGACTTGAGCGGACGCTTGCCGCGACCGCGGATCGCCTTCGAGCGGCGGCCGTTGTCGAACAGCGCGTCCACGGCCTCCTGCAGCATGCGCTTCTCGTTCCGGAGGATGACTTCCGGGGCGCGGTGCGCAATCAGCTTGACCAACCGGTTGTTGCGGTTGATCACGCGGCGGTAGAGGTCGTTCAGGTCGGACGTGGCAAAGCGGCCGCCGTCCAGCGGCACGAGCGGACGCAGGTCGGGCGGAATCACCGGGATCACGTCCAGGATCATCCACTCCGGCTTGTTCCGCACGTCGCCGTGATCGCCCGAGTTGCGGAAGGCGTCCACGACCTTCAGCCGCTTCAGCATCTGCTTCTTCTTGTGCTGCGACGTCTCGACCATCACTTCCTTGCGGAGCTGCTCGGCGACCTTGTCCACGTCCAGCCGCTTCAGCATCTCGCGCACGGCGGGCGAGCCGATGTCGGCGTTGAACCCGGTGTCGCCCTCTTCCCGCGCCTTCGCCTTCAGCGTGAGGTACTGCTCCTCGTCCAGCAGCTCGTTCATCCGGACTTCCTGCTTGCCGGGATCGAGCACGACGTAGTTCGAGTAGTACACCACCTTCTCGAGATCACGCAGCGTGAGGTCGAGGAGGTTGCCCATCGGGCTGGGGAGCGTCTTGAAGAACCAGATGTGCACCACCGGGACCGCAAGCTCGATATGCCCCATGCGGTCGCGACGCACCTTGCTGAGCGTCACTTCGACGCCGCAGCGGTCGCAGATCACGCCGCGATAGCGGATCCGCTTGTACTTGCCGCAATGGCATTCCCAGTCCTTGACGGGACCGAAGATGCGCTCGCAGAAGAGGCCGTCCTTCTCGGGCTTGAAGGAGCGGTAATTGATGGTCTCGGGCTTGGTGACCTCGCCCCAGCTCCACCAGGAGCGAAGGCCGGCCATCTCGAGGCGCTCGCGCTCCTTGGAGTCGCGGGGACCGCGAATCTCCTCGGGTGACGCGATGCGAACCTGGATGTAGTCGAAAGCGGATGCGCGCTTTTCGCGATCGTTGCGAAAGTCAATCATGGGTTATTCCTCGCTCCCATTGCCCGCGGGAGAGTTGTAGCCGTCAGCGTTGGCTTCCATCGTGACGTGGATACCGAGCGCCTGGAGTTCCTTCACGAGCACGTTGAACGACTCGGGGGTGCCCGGCTCGGGGAGGTTCTGCCCCTTCACGATCGCCTCGTACACGCGCGACCGGCCGTTCACGTCGTCCGACTTGACCGTGAGGATTTCCTGCAGGGTGTGCGCCGCGCCGTACGCCTCGAGCGCCCACACTTCCATTTCTCCGAACCGCTGTCCACCGAACTGCGCCTTGCCGGCCAGCGGCTGCTGCGTGACCAGCGAGTACGGCCCGATCGAACGGGCGTGGATCTTGTCGTCCACGAGGTGCGACAGCTTGAGCATGTAGATCTCGCCGACGGTGACCGGCGACGCGAAACGCTCGCCCGTCCGGCCGTCGCGCAGCGCGATCTTGCCGCCGGGCTGCACGCCGGCGTGCCGGATGAGCTCGACCGCGGCCGCGTCCAGGTCGGCCTCGGTCTTCCGGTGCACGATTGCGGCGAGCGCCGGGAGGCCCATCGCTTCGAGGACCGCCTCGCCGCCGGCTTCGGCGGCCTTCTCGAGTTCCTTGTGGGCCTTCTTGAACTCACCCTTCCGAGCGGCCGAGAAGTCCTCACTGTCCGCGGCGGACTCGTGAAACTTCACGGCGTTCGCGATCGCCGCCGCTTCGCGGTCGGCCAGTTCCTTCGCCGCGGCAGCGACGAAATCCCGGACTTCATGGAATACATCGCGAGCCTCCTGCGACATCCCGCGACCGGCGAGGTCGTTGAGCGTCGCGTCGGCAAGCAGCTCGACGTGTTCGCCGCCGACTTCCGGCCGGACGTCCCGGAGGAAGGTCTTGACCTGCCGGTCCGTCGGATGCGGGGCCACCGCCGTGAGGCGGAGCGCACCGCGCACCCAGTTCAGCGCGGCCAGCTTGAGCAGCAGGCCGATCTCGCGTTCATTGGCGCCCTGGAACACCGGCGTCTTGGCGTAGAAGCCCAGGATGCGCGCGGCCCAGCCCAGGTGCGTCTCGAGGATCTGGCCCACGTTCATGCGGCTCGGCACGCCGAGCGGGTTCAGCACGATGTCCACCGGGCGACCGTCCGGAAGGAACGGCATGTCCTCCTCGGGCACGATGCGGGCCACGATACCCTTGTTGCCGTGGCGGCCGGCCATCTTGTCGCCGACCGAGATCTTCCGCTTCTCGGCCAGGTACACCTTCACCAGCTGGATGACGCCGGGTGGCAGCTCATCGGGCTGGAGGATGCGGTCAATGCGCTCTTCCGCCTTCTCCTCGATCTTGGCCTTCACTTCGTTGGCCGCCTCGATGATCTCGCGGACTTCCTCGTTGACCTTCTTGTTCTCGACCCGGAAGGTCTTGAGGTCAATGGTCGCCAGCCGGAGCGTCGCCAGCAGGTCGGTTGTGAGTTTCGTTCCGGCGGGAATCGCCTCTTCGACCGTACCGGCCTTGAGGGCGAGCGCAACCGTCTGGCCCTCGATCAGGTCCTTGATCTCGGCGTCGCGCACGTCGTTGACGCGCACCTTTTCCTCACCTTCGAGGCGGCGGACGTCGCCAATGCGCTCACCGCGGTCCTTCTCGACCACCTGATCCTCGACCCGCGAGAAGATCTTGACGTCAATCACCACGCCCTCGACGCCCGGGGGCACCTTGAGCGACGAGTCCTTCACGTCCTTGGCCTTCTCACCGAAGATCGCCGTCAGCAGCTTCTCTTCGGGCGAGAGCTCCGTTTCGCCCTTCGGCGTGATCTTGCCGACGAGGATGTCGCCCGGACGCACATGCGCGCCGATGCGCACGATGCCGCGCTCGTCGAGGTCCACCAGCGACTCTTCCGAGACGTTCGGGATTTCCCGCGTGATTTCTTCCTGCCCGCGCTTCGTGTCGCGCACGTGCAGTTCGAGCTCCTGGATGTGGATGGACGAGTACACGTCCTCCTTGACCAGCCGCTCGGAGAGGACGATGGCGTCCTCGAAGTTGTGCCCGTACCACGGCATGAACGCGACCAGCACGTTCGAACCGAGCGCGAGCTGCCCATGCTCCGTCGCGGCGCCATCGGCGAGCACCTCGCCCGCCTTGACGGCCTGGCCGCGCCGGACGATCGGGCGCTGGTTGATCGCCGTGTCCTGGTTCGTCCGCCAGTACTTCCGCAGGCGATACCGATCCTGCTGGGTCAGGCGCGAGAGCGGGGCTTCGGCTGAGCGCTTGCCCTTATCGGTCGAGGCCGCATCCACGATGATCTCATCGGCCGTGACGCGGGTGACCACGCCGGCACGCTTCGCCAGCACGGTCGCGCCGGAATCGCGCGCGACGGTCTCCTCGAGTCCCGTGCCCACGAGCGGCGTCTGCGGGTTGAGCAGCGGCACACTCTGGCGCTGCATGTTCGAGCCCATGAGTGCCCGGTTCGCGTCGTCATGCTCGAGGAACGGAATGAGCGCCGCCGCGATCGACACAAGCTGCTCGGGTGCGACATCCATGTAATCGATCCGCTCGGGAGCCGTGAGCGGGAAGTCCGATCCCTGGCGGCACAGGACCAGTTCGTCCACGAACGTGCCGTCGTCGTTCAGCTTCGCGTTCGCCTGCGCGATGATCGCATCCTCCTCGCGGTTGGCATCGAGCCAGGCGAGTTCGTGCGACACCTTGCCGTTCTTCACGACCCGATACGGCGTCTCGACGAAGCCGAGGTCGTTCACGCGCGCAAAGCACGCGAGCGACGTGATGAGCCCGATGTTCGGACCTTCGGGCGTCTCGATCGGGCACATGCGGCCGTACTGCGAGTAGTGCACGTCGCGGACTTCGAAGCCGGCGCGCTCGCGCGTGAGGCCGCCCGGGCCGAGGGCCGAGAGCCGGCGCTTGTGCGTGAGTTCCGCCAGCGGGTTCGTTTGGTCCATGAACTGCGACAGCTGGCTGGACCCGAAGAACGCCTGGATCACCGCGCTCACCGTCCGCGCGTTGACGAGGTCGTCGAGCGAAATCTTTTCGGTGTCCTGGTTGATGCTCATGCGCTCCTTCACCAGGCGCGCCATGCGCGACAGGCCGACCGAGAACTGGTTCGCGATCAGCTCGCCGACCGAGCGAATGCGGCGGTTGCCGAGATGGTCAATGTCGTCCACATGGCCGCGACCCTCATGCAGTTCCACGAGGTAGCGCATGATGGCGACGAAGTCATCCTTCGTCAGGACGGTGTGGCTGGCCGGCGTCGCGAGGTCGAGCCGCTGGTTGATCTTGTAGCGCCCGACGCGCCCGAGGTCATAGCGCTTGGGCGAGAAGAAGAGGCGTTCGAGCGCCTGCTTGGCCGTCTCCTTGTTCGGCGCATCGCCGGGCCGCAGCAGCGAGTAGATCGCCTTGAGGGCCTCCGCCTCGCCGATCTCCGAGTCCGAGGCCTCCTTGTGTCCACGACGACGGCGGGCTTCCTCGTCGAAGTGCGCCGGGTTGGTGGGATCCTTCGCCAACGTGTTCTTGATGAGCAGGCTCTCCGCCCGGCCGCTCAGCGCGAGGCAGCGGACGCGGTGCAGCCCATGCTTGCGGAGCCGCTTGATCAGTGGCTCCTTGAGTGCATCGCCCGCCTCGGCGATCACCTCGCCGGTCTCGGGGTCCACTTCGTCGACCGCGACATGGCGCGGCGTGGGCCGCTCGTGGCGCTCGATCGCATCGAGTTCCTCGCGCAGGTCCACGGACGCATAGCTCGCGAACACCTTGATCTTGTCGATCTTGAGGCGCCGCAGGCGGTTGTACACTTCCTCGGTGAGCTCGTCGCCCTCGCGCACGAGCAGCACGGCTTCCGCGCGGGCCTGGGCCTCGCGGGCCTTCTTCGTCTTGAGCTTCGGCGCGTCCGGCTGGGCTTCCTCGCCGGCGAGCGTGATCGTCTGCGCGACGATCGCGCCGATCACTTCACGGTTCTCGGCCCGACCCTCACGCTTCTTCGTGAGGTCGAGTTCCCGCACGGCGAAGAACAGGCGGAGGATGTCGGAGTTCGAACCGTAGCCGAACGCCCGGAGCAGCGCCGTCGCCGGGAACTTCTTCTTCTTGTCAATGTGGACATAGACCACATCGTGGATGTCCACCGTGAACTCCACCCACGACCCGCGGAACGGGATGATGCGGCTGGAAATCAGGCGCTGGCCGTTCGGGTGCGTGGACTCCTCGAACACCACGCCCGGCGACCGATGGAGCTGGCTGACGATGACCCGCTCGGCCCCGTTGATCACGAAGGTGCCCAGGTTCGTCAGGAGCGGCAGCTCACCGAGATAGACCTCCTTCTCGATCTGGTTCTTTACGCGCTTCTTCTTTTCCTCGCCCACGACCTCTTCGTACACGGTGAGTACGAGCGTCGCCTTGAGGGGCGCCGAATAGGTCATGTCGCGCTCGATGCACTCCTCGACCGAGTACTTCGGCTCGCCCAGGCTGTACTTCTTGTAGTCGAGCGAGAAGTTCTCATGGACATCGGTGATCGGGAACAGGTCCTTGAAGACCCGCTCCAGGCCAACGTCCTCGCGATTGTGTGCGGCGGCGTCGAGCTGGAGAAGGGACTCGAAGGCGCGCGTCTGGATATCGAGCAAGTGGGGCATGTCCATGCCCTGCTCGAGCTTGCCGAAGGAGATCTGCTTGATCATGTCGGTCCGGGGCTCACCCGGTGGCGGTACGGCGATGTGCACGACTTACAAAGCGCCGCGCCCCGGGGCCCGGACAAGGCCGGACCCCGGTGCGCGTGCAGGTCAACTACTGGTGGTGCTGGAGTGCGAAAGCGTCACGTATCGAGGGCAAGTGAGGGTGGAGACCGTTCGCCAAGCGCTGGGCGCCTGGCGGACGGAACCGCAAACCCTTACTTGACCTCGACGGCCGCGCCCTGCTCTTCGAGCTTGGCCTTCATCGACGCGGCTTCTTCCTTCGTGACGCCGGCCTTCACGGTCTGCGGCGCGCCATCGACCATGTCCTTGGCTTCCTTGAGGCCAAGGCCGGTGAGTTCGCGCACGACCTTGATGACCTGGATCTTCTTGGCGCCAACGTCCTTGAGGGTGACGGTGAACTCCGTCTGCTCCTCGGCCGCCGCCGCCGCGCCACCGGCGCCGCCGCCGGCCGGTGCGCCCGCCGCCACCGCGGCGATCGTCACGTTGAACTTCGCCTTGAACGCATCAATCAGTTCGACGAGCTCGACGACCGACATGTTGCCGATCGCTTCGAGGATTTCGTCCTTGCTCATGGTTGCATTTGCCATTGTGATACTCTCCGTGGTTTCTCCCAGGCTTACCTGGGGCGTGTGATTCAGGCCAACGCCTGGGGAATCAAGCTGCGGAACTGCCGGTGCCCGACTCGAGTTGCGTCTTCCGCCCCTCGAGCGCGAGCGCGAACATCGCCAGCACACTGCTGAGCGCGCCGAGGACCTGACCCAGCGCCTCGTCACGCGTCGGCAGCGACGCCAGCTTCTTGAGCAGCGCTTCGTCAACCGGAGCGCCTTCGTACAACCCACCCTTCACGGCCGGACGCTGCTCGTTCTCCTTGCGGAAATCACTGAGCAACTTCGCGGCGGTGATCCCGTCCTTCGCCACGACGACACCGGTCGGACCCTTGAGCTTCGTGCCGGCCAACCCGCTCTCATTGACGGCCTTGAGGGCGAGGGTGTTCTTGATGACGACGTACTCGATCCCCGCGCGGCGAAGCCGCCGGCGCAGGTCGGTCATCCGCTTCACGTTGAGGCCGCTGAAGTCGGTGTAGTACAGGGCGTTGGCGCCCTGGATCTTGCCCTTGAGCTCGGCCACGAGCTGTTCTTTCGCTGGTCGCTTCATGGCGGCTTACCGGTAGGGGGTCGTGTCCACGCGCACACCGGGTCCCATCGTGCTGGACACGGCGACCGTACGGACGTACACACCCTTCGCCGTGCTCGGCTTCACACGCACGATGGTGTCCATGAGGGCCTGGAAGTTCGTTTCGAGCGACTCGAGCGGGAATGACACCTTCCCGATCGGGGCGTGCACGATGCCCGCCTTGTCCACCCGAAACTCGATCTTGCCGGCCTTGGTTTCCTTGACAGCCTGCCCGACGTTCATCGTGACGGTGCCGGCCTTGGGGTTCGGCATCAGGCCCCGTGGGCCAAGCACACGACCCAACTGGCCGACCTGTCCCATCTGGTCGGGCGTCGCGATCATCACGTCAAAATCGGTCCACCCATCCTTGATCTTCTGGATGAACTCGCTGCCGACGAAATCGGCGCCGGCGGCCTCGGCTTCCTTCGCCTTGTCGCCGACGGCGATCACGAGCACGCGCACCGACTTGCCGGTGCCGGCCGGGAGGACAACCGTACCCCGGATGGCCTGGTCGGCGTGCTTGGGATCCACGCCGAGGCGAATGGCGACGTCCACGGTCTCGTCGAACTTCGCGAACGAAGCCTTCTTGACCAGTTCGAGCGCGTGCTTCGCCTGGTAGTTGATCGCGATGTCGCGCGCTTCGGCCGCCTTGCGGTACTTCTTGCCGTGCGTACGCATCAGTCCTTCACCTCCACGCCCATCGAGCGGGCCGCGCCGGCGACCATCGCCATCGCGGACTCGAGCGTGTCACAGTTGAGGTCCGGCATCTTGAGCTCGGCGATCTTCTTGACCTGGCTCTTGTTGATGCTGCCGACCTTGTTGCGGTTGGGCTGACCCGAACCCTTCTCGATCCCGGCTTCCTTCTTGATGAGCACCGCGGCTGGCGGCGTCTTCAGGATGAAAGTGAAGGACTTGTCGGCGTAGATCGTGATCTCGACCGGAAGGATCGTATCCTGGCCCTGTGTCTTTGCATTGAACTCCTTGCAAAAGGCCATGATGTTGATGCCCTGCGGACCGAGCGCGGTGCCGACGGGAGGGGCCGGGTTCGCCTTGCCTGCAGGGATCTGCAGCTTGACGAAACCGACTGCCTTCTTTGCCATGGTACTCCTCTACGCAGTAGCGGACCTCGCGATCCGCTGGCTCCCACTGGGATTAGCGTCGGAGTGGTCACCGACGTCTATCAACTGCAACTGCGAGTGCTGAGCGATCGGTTGTCGGTGTTCGGTGAAGGTGACTCCACCGCACGGACCGACTTCCTGTCGTCACCTGCACTGACCACCGATCACCGACGACCCAAGGCTCGTCGTTGCCGGTGCTCGTTTCCCTAATGCGCCCTCAACTGCAGGTAATCCAGCTCGACCGACGTCGGGCGCCCGAACAGGCTCACCGACACGCGAACCTTGCCCTTATCGGCCATGACTTCTTCAACCGTGCCATTGAAATCCGTGAACGGCCCGTCCGTGATCGCCACGGCCTGGCCGGTCAAGAACGGGATTTCTTCCTTGGGCGCCTCTTCTACCGCGGTGTCCGCGATGCCGAGGAGCCGGTTCACTTCGTCCGGACGCAGCGGCTGCGGGTCCCGATCCTTCCCGATGAACTTGATCACGCCCTGGATCGAGTTGATCGTGTGGAGCGTTTCCTGGTCCACTTCCATCTCCACAAGCACGTAGCCCGGGAACACCTTGCGCTCGACGGTGACCTTCTTGCCGCCCTTGATCTCGACGACCTGCTCGGTGGGCACCAGCGCCTGCCGGATGCGCCGCTCGGCGGCGGGCACGGCATCGCCGTCAATGCGCCGCTGGATCAGCGAACGCACCTTGTTCTCGTGTCCCGAGGTGGTCTGGACCGCGTAGAAACGGTGCATCGTCAGAAGAGCCGCGGGATTCCCGACACCAGGATCAGGCGCAGCACCGTGTCGAGCAGGAAGATCACCAGGCCGACAAAGAGCGAGAGCACGACGACGCCGATCGACAGCTGCTGCACCTGCGGCCGATCGGGCCACGTGACCTTGCGCATCTCGGCGGTGACGTCCTGGTAGAACGCCACGAGACGCTGCGGCAGCCCCGGCTGAGGGGCAGCAGGCACCGGAGCCGACACCTACTTCGTCTCCTTATGGGGCTGATGCTTGTTGCAGCGCGGGCAGTACTTCTTCCACTCCACCCGTTCCGGGTGAAGCCGCTTGTTCTTCATCGTGAAGTAGTTGCGGTTTTTGCACTCGCCGCAGGCGAGGATGATCTTTTCGCGTGGCATCCTGTCCGTCCCGTATGAACCTTTGTCGCTGCACCTGAACTACGCCGTCGTATTCACCGCTGACCGCACCATCACTCTTCAGAGCACGCGACCGGGATTGAACCGGTGACCTCACCCTTACCAAGGGTGTGCTCTACCAACTGAGCTACGCGTGCAGCTTCACCTCATTCGCGCGAGCCATCCACACAGCGTTGCTGCACGATCACGCATCCAGAGCGGGAGACGGGGCTCGAACCCGCGACATCAAGCTTGGAAGGCTTGCGCTCTACCAGCTGAGCTACTCCCGCGACTCGACCTGTCGTCCCTCACCCGCGACTGCCCCGCCATCGCAACGCCACCGCACCGCGACTCCCCTGCGCCCGCACATTCCATCCCGCGCCTGCCAAATGGTGGGGGAAGGATTCGAACCTTCGAAGGCATAAGCCGGCAGATTTACAGTCTGCTCCCGTTGGCCACTTGGGTACCCCACCGACTTGTCTGGCCGCCAGCACCGATCCCACTCCATCATCCCACCCACGCCGACCACCAACACGCAGAGCTGACGGCGAGAATCGAACTCGCAACCGCCTGATTACAAATCAGGTGCTCTGCCAATTGAGCTACGTCAGCGACGAGCCGTTCTTCGCGAGCCCTGAAACTTATCGGACTCCCAAAACAGGGTCAAGCGATTGGGCTGAACGGGTTTAGGCCGTCGCGATCGGTGCGGCTTTGGTCAACCGGCGCCTGGCGCTGCGCCAGCGCGGGAACGCAGCTACCGGACGGACTTCCAGCGCGTCCCGCTGGGCGAGTCCTCAATGGCTATCCCCTTCTCTTCCAACGACTTGCGAATAGCGTCGGCAGCGGCAAAATCGCGGCGTGCGCGCGCTTGCGTGCGTGCCTCAAGCTGAGCCTCGACCCAATCCGCCAGTTCGCCGCCGCTGGTCCCTCGATCGGGAACGATGTCCAGCACGCCGTTCACCTGGCGGAACGCCTCACGCGCACGGCCGAGGGCGGCGGGATCGGAACCGCGTGAATCCAGTGCACGATTCGCCGCGCTGATGAACTCGAACAGCGCGCCGACCGCCCGCGGCGCGTTCAGGTCGTCGCTGAGCACGGTCGTCGCCTCGACCAACAGCGTATCCGCCGCTTCGGAGAGCGCCGGGCTTCCCGCGGTTTCGCGCGCGAGCCGATCGGAGAAATCGCCAATGCGGCGCACGGCCTCGATCGAGGCCTCCAGCGCCGCCGCCGAGAGGTTCAGCTGCTTGCGGTAGTGCGTCGAGAACACGAAGTGGCGCAATGCGGCGGCGCTCACGCCCTGCTCCCGGAGGTCGGCCACCGTGCTCACGTTCCCAACTCGCTTGGCCATCTTCGCGCCGTCGGTGAGCAGGAACTCCCCGTGGCACCAGAATCGCGCGAACGGCTTGCCCGTCGCCGCTTCGCTCTGTGCGATCTCGTCCTCATGGTGCGGGAACATCAGGTCCACGCCGCCGGCGTGGATATCGAGCGTTTCGCCGAGCAGCGCCATGGCCATCGCCGAGCACTCGAGATGCCAGCCGGGCCGACCGCGTCCCCACGGGGAATCCCACGCGGCCGCGCAGGCCTCATCTTCCGGCTTGGCCGATTTCCAGAGCGCGAAGTCCTGTGCGTTCTCCTTCGCGTAGTCGTCCTGCGCGACACGCGCGCCGGTACGGATTTTACGTGTGTCGAGTCGCGAAAGGCGGCCGTAGCCCTCGAACTTGTCGATCGCGAAGTACACCGAGCCGTCGTCCGCGCGATAGGCGACACCGTTCGCCTGGAGCCGCTCGACCAATGCGATCATCTCGGCGATGTACTCGGTCGCGCGCGGGTAGTGCTCGGCCGCCTGGATGCGCAGGTATTCGCGGTCCGCGTGGAACGTCGTGACGACGGGGTCGGTCAGCGCGCGGATGGTAATGCCACGTTCCGTGGCGCGCTTGATGATCTTGTCGTCCACATCCGTGAGGTTCATCACCTGCTCGACGCCCCAACCGCGCATGCGGAGTACACGGCGGAGCAGGTCCTCGAACAGGAACGTGCGGAAGTTCCCGAGGTGCGCCGGGTTGTACACCGTTGGCCCGCAGGTGTAGAGGCGCACGGTGGAACCGTCGGCCGGGGCGAACGGTTCGACCTCGCCGGTCAGCGAGTTATAGAGGCGGAACTCGGGCACGCGTGGAATTTAGCCACCGACCACCTTCGCCGTACGGTCGAACCCGTTTTCCGCCACGCGGGGCGCGAGCGGTGCGAGCGGTGCGAGCGCGCCTCGACGTCGCGACGGCGCGTCCTCAGGAATGATCCGCGAACCATGCACCTCGATTCCAAGCGCGCGACACTCGCTCAGCACCTGTTCCGACGTCCAGCGTTGCAGCGGCACGCGCAGCGTCCGCCCGCGGCGATAGACCGACGGTACCCGCAGCGCGAGCCGGGACCGCGCTTCAATCGGCATCGAGACGTCGAGCTCGATCGTCTCGCGAAGATCCACCGTTCCCGTGACCGTGCCGCCGACCATCCGCACGACTCGATCCGGCGCGGCGGGTGCACATGCCGTGGCATCGCGCGTACCGACGACGATGGCGATCGCGTCCGCCCGCAGGAACCCGAGGACCTGCGCGAACCGGGCGCGCTCGACACCGGACAGGCCGTCGAACGGCCGGTCGAGCAGCAGCACGCGCGGATCAGCGAGCAGGGCGCCGGCCAGGGCCACCCGCGCCGAGACGCCGGGCGTGAGGTGCCCGACACGGATTCGCGCAAACTCATCGAGTGCCGCGCGCCGCATGACGATGCCGACGCCGCTGTCGTCGGCCGAAGACTCATCGTCGCGCTGGGCGGCCGCGAACTCCAGCCACGGACGCACTGCGAGGTACGGGTGCGAGTCCGCCCGCGCGGGCGCGTACGCCGCCCGGGCGGCCGACCACCGGTGCGAGCCGAACCAGCGCACCTTGCCGGTGTCCGGGCCTACCAGGCCGGCGGCGCAATGCAGCAGACTGGTCATGCCGGCTTCGGCGCCTGCCTCGACCACGACGAGCTCGCCGGCGCGCACATGCAGCGAAGCGTTCCGGAGCGCGGTCGCGCCGCTCGAGGCGTAGCGAAGGCCGACCTGCTTGAGTTCCAGCGCAAGGGGTTCCATGCGCCGCACGATGCACCGTATTCGCGGCCAGCGCAGTAGCGCGGCCTCGCGAGACTCATCTTCTTATTGCACGCGACTCATTCAGGCGCCGGCGGGTCGCCGTACACGCGCTCCTGGAGCACGCGGCGCACCAGCACCAGCGTCACCGCAAGGAGCGGGACGGCGACGAGCAGCCCGGCGGGGCCGAGCAAGGTCCCGACCACGAGGACCGACAGGATCGTCAGCACCGGCGGGAGGTTGACGCCTTTATGGAAGATCATCGGCGCGACGACGTTGCCTTCCACCACGTGCACGACAATGCCGAGCAGCAAGACGAGCACGACTTGTGTCGCGCCGGCGTCGAGCACGAACAGCGCCGGCAGGATGGTGGAAACCAGTGTCCCGAAGAACGGTACGATCGCCGCCAGTCCGGCGAAGATCCCGAAGGCGAGCCAGTACGGCACGTCGAGCACCCAGAGCCCGATCGTCGTGAGGAGTCCCAGCGCCGCCATGTTGAACAGCTGGGCGAACACCCAGGAGCGGAGCGCGGTTCCCATGGAGGCGAGCACGTCTCGTGTCGCATCGCGGTGCCGAGGCGGGGCAAGGCGAACGACGAAGTCCACATACAGCTGTGGCGCTCGCGCCAGGTAGACGGCCATGACCAGCATCGACACGAAGTTGATCAGTCCATGCAGCAGGTTGAACACCTGCGGGAACAGCCCGGCCACGAGCGATTGCGCCTGGGAGACGACGGCATCGACGATATCCTGCTGCCGGTCCCCGCCGACGAACGGCGCGAGCGCCGGGACCCGGTCAACGAGGCGAGCGAGCCAGGCCTGCCACGCCGAGACATACGTCGGCAAGTTGGTCGCGAGGGCGCGCGTCTGCTCGACGACCGGCGGCACGAGCAGCGCCTCGATCCCCCAGAGCGCCAGCAGCGTCGCGATGATCGCCGCCGTGAAGGCGAGCGGGCGCGGCCATCTCGTGCGGGCGACGATCGCGTCGGTAAACGCGCTGAGGTACACGGCGACCAGCACCGCGATGAACAGCAGCAGCAGCAGGCTGACGGCGCGCCCGGCGAGCCAGAGCCCGAGGACGAGCACGGCGACAGCCGCGACGCCGGGCGTCAGCGTGACGCGACGCGACGCGGTAACGGATTCTGGCACCGTCGGCGACCCGGCGGACTACTTCTTTTCGATTTCGGCCTGCACGGTCTCTTCGCCGGCGCCGAGCGCTTTCGGGCGCGCGGCCGCGCCGGGCCCGAGCAGCCCCATCTTCTCCTTGAGGGCCAGCAGCTGCTGGTCGGCGCTGGCCGAGCCGGCCACTTTCTCGAGTCGCTTGAAGTCGCCGGCGAGCTTGTCCCCGGAGAACTCCTCATCGATCTCCGATGAGGCTTTGATCATGCGCTCGTTCTGGTTGACCTTCTCCTCCATCCGCGCAAACGCCTCGAACGCGCTCTTGTCGGACATGGACGACAGGGTCGAGGCAATGCGCTTCTGGGCTTCGGCCCTGCGCTGGCGCGCCACCAGGATGTTCTTCTTGCGCTTCGCTTCCTCGATCTTGTCGTTGAGGTCACGGAGCGAGTTCTTGAGTTTCTCGGTCTCGAGCGCCTGCGCTTGCCAGGTTGTCTCGAGCTGTTGCGCATGGGTGGCGTGTTCGTTCTGCCGCAGGAGCGCCTGCTTCGCCAGGTCGTCGCGGTT
>VGVM01000029.1 GCA_016874035.1 Gemmatimonadota bacterium
CGGCCGTCGGCGTAGCGTGGTTCACTTTACGGTGACCGCCTCGTCGGCCAGCAGCCGGTAGATGCTTACGACACGTCCGTTCTTCATCTCTTTGCCCACGGAGAACAGCCCTGAGACCTGCGTCGGGAGGTGGGTGAACTTCGCTTTCTTGCCTCCTTTCATGGTGACCATCACCCAGTCGTTGTAGCGCACCGGCGCGCCGAAATAGCACATGTCGAGGCTGGCATTCAGCATGAACCGGCTGACGCCCTTGGTATCCAGGTCAAGCGGCAGGATGAACCCCTTGACCGAAATCCGCTTGCCATCCAGTGCCTGGATAGACGGAGGGATATCGATCTTGATCGGCTTGGGATCCAGCGGATCGGGGATCTCCATCTCGAACGCACCAAGCACCTCGAACCCGACGGGCTTGTAGGGTTGGGCTCGCGCCTCGCCGGCACTGATGGCCGCGAACAGGAGCGCAGCCGTCGGGATCAACGCGTTCCTCAGCATCGGGTGTATGCGGTTCATGAGCGGCTCACGGCCTTCGCGAAGGCGCAGCCGGGGGAGGCGACGCCTCGCGGGCCAGCCGGCGATACACCGCGCGCGCGCGGTCGAACTGCGCGAAGACATGCGCCTTCTCCGTGGTGGAGTCCCAGCCAGGCCAGGCGTCGGCCATGATCTGGAGCATGTCGATCCACTTCAGGGCGTAGTCGGCCGACGCGCGGTCCCGCACCGGACGCCCACCGACGCTGATCCAGATGGGGTTGGTGAATGCCTGCGCATACAACGCGTCGAGCGGGTAGCGTTCGCGCGCGCTCCCTTCGGCACGGAGATGGTACCATCCGCTCTTCGTGACCCGCAGCGTCGTTGAGAAGGCGGCCGATGTGCGCGCGGAGTCGAGTGGAATCTCCGCAACTTCCGCGCCATTGAAGATCACCGAGATCTTCTGCAGCGGCGTCACCGATTTCACCCAGCCCTTGAGCGTCACGTTCCCCGCTGCTGCGAGGTGTACCGTATCGCCGGCTGACTTGTCGTTTACCCTGAGATCAACCAAGGGACCGGTGCTGACAAAGGCGCTGCCGCGGCGCACTGAGTTCCAGAACGCGTCGGCTGACGCCGGGCCCCCGCACCTGGCGTAGGTGCGCACCGACCCCACCTGCCGCATGATCGGCAGGTTGTCGATCGTATCCTCGCCGCCGATGGCCGTGACGCGGATGCCGTTGTTGAGCAGGGCATACCAAGGGACGAAGGGCCCCCGTCCGGCTGCGGCCCACTCGATGGCGTCCACGAGGCCGAGTGCCGCGTCGGGGATGAGCGCCTTGCCGAGTCCCAGGGCCTGCGCGCTCATCGGGTCGGCCTCGCCGCTGAACGCGTGCACGTACGCGGTGATCGCGCCATCCTTCCGCGCGCGCTCGAGGATGTCTGCGTTGCTGGGCGCCAGCGTCGGCGGGTACGCGGCCTCGTAGCCGATGGTCACCGGAAAGAGCGTCTCGAGCCAGGCGCGCATCCCGAACGCCGCGACATGCCCATAAAACGGCGGGCGGTGCTCTTGTCCAACGACGAGGAAAGGACGGTCGCTCGGGGACGACGCGGTGCCCGGGCGCCACAGCATGCCCACCGGTTCGCGGCCATCGTTGTGGGCGAACGGTACGTTCACCACCGTGACGTCCTCCGCGGCCGCCGACTGCAACAGCGCGGACAGATCATAGCGGAGCGGGCCACCGCCGTGGATATGGGTACCCGTAGACCCGCTGCACCAGCCGTCGTTCGCCATGCTCGCGATGCGTGGCAGGTCGATGTCGAGGTCCGTGACCTGCCCGGACCGAATATCGGCGGTGCGGTGCTGCGGCGAGAACTCAAAGCCCTTCATGACGTCGAGCGTGACCTGGCCGACGGGGAGCTCGACCTCGAACGCGCCCGTTGTCTGAAAGGCCCGGTCGGTGGCCCAGGTCCAGCGCGCAAATGCGCTCGCCGGAGCGTAGAACTTCGCGTCGGCAGCGGTGAGGTGCACTCGCGCGGCTGTCGGCTGGCGGCGCGACGCGTCGTTCACGCGCACGCGCAACGTCCCCATCGGACGCTTCCACGTACGACTCGTGATGACCACCTCGCGCACGCGTCCCGACGCCACGTCGATAATCGCGAGGTGCGGCAGGCCCCGGGCATTCGAGAGGAACGCAATCGACCTGCCGTCCGGAGACCAACGCGGGTTGAATGCGTCGGCTGAGTCCGACGTCAGGCGCCGCTCGTCTGAGCCATCCATCGCGCGGGTGTACAGGTTGTTCCATGGAGCGCGGCCCCCGCGCGCCGAAACGAACACGAAGCGACTGCCGTCCGGCGAGACCTCCGGGCGCGTCTGATACAGCGTCTGTTCTTCGAGCAGTACCGCACGGGTGGCGAGGGAGTCGAATCCGGCTGCAGGGATCCGCACGACGTTGCCCGAGCCTCCCTTCGCACCGCGGTTCGCAAGGATGAGGAGCTCGCGGCCGTTGCGCAGCCAAGCAGGCTCGATGCTCATGTCCTGCGCGGTGAAGTACGGACGGTCAATGCCGCTGTTGCTGTCGCGGGTGGTTTGCACTTCGTCCCCGGTCCATGCCCCGGCGGCAATGGGCCGAATGAAGACGTTGAACCACCCCGCCGGCTTCGACGCCGTGTAGGCGATCTTCGTACCGTCGGGCGAGAACCGCGGGTCGACGTAGTTCTGGTCGTCCGATGTCAGTGCGCGCGTCTCGCCGCTTTCGAGGTTCAGGATTTCGAGTTGAATGGTCTTTCCGCCATCGTCGGCGGTATAAACCAGCCACTTTCCGTCGGGGGACCAGTCGGGGGTCGAGTAGTACTTCGGCCCCGTGACCAACTCTGTGGCGGCGCCGGTTGCGGGGTCCACGCGCCACAGCGAGCCATGCATCGAGACGGCAATCCACCGTCCGTCCGGCGACCACGCCGGCGCCCATGGCGTGGAGTTCGCCACGGGTGGGAAGTGATAGCTGTGCATGTAATTGCCTCCGTACTTGGAGGCCGGGTACGGACGGCGTACCTGAGCCGGCAGCGCGCTCACGCAAACGAGGAGCAGCAGCGCTGCGCGGCAGGCTGAATTCAGCTTCACATATGGAAGACTACTGAGGGCCTCAGGCCGCCGCCGAGGCCAAGAACTGAACGGTCCGGAACGACTGTCGAACGGTTCCCGGGTTGACCCGAACGGCCTCAGTGAGTGTCAAGACATCGGCCGCCGGGACGCTACACTAGCGCCGGACTTCTCGCGTTGTGCGGAAGGACACGTTGTCCCAGTACCGAACCTCGGAGATCGAGCCGCCATCGGAGAGGTCGCCGCCGTCCGCGCTCGCTCGCGTCGCGCCGACGACGAATGAGCGCCACAACGGAGCTTCGCGTCGCGCCGGATTCGTGAATCGCACGGCAGTGTCTTGATGCGCAAGATAGCCGTCAATCCACGCTCGGACGACGCCGTTCCGGGCGTCCACGGTGCTGTTCAGCTTCAGCTCCGCCTCGATCCGATGCCAGCGACCGGCTTTGATGGGCGCCAATGGGCATCGCGTTCCGCCATACGCGTCGTCCCGGCTCCACTGCATGCCGAGCCCGCAACCGCCATTGTGCATCACCACGACAAACACGTCGCTCGATTCGTCCAATTTCTCGCCCAACGCCGCGCGAAACAGCAGCAGCATCCGCGTGACCCGCGCGTTGTCAAGGTTAAACGTCGTGTCGGGGATGTAGAGATCCCCCGAGAAGAACACTGTCGAACCAAGCCCGAGCGTTGAAGTCTGCGTGAAGCTCAAGGCCGCCGCCGGCTCGGCGGGGGTTCGTGTCGCAACGTAGCGCATCTCGGCGACCTTTCCGCGGCTTCGCCCCGTCGGATCGTCGACTACGCGCACCGAGCCGACCGGATCGGCTTTGAACGGGCCGAGTGTGCCGTCGTCGAAGGTCGCGGCCGCGAGTTCCTGCTGGCCCGAGCGTGCCGCTCCCTGCACAAAGTCGTGGGCCGGCTCCGGTGCGCGCGGCACGCGGCCCGTCATCGCCGCGGCCGCCACGAGGCCGCCACAGCTCAGGAGCACGATCACGACGCGGCGCGCGAGCATCATCGGGCGCTCACGCCGCCGTCAGAGCCGGACGGTAAGTCCATCGGCGAGTGCGTTGCGGTACGCGCGCCAAGCCGGCAGCAGGCCCACCAGCAGTCCAGCGACAACAACCCCGATCAGGTAGGCCCATTCCAGCGTCCCGGGCGCAGCGACCTGGATCCACACGCCGAAGCGTTGTTCGGCGACGCCACGCCCGGCGATGATGACCGCGTACGCCGCCGCCATTCCCGCGACCGCACCTGCCGCGCTGAGGACGCCCGACTCAAAGACAAGCAGCGAGGCGATGCGACGGGGACCGGCACCGAGGGAACGGAGAATGGCCATTTCGCGGCGCCGCTCCTCAAGCGTGCTGTACAGCGCGACCAGCATCCCCAGGAGTCCGACGAGAAGCACGGCGCCGCTGATGATCTGCGCGCCGTCCTCGGCGTAGGCGATCGAGTTCCAAAGCTCGGTGAGCGCCACTGCCGGGAGAATCGCCGTGAG
This sequence comes from Gemmatimonadota bacterium, assembly GCA_016874035.1. Classification (GTDB taxonomy): domain Bacteria; phylum Gemmatimonadota; class Gemmatimonadetes; order Gemmatimonadales; family Gemmatimonadaceae; genus Fen-1231. Next base: position 4,554 of record VGVM01000029.1, read on the forward strand.
CGGCTCCGTCACGTCGGTGTTCATTTCCCGCTGCAGGCCGAGCGACTCGAAGCGGTTTTGCGTTCCGGCGAGAAACGCGGTGATCGATTCCTGCTCTGCGTCGTGGCTGTGGGCCTGCGGCGCTCCGGCGGCGTCCTTCCGGTTCGCGCGGTCCTCCTCGTGCTCCTCTTCCGGGTCCTCGTGCATCGCGGTGATGCCCTCGAGCGTCACAAATACCGAACGGTCGACCGGCGTCAGGGTCGGCGCGAGGATGCCGACAACGGTGAACAGGTGATGATCGTGATCGGCGATTCCTTCACCCCGCAGCCCGTGGGTGACGGCGATCGCCGTGTCGAGGCGCAGCCCGAGCCGCTCGGCGACCATGCTGCCGATGACGAGGTCGCTCTCACCCGCCAAGAGCCGCCCGCTGGCGAGCGTGATGCGGCCATCGTCGCGAAACCGGTAGCGCTCGAAGAACTCCGGAGTTGTACCGATGAGGCGGAAGCCGCGGTACGAGTCGCCGAGCGAAATCGGGATGGTCCAGGCGATCGCCGCGTGCTTCGACCAGCGTTCGTAGGTCTTCCATGTCATCGATCCGGCGGGCGAGCCGATGCCGAACACCGACGAGAGAAGCAGTTGCTGACTCCCGCCGCGGGCTCCCACGATGAGATCGGTATTCCGTATGGTGCCGGCAAAGCCCTCGCGCACCCCACGGCGAACGGCCTCGACGCCGACGAGCAGCGCCACCGAAAGGGCGATGGACGCCACAGTGAGTGACGTCGCCAGGCGTCGGTTGGCGAGGGACCGAAGGGCGAGGGTGGGAGTCAGCAAGTTCCCGTGGCCTCAGGCCGTGACGCGATTGATCGCCGGCAGCGACACGCTGCGGTCGAACCGCGCACTCAGCGACAGGTCGTGCGAAACGAAGAGCAGTGATGAACCCGCCTCCGCACATTGGCTGAACAGCAGCTCAATGAAGCGATCCCGGAGGTCGGTATCGATCGCCGAGGTCGGCTCGTCGGCAATCACCAACCGGGGCGCTCCGATGAGCGCACGCGCCGCCGCCACGCGCTGCTGTTGGCCTACACTCAGCTCATTGACCCGCTGCCCCAGCAGCGGCACAATTGCGAGCCGTTCCGCGAGCTGCGCGACGGCGCGTTCGATGGAGCCGCCGGGGAGCCGCGCGCGCCGCGCCGCGTGCAAACGGCAGGGCAGCCCGATGTTCTCCTCGACGGAGAGCCAAGGAATCAGGTTGAAGAGCTGGAACAGGTAGCCGATGTGCACGCCGCGGTGCGCGTCCCGCTCCGACGGTCGCAGGTCGCCCAGCGCTCGGCCCAGTACCTCGACCCGACCGGCGGTCGCCGGAAGCACGCCGGCGACGAGCCCGAGGAGCGTCGTTTTTCCCGACCCGCTGGGTCCGTGCAGGAAGACCCGTTCGCCCGTGCCGATCTCAAATCGGTCGACGCTGAGGACCTCCGAACCCGTGCGGTAGCGAAAGCGGACATCCGAGAAGACGACCGCGCGTTCGGCGGTGGGCGTCAACTTGCCTTGTACGGCGTGCTGGCGATTCCTTCCATCTCGAAGGCAACGACGCCGAACGGCGACTGCACCGTCTTCACGCGCAGAATGCCCTCGAAGAACACCGGCTCCCACCAGCCAATCCGCATCGTCTTCCGCGGTGGCATCTTCACGTAGACCATCTGGTTCGGTGGCGGCGGCGGCGTGTGCACGCAGGCACCGAAGTACGGAACGAGCAGGAACTGGTCGGCCTGCTGCATGTTGTCTTCAAGGGGGACGATGAACGCCGCGATCCGGACCCGCTTCCCGTCGAGGGCCTTGAGCGTATCCGACACCAACCCTGTCCGGTAATTCATGCCGCTCAGCAAGCGCCAGCTGATCTGCGCAGCGGGCGTAGCGGCGCGCTCGAGTGTCGACAGGGCAGGGGAGGACTGCGCTGACGCCGTGGCGCCGCACAGCACGAACAGGACGGCCAGGCCCGCACGAAATAGGATTGGCATCGCGAAGCGTCTCAGGGGAGAAGGGTCGGACGAACGGCTCCTGACTAGGTACACGAAATCGCGGGCGCGTGCGCCGCCACAGAGCCGAGTGGTGTCGGGGGGCGGCCGACCGGTCGGAACAGGAAGGTGAACGTTCCGCGGCACTTCGTGAATGCCGGCCCAAAGCGGGGGCCGAAGCTACAGGGTGGAGTTCTCGAATTCGCTCTTCGATTCCGCAAACCGCAGGATGCGCGAGCTGTTGACCACTACGACGACGACCGCCGCGCTCTGCGCAATGGCACCCGGAAGCGGCGACAGCACGCCTGCGGCCGCCGCACCGATCAGCAGCACGGAGAGCCCGAAGGCGAGCCAGACGTTTTGCGTCATGACGGTACGTGTGAGACGCGCGAGGCCCACGAGCTTGGGAATCCGGTCGAGATCGGACCCAAGCACCGCGACATCGGCGCCGCCGAGGGCCACCTCGTTGAGCTGCGCACCGATTGTGACCCCAACGTCGGCGCCGCGCAACGCCGGGGCGTCGTTGACGCCGTCACCAACCATCATCACGGCGTGACCCTTCGCCTGCAGGCCGCGCACCACCTCCAACTTTTGCGCCGGGAGCACCTCGGCGATGATTTCGTCCATGGCGAGCGCCTCGCCGACTTCCCTGGCCACGGCGATGCGGTCCCCTGTCAGCAGGATGCTCCGTTCGATGCCGAGTTCGCGCAACTTCGCCAGCGTCTCGTGGGCGTCGGCGCGCGGCTGGTCTCGCAGCGCAAACCATCCCACGTACTGCCCGCGCCAGGCAACCCAGACTTGCGACGGGTCGGCGCCGTCAGCCTCGGGGAGGCGAACGCCCGCCTCCACCAGGAGCGCGCGCCTGCCGAGCAGCGCCTGCGCACCGTCAACGACGGCCACCACGCCGAGTCCCGGCCGCTCCTTCACGTCGGTCGGACGGTGCGGTTCGATACTGCGCAGCCGAGCCTCGTGGACCACGGCCTGCGATGCCGGATGCAACGACCCGAAACCGCAGGCGGCGGCGATGGCGATGACCGAGACTTCCGTCTCGCCTCCGGCAGGGTGCACTCGCGCCACCATCGGGGTACCCACGGTCACGGTGCCTGTCTTGTCGAGGACAAGCGTATCGACATCCGCCGCCTGCTCGAAGAAATCCGCGCTCTTGATGAGCACGCGGAGGCGCGTCGCGACCGTCATGGCGGCAACCACCGCGGCCGGCCCGGCGACGACGAGCGCGGTCGGTGTCGCGACGACAAGGATGGTGATCGCGCGAGAAAGGTCGCGCGTGAAGAACAGCGTCGTGGCGGCAATCGTGAGCACCAGCGGCAGCCAGGCGCCGGCGCGACGCTCGAACTGACGCAGCAAAGGCACCGACGAGCGCTCCATTTCGGCGAGCAACGCCACCACGCGACCGAGCACCGTGTCCGCCCCCGCCCCGCGCGCCTCGATACGGAGCAGGCCGTCGACGGAGACGCTGCCGGCGAAGACGGCGCTGCCGGGTCCGACGTCCTCGTACTGGGATTCCCCGGTGATCGCTGCCTGGTCGACAGCGGCCCGCCCCTCAAGCACCACTCCATCCACGGGGATGCGCTCGCCCGGGCGAACCAGGATCAGGTCGCCGGCGACGACGGCCTCGGGCGCGACGACCTCCTCTTTCTCCAGGCGCCAGCGCACGGCGCGGCGCGCGCCGAGGGCGCGAATCCCGTCGATCGCCGCGCGCGCGCCAAGCGCGCTCCGTTCCTCGAAGAGGCGACCCAGCTCAAGAAAGAGGGGAATGAGGGTGGCCGTCACGAACGCCCCGGTCGCCGCTGCCGCGAGGATGGCGATGGCGACGAGTTGGTCGGTGGCGCTACGTGTGTCGCCTGTCACGACACCCCGGATGCCCGAGACGAGTGTCGGCACGCCGACCACGGCGGCGGCGACGCCGCGAATGAGTTCGCCGATCTGCCACTGGTCGGGTGAGAGCCGCGTGAGCGCCGTGCCGAGTGCCAGGAGGCCGAGCCCCGCGACGCTGGTCACGAGCCGAACGGTGATCCGGCGCCGCTCGTCGGGCGCGAGCGCCGTGCCGACCTCCCCGCGTGCAGGTTCGAGGGTCGTTGCCATGACTCCTGTAGTCATCAGTGGTTGGGCGGCCCCGGCATGGGTGTGGCGACCCCCTGCGGATTCACGGTGATGCGCATCCCGCTGTGGTTGCCGCCGGGCGGCGGAGGCGGAATCCACATGACACGGGCTGTACTGAGCGCGCGCTCTATCGCATCGCGGTACAGGCGCTCGCGCACGACCGGCGCGTTCGCGCGATACTCACGTGCCAGCGCGCGGAACGCGGCGGCCTCACCAGTCGCCAGCGCGAGCTCGGACGCGGCCGTGGCGCGGGCGGCCTGAACGGAGGCGTCGGTCGTCGCCGCTGACGCCGGGACGATGGCCTCGGAGAAGGCGAGGGCATCCTTCCGCGACGTCTCGGCTCCGATGAACGCCGTTTGCACCGCGGCAAAGTCATAGGTCAGAGCAGCCGGCGGTCCCAGGCTGGTGAGTTCGAGCGAGGTCAGCTCGAGCCCCGACCGCGCGGAGTCAAGTCCATCCTGGGCCCGTCGGCTCGCGGTGGCGATCAGGTCCTTGCGTCCGTCGGACAGCACCTGATCGACACGCATCTCGCCGATCGAACGAAGCATGGCAGCGGTGACCTCGACCCGCAGGACGTCGTGCGCCTCCGGGCCGTAGAAGAAGAAGGTGGCCGGCTCGCGCACACGGTAGCGCGCCACCATCGTGAGTTGCACGATGTTGTGGTCTCCCGTGATCGCATAGCCTTCGCGCAGCGGATCGAGGCCCGCGTCGATGGCCATCGGGGGCGGTTCGCCCTCGTGCGATTCGTTCGGGGAACCCTCCTGGCTTGCCTCCTCCGACGGCCGCACACCGCCCGACGTCAACGTGCCGATCGTCACCTCGGAGATTTGGCGGGTCCGAACGCGAACGACCTCGTCGATCGGGCGAGGAAGGGCGAAGAGCAGGCCTGGGCCGTGCTCCTGCAGCGCCGCCGTGCTGCCGACGAGGCGGCCCCAGCGCAGGACGAGGGCCGTTTCGTCCTGCCGCACCACGGTGATGCCCGAGAACGCGTAGACGACCACCATGGTGAGGATCCACCAATGGATGCGACGCCACGCGGTGTCGGCAGCGCGCGCTACCGGCGCGGCGAGACGGGAGAGTTCCTCTGCGCCCGCGCTGCGCCGTCTCACGGCCGGTCCCTGGACTGCAGGAACGAGAACGGCTCCGCATCGGTGCGCAGGATCATCGACGTCTGGCCGTTCGTCATCTTCACGAGCGATTCGAGCGACCGCGTGAAGCGGTAGAGTTCGGGGTCCAGCTTGTGCGCATCGGCGTAGGTCCGCGCGACCTGCGCGGCGGTCTCGCCCTTGATGCGGGCCGTTTCCTCGGCACCGCGCGCGCGAATGCGAGCAGCGCGCAGGTCCGCCTCCGAACGGATCCTCCCCGCGGCGAGCGCCCCCTCCGCCTCGAAGCGCGCGGCAAACTGGCGGCGCTCTGCCCGCATCTGGTCGAACACCGCGGCGACGTTGTCGGCCGGCAGTGCGAGCCGTTGGATACGGACCTGCTCGATCCGGACTCCATAGCTCGTGGCCGCGAGCGGCGCCGTTGCGGCCAGGAGTTCGGTCTCGATGCGCCCGACTTGCAGGTTCTGCGGATTCGTCGAGACGAGCGCGGAGAGGTCGTGCCCGCCGAGGGTGGAGATCGCCGCGTTGGTGAGAAGCCCGTCGAGCTTGCCTTCCGCACCACGGTCCACGCCGACGGCCTGCACGAACGCGAGGGGGTCGTCCACCCGCCAGATCACGAAGGTCCGGGCAATCACGTTCTTCTTGTCGTGCGTCAGCATTTCGGTCTGCCCTGTCTCGTAAACGCGCCGGCGCATGTCGACCGTAATCGCCTCGTCGATGGGCCACGGGAACTTCCAGTGGAGTCCGGCGGTCGTTGCCGTGCGCGTCGGCTCGCCGAATCGCGTGATGAGCACCGCGGTCCCTTCGCGCACCACGACCGCCGTGGCACTGAGGACCATCGCCAGCAGGGCGCCGATTCCCAGGGCGGCGCGGAGCCAGCGTTGCATACTCATGGCGTGCGGTTCGTTTATTGTGTCAGCCACAATTGTCCTCCCTCGCGCAGGAAGCGCGCATCAACGATCGTGAAGGGACGCCGGGAGAGATTCTCCTCCAGGGTCTCGAGGCGCCGGCGGAACATGTACTCGCTCGGCGCAATCCGGTATGCGGTTTCGAGGGTCCGAAAACTCCACGCGGCGCCTACGGCCTCGGCCCGTTGCTGCTCCCCCTCGGCGCGCGCCGTCGCCGAGGCCAGCACAGCCTGCAGTTCCGCCTCCGGAATCGCGCGGTTCCGATACGCTTCCGCCTGGCCGACCTGAGTTGCGGCTTGAATCTGCGCCGAGATGACTCCCTCGTACGCCGGCGCGACAGCAACGGGAGGATGCATGCCGCCGACCGTGAATCCGACAATGCGTACGCCGAGGTTCAGCGAATCCGCGCCACGCTGCACCATCTCGCGCATGCGTCCGGAGAGCACCGCCACGTTCTGCGACAGGACGTCTGAAAGGGACTTGTCGATCGTGTTCCACATGACGGCGCGGTACCCGAGCACCCGCAACGCGTCGATCGGGTTCTGCGCATGGTAGCGCCAGGCGCGCGGATCGGTGATGAGGTACTGGATCGCGGCGTCAACCGTCACCAGGTCGCGCCCATCCCCGAGGAGGAGCGTGAACTCGTTCCCCGCGTGCAGCACCGACCAGATGACATCCTCGGGCCCGCCCCATACCTCGTTCGCCTCGCTCTCATGGCCGATACGAACGGCCTGCACCCGCCGCACGGGGAACCTGTACACAGCATCCGCCGGCCACGGGAAGTGCAAGTGGAGACCTGGCTCGAGCGGCGGACCCGGCACAGGGACGCCGAAACGCTCGACCAGCGCCTGCTCATCCACCTTTACCACTGTCAGCGATGTGGCAAGCCACCCGATCAGGAGTAGGCCTACCGCCAGCGGCTCGATACTCCGCCGGACAACCGAGAGGGCCCAGGTGGATCGCAGGTCGATGCCGAGCCGGCGCTCGAGATGGTCGAGGAGGCTGGCGAGCGCATTGGCGCGGTTGCCGAGCGCATCAATGGCATGCGCACGCACCGGGAACGCCGGCGCAATGCCCGATGGCGCGGGCGGAGCGACGATCAAGTCGAAGCACACCCAGGCGAGGGTGAACGTCAGCGCGAAGTGGATCGCGGTTGCCACACCGTGAGCCTCGAACATGGCGGCCGCGATCGCGGCGGTACACGCACCCAGCGCCCAGGCCAACGCGCGCGAGGCGCGCGTGAGTGAACGCGCTTCCGGGAGCACCACGGGGTCGATGCCGCGGAAGTAGTTGGCCGCCGCCGCGGCCAGCGCGGCGAAGACCAGCGCAACAACGATCGCGACGATCCCCTGGGACCGAATCGGCACAACTATATAAGTAGGCGTAAGCGCCGACCGCGCGACCGCGACGGCGCCGATGATGCCGAGGGCGAGGCGCAGGTTGTCCAGTGGCCCGCGACTCGCCCACCAAGCTGCGCCGGCCTTAACCGCCGCTTCCCAGCGGCGCTCAATGAATGGTATCAGCACGGCCTGGGAACGGGCCGGGGAAGGGCCGGGCACCGGCGGGGTCGCGCTCGCGTCGCCGGCGACCGCTTCGGGCGGAGGCTGTTCCCCGCTCACCGGTATCGTCGGCGGGGCGGAGGTGGCGTCCGGCGCATCGGCTGGTTCCGTCGGCGAGCCCTGCGGCCGACGCCGCATGACGCTGGAGGTCGTGACGCCAACCAAAATGCCTGCGGCGAGGAACAGGACGATCGCGACGTCGAGCAGGGCGTTGACGAAGAGCGCGCGCGCACCCGCACGCGCGAGGACCGCGCCGGCGGATCCCGCCGCGATGAGCAATGAGAGGACGGCGAGGTGACCCGAGTTCGCTGTCGCCGCCGCGGTCAGGCCGGTCGTTGGTTTGTCGCCGTCAGCCGCCACAGGTGTTCCTGTGCCGACATCCAGTTTGGCGCGAGACTGCCACGATCGCCTCCGGCCTGCTCCGGGTCACCGCTGAACGCTACCGCGCGCCGCCAAGCCGCGGTTTCGCGCCTCGCTCAATGGCATCTGCGACCGCTGAGTGGTCGTTAAGGGCCGTTCAGGCACAGGAAGGAGAGTACGACCCGGTTCGTTGCCGGTCGGTGGCGTCCCAACAATGGCCACTGAAACGCCTTCCACCGCGGTTGCACGTTGGCCAGTGCTCCCCAAGTGATAGCAAAGAAGAGCATGAATACCTGTTGCTCAGTGACCCCGCCCATAAGGCCGCCTCCCTCTAATGACCGGTCCCGCTAACTCCGATTCCGCAGCGCGTTCCTTATCGCTGCGCGACAACTGCTGCGAAAGTCCGCTGCATACCGTGAATGTGCCTCCGGCCGTCCACGCACCGCAAGTTGTAACCACGCCGCGTGCTACCAATCGCACGGTATGGAAAGCCTCAGTGCGTAACGCTGCGACCCCGGTCAGCCCAACGTGGGTGAACACGCTAGCATCGGCACGGCGCACCCTCTACTCGATAAACCCACCGCCGAGCACTACGTCGCCGTCGTAGAACACCGCTGATTGCCCGGGCGTTATCGCCGCGACAGGCGTGTCGAGCGTGACCGCAACCGACTGCGAGTCGCGCGCTGTCACTCGCCCCGGAACAATGGGCGCGCGGTGGCGCACGCGCACGCCAACCGTTGATCCAACCGCCGGCGCATCCGCGAGCCAGTTGGTCCCACTCGCGCGCACCTCGCGACCCATCATCTCCTCGCGCGTACCGATCACCACGGCGCGGTCCTCAGGCCGCAGTGCCACCACGTACATCGGTTCACCAAACCCGCCGGGCAACGCCTTCCGCTGGCCGATCGTGTACCGCGCGAACCCCTCGTGCTCGCCGACGGTTGTGCCATCGGTCGTCACCACGGGCCCGCGCGACAGCGCCGGCGCGTCGGCCGGCAGCCGCCGCTTCAGCACCGTCAGGTAATCGCCATCGGGCACAAAACAGATCTCCTGGCTCTCCGCCTTGTCCGCGACGCGCGGCAGTTCGAGGTCGCGCGCCACCTGCCGCGTCTGCACCTTGGTCTGGTCGCCCACCGGGAGCTTGAGCCGCGGGAGTACCTCGCGCTTGATGCCCCAGAGGAAGTACGTCTGGTCCTTGCCCTCGTCCACGCCCCGCATGAGCCGGCCGTCCGCCACGCGCGCGTAATGCCCGGTGGCGATCAGCGGCGCGTCGATCGCATCGGCCTTGGCCACGAGGTCATCGAACTTGGTGAACGTGTTGCACCGCACGCAGGGAATGGGCGTGCGGCCGCGCGCGTATTCGGACACAAAGTCGGCGATCACGTCCTCGCCGAAATGATCCACCATGTTCAGCACATAGTGCGGAATGCCGAGCTGTTGGGCAACGCGGCGGGCATCGCTGGTCGAATCGAGCGAGCAGCAGGGACGGTCCGGGAGTTCGGCCCCGTCCTCGAACAGCTTCATCGTGACGCCGACGCAGTCGTACCCCTCGCGCACGAGCATCGCCGCGGCGACTGAAGAATCCACGCCGCCGGACATCGCTACGAGGACGCGGCGCGGCGAGGGCATCACTCAGGCCGCGACCATTCCTCGCGATCGGTTGGCGAGTTTCGTGAACACATCAATCGCCCGCGCGATTCCCGCATCCGTCGTCAACGGGCCCACGCTCATGCGGATGGACGCCCCCACCTGCCCGGACGGGTCGATCGCGGCCAGCACGTGAGAACGCCCCGTGCTACCGCTCTGGCAGGCCGACCCGCCCGAGCAGGCAATTCCATGGAGATCGAGCGCCATCAGGAGCGATTCGCCGTCGGCCCCGGGCACCGTGACATTCAGGATGTGCGGGGCGCGTTCCGCTCCGCCCGCATTGATCACCGCATCGGTCACGCCGGCGCAGATGCCCGCCTGAAGCTGGTCGCGCAGCGCGCGGTACTTCGCCACGATCGCCTCACGCTCACTGGCCGCCAGCTCACACGCGACGGCGAGGCCGACGGCGAAGGCGACGTTCTCCGTACCGGGGCGACGACCGCGATCCTGCGACCCGCCGAAGAACAGCGGCTCGAGCGGCGTCCCGCGGCGGAGGAACATCGCGCCGATTCCCTTGGGCGCGCCGATCTTGTGCCCGCTGATGCTCGCCAGGTCGAACGGAACCTTTCGCACGTCCACGTCCACCTTCCCGAACGCCTGCACGGCATCGGTGTGGAACACCACGCCGTGCGCCTTCGCGTGCGCGGCCGCGTGCGCAATAGGCTGCACACTGCCGATCTCATTGTTCACCCACATGAACGACGCCAGCGCACAGTCGTCGCCGATCGCCGCCTCGATGGTCGCCATCGGCAGCGTGCCGGTGGAATCCACGCCGAGCACCCGCTCTTCGGCGCCCTCACGCGCACACTTGTGCACGGCCTCGAGCACGGCCTTGTGCTCGATCGAGGACGTGACCACAGCGCGGCGCCCGCCTTCCTTCAGGATCCGCCAGCCGCCGAGGATCGCGAGGTTGTCGGCTTCGGTGCCGCCGGAGGTGAAGCAGACCTCGTCCGGCTGCGCGCCGATGCATGCGGCCACGCGCTCGCGCGCCTCATCGAGTGCTGTGCGCGCCTCGCGGCCCCAGCGGTGCGTGCTGGACGGATTCCCGAATCGCGCGTCGAAGAACGGCGCCATGCGCTCGAGGACTTCCGGGCGCACCGGCGTCGTCGCGGCGTGGTCGAGGTAGATCGGCTCTGGCATTGCCAGAAAAGTAAGGGGGCCGGCGCGTCAGGACACCCGGCCGGGCAGGGGGGACATCCGCGGCAGCGATAGATTTCCCCGCGCCCCGCAGCCGAACCCACGGGCCACATGGACCAGTTCAACCTCCTCAGCCTGATCTTCCTGGTGTACCTGTTCGTGCTGTTCCCGCGGGCGGCACTGCGGTCGGCGCGCGTGGTGCGCCAGACGGTCGAGGCGGGCGTGCCGCTCCCGCGCACCCGCGTGCTGCTCTCGACGCTGTTCACGCTGCTCGTGACGTTCATGATGGCGTGGGTGAACGCCCAGGCCATGGGGCGCGACCTCTGGGCGGTGGACTGGTCCCTGCGCAACATCGCGCTCGGCGTCGTCGCGTTCATCGTGCTGCTCGGCGCGATTCCGCTTTCACGCCGGCTGCGAACGCCGGAGGAGCTTCGGCGCCAACTCCTGAACGGGATCGTCCCGCGCAACAACCAGGAGATGGGGCTGTTCACGCTCGCGGCGATCGGGGCGGGGATCGCGGAAGAGGCCGCCTACCGCGGCGTCGCGGTCTGGCTGCTCACGCTCGTGTTCGGCGCGCCGATTCCCGCGATCCTCATGTCAACGATGGCGTTCGCGGTTGCGCACGCGGTGCAGGGCGGCAAGTCCATGGCGATCGTCGCCGGCGTAGCGCTGCTGTTTCACGGGCTTGTCACGCTCACCGGCACGCTCGTGATCGCGATGATTGTGCACGCGGCGTACGACATCGTCGCCGGTATCGCTGCCCGGAAGAAAGCCGATGAGCTGGAGCGATCAGCCGGCCAACAACCGGGCGCGAACGTCCCATAGGGCGGGGAAGAAGCGCTGGCTGATTGACCGCGCGAGGAACTGCGCGCCCATCGTGCCACCCGTGCCGCCGGTTCCCGGGCCGATGACGCGCTCGACCAGCTGCACATGCAGGAACCGCCAGCGCTGGAAGGCCTGGTCGTACTCGATGAACGCCTCGGCGAGGAAGAACATCGGGTCGGGGCCGGGCCCCGTGTAGAGCTCGTCGAGTGTGCGGCCGCGCGCCTTCAGGAGGTCGAGGAACAAGTCCTCGAGGCGCGGCGTCGCGAGCGCCTCGGCGATCGCGGGCGGGATCGCCCCGCCGGCCTGCAACGCCTTCACGAACGCCTCGTCGCGCATGCCCGAGAGCGCGCCGACGATGCGGAACTGCTCGCTCTGCTGGCCGCTCGACGACCCCAGAAAATTGCGGAACTGCTGGAACCGCTGCGGCGGCAGCGTGTCGAGCGACGACAGCTGCTCGGCGACAATGCGCATCAGTGTGTTGATGCGCTGCAGGTGCCAGAGCGAGCGCTCGCCGTCGCCTTTCTGCAGGTCGGCCCGGAGCGCGTGCAACTGCTGGATGATCACCTTGAACCAGAGTTCGCTCGCCTGGTGCACCACGATGAACAGCAGTTCGTCGGGATGCTCGGGCTGGGACCGCGGCCGTTGCAGCGAGAGGAGTTCGCGCAGCGCGAGGTAGTCGGGGTAGTTGACGTCGGCGGCCATGACGGTGGGCTGGGAACCGGGCTAGAACGTGGAGACGTCGAGCGTCGTGATGTCATCCACGCGCATGGTCTCATATGTGAAGAACGGCTCACCGAACCGGCGGCGGATCAAGGAACCATAGTGTGCGGCCTGATGCCGCAGCACGTGGAGGAACGGATCGCCGGTGGGGTAGGCCTCGCCGGCGGACAGTGCGCCGTCGAACTGCGACGCGAAGCAGCGCACCGCATTCAGCTTGGTCTCGAGTTCGTCGCTGATATCCACGACGAACGTTGGCTTCACGTGATCCTCGCGGTACGCAATCGCGTGCACAATCTTCACCGGGCGGTGCTTCGGCACGTCCGGTGCGACCTTCGCGAGGCCGGACACGAACACGGCGTCGCGGATGAGCTTGGACGCAGCCGAGTGATCCGGGTGGTTGCCGCGCGGGGCGGGCGCGATGACGATCCTCGGCGCAAACCGGCGGATGACACGCGCGAGCTGCTCCCGCGTTTCCGGCGTGCTCACAACGCCGGAGTCCGGGAGTCCAAGATTCTCGCGTGTGCTGACACCGAGGACGGCGGCGGCCGCAGCGGCCTCGGTGGCGCGGAGTTCAGGCGTGCCGCGACTCCCCATCTCGCCGCGCGTGAGGTCGAGGATCGCGGTCGTGCGGCCGAGCTTGTGGAGCTTGGCGAGCGTGCCGCCGCAGGTCAGCTCGACATCGTCGGGGTGGGCGCCGACGGCAAGGACGTCAACTGGCATGGGTGGAAGTTACGGAGCGGCGTCGGCAAACGGGGCGCGGCCGTAGCTTTCCGGTCCATGGAACACATCTACCTCCCCAATACGCCGAAGCCACTCGGTCATTATTCGCCGGGCGTACGGCACGGCGGGTTCATCTTCGTGTCGGGGCAGCTCCCGATGGTGCCCGGCGCAACGTCGCACACGATCGGGACGATCGAGGAGCAGACCGAGCAGGCGCTGCGGAACGTGGAATCGGTGCTCGTGGCGGCCGGGTCGTCGCTGGACAAGGTCGTGCAGATGACCGTGTACATCTCGGATGGCGACCTGTGGGGCCGCGTGAACGCCGTGTACGCGAAGGTGATGGGCGAACACCGGCCGGCACGCGCCGTCGTACCGGTCAAGGAACTGCACTACGGCTACCAGATCGAGATCCAGGCCATTGCCGCCGGAGACTGACAGCGTGTGGGCCGGCAAGCGCGCCATTGTCACGGGCGCGTCAGGCGGGATCGGCGAAGAACTGGCCGTGCAGCTTGCCGCTGCGGGGGCGCACGTGGCGCTGGTTGCCCGGCGCCGCGACGAACTCGAGCGCGTGGCATCACGCTGCGGCGCGGGCCGGGCTCAGGTCGTCGTAGCCGACGTTGCGAACCAGGCCGACTGCGAACGCGCCACCCGCGAGGCGATCACGGCGCTCGGCGGCCTGGACGTGCTGGTCCACAACGCCGGCCAAGCGATGTGGGCGCCGTTCGAGGACATGCAGGATGCCACCGTCTTCGAGAAGATGCTCGCCGTGAACTACCTCAGCGTGCTCTGGAGTACGCGGGTTGCGCTCGCCGCACTGAAGGAATCGCGCGGGCGGATACTCGCCGTGAGCAGCATCGCGGGCATCACGGGTGTGCCGCTCCGGAGCGGGTACGTCGCGGCCAAGCACGCGATGACGGGGTTCCTCAACACGCTGCGCATCGAGCTCGCGGACGCGGGCGTGAGCGTGACGATCATTCACCCGGGGTGGGTGGCGACGGGCTCGCAGGCGCGAAACCTGGGCGCGGACGGGAACATGCTCGGCAAGATGCCCGTGAGCGTTTCCGGCGCCGCGACCGCGGCCGATGTCGCACGGGCGCTGCTGGCCGCCGGTGCGCGCCGCGAACGCCGCGTCGTGCTCGGCTGGCGGTCGCGGATCGGCATCTTGCTGAAGGAGTTCTTCCCCGGGCTGATTGACGGGATGGCCGCGAAGGCGATCCGCCGCGGGCGCTGAGCCGGTGTGAAGACAAAGCGGCGACGGGGCATCCCCGTCGCCGCTTTCGTTACTTGGTCGCGGCGCGCTGCGCCGCGAGAACGAAGCTGGCTAGAACCCGCCGCCGCGGCGGCCACGGCCCATCGCGGAGTTCTCGTCGAACTTGGCCTTGTCGGCGTCGCTCGTGAGCAGCGCCTTAAGGTCCGCGTTCCGCTTGGCGTTGGCTTCCTGCATCTTCGCCATGAAGTCCGGGGCCTGGCGATCCGAGTTCATCATGGCCTCGCGAGCCGCCGTGATGATCGTCTTCGCCTTGGCCATCTGGTCGGCGCTGAGCGTGATGCCGTTGAACAGACGCGCCATCTGGGTCGAATCCTGCTGTTCCGGGGTGCCCCGGCCACCGCGACCCATGCCCATCCCACCACCACCGCCGCCACCCTGGGCGGCAGCCGAGCCCGCCATCACGGCGAGCAAACCTGCCACTGCAACGAGCTTACGCATGAGACCTCCAATTACCTTCGAAAGTTGAGCGCGGCGTCGTGCCGCGCATGTCCTGCCATCCAAGTTAGACGTACGCACGGGGGCAATGTTTTGTTCGCTCCGGGTGCCCCCCACGGTGCCTCCGGGGGGGACTTATTCGTACCTGAGGGCGTCCACCGGGTCCAGCCGGGCGGCCCGCTGGGCCGGGATCACCCCAAAGACGAGCCCGATCCCCACACTGACTGCCACCGCGATCAGGGTGAGCGCGACCGGCGCCTGGGCTTCGATGTTCATCAGGGCCGTGACGCCTTTCCCAACGGCGAGCCCGAACCCGACACCGATCACGCCGCCGATGCCGGTCAGGGTCGCCGCTTCGATCAGGAACTGGATCAGGATGTCGCGCCGCGTAGCGCCCATGGCTTTCCGCACGCCGATCTCGCGCGTGCGCGCCGTGACCGACACCATCATGATTGCCATGACGCCGATGCCGCCCACGAGCAGCGCGACCGAGGCGAGCACGATCATCACCAGGAAGAACGTCCCGGTGATCGAGTTGAACGTGTCGAGCACCTGGTCCTGCGTGATCATGTCAAACGTGTTCTTGTCGGCTGGCCGCAGCCCGCGCAGCTCGCGAATCGCGACGGTCACGGCTTCCTGCGCGTCGGCCACGCTGACGCCCGGCTTCGGCTTCACGCAGATGAACAGCGCGTTCGTCTTGTCCACGTTGTAGGCGTAGTACACGTACCGAAACGGCATGATCGCGCCGTTGTCGGTGCCCGGCGGCGCAAAGATGTTCGACGGCGGTTGGTAGATGCCGATGACTTCAACCGGCCGGCCGCCAACGAGGATCGTCTTGCCGAGCGGTTCGATGCGCCCAAACAGGCGCGCGGACTTTTCCTCCTGAATCACCACGACGGGCGCGCCGCTGCGCAGCTCGGCCTTCGTGAACCAGCGGCCCGCCACCAGCTCGCCGCCCTGGATCTCCTGGAAGTGATCGTCCGCACCGTTCACGATCGTCGCGCGGGTGCGCTCGCCCTGGTACTCCATACGCGCCTGGATCTGCGCCCAGATGCCGGCGTAGAAGACTTGCGGCAGCGCCTGGATTGCGTCGGCCTCTTTGCTGCTCAGGTCCGGGCGGATGCGGATCCACTTGGGGAGGCGGTCGGGATTCACCAGCGACGTGTTGAACACCTTCATCACATAAAACGTGGTCGGCCCGGCCACCTCGAGCGCGTTCGTGATCTGTTTCTGGATGCCCTGCACGATGGACGCCATCGTCATCACGGTCGAGACGCCGATCACGACACCGAGGATCGTGAGCGCCGAGCGCATCTTGCTGACGCGCAGGGCGTCAATCGCGATCCCGATATTCTCGCGATAGGTGTCAGTGGCGCGCAGGTGAATGGCCATGGTCAGCTCGCGCGCGGGTTCAGGGACCGCCCGCTCATGTTTCCGCCCGCAGCGCCGTGATGGGGTCGAGGCGCGCCGCGCGCCGTGCGGGATACACCCCGAACGCCACGCCCACACCCGCGCCGAGCCCGACGGCGAGCGCGACCGACCACCATGTCACGCGCGCCGGGAGCGGGGAGACCGTGGCGACCATCCAGGCGAACCCCCAGCCGCTCAGCACGCCAATGACGCCGCCGGCGCTCGCCAGCGCGATCGCCTCGGCGAGGAACTGGCGTTCGATATCCCGCGACTTCGCGCCGACCGCCTTCCGGATGCCGATCTCGCGCGTGCGCTCGGTCACGGCCATCAGCATGATGTTCATGATCACGATACCTCCGACCACCACACCGATCGCGACGACCGCGGGGATCACGCTGAACAGCACCTGCGTGAGGCTCTTCCAGAACTCGACGAGGGCGTCCGCGGTTTCGACCGAGAAGTCGGATTCCTCGCCGGGGCGCAGGCGGTGCGCGATGCGCATCGCCTCTTCCGCGCGCGCCATCGCCGGTGCGACTTCGGCGGCTTCCTTCATCTTCACCGAGATCGTCGTCGTGAGGCGCCGGCCGTAGAGCATCTCGTAGCGTGTGAGCGGGATCAGCGCGAAGCTGTCGAACGACTGGCCCAGCACCCGGCCCTTCGACGCGACCACGCCGATCACCTCGAACTGCTCCAGTCCGAAGCGTACGAACTGGCCGATCGGGTTCACCTGCTCGAAGAGCTTCTCGGCGACTTCATGCCCGATCACGGCCACCGGGCGGCGCTGGACCAGGTCCACTTCGGTCAGCGCGCGGCCGTTCTCGATCTTGTAGTCCTGCACTTCCTGGTACGGCGCGGTGATGCCGAACACAAGGATGTCGCCGACCGTGCGGTCCCGCCACGAGATGTCGGACTGCGGGGTGGGGAAGCCCGAGGTGAGCCCGATCGCGGCGGCGTCGGGCAGCGCGTCCTGGACCGTGCGGGCGTCGGCGGCCGATATGCGCGGTCGGCGGGAGACGCGCTTCCACATCTCGTCGTCGAAGAAGCCGACTTGGATCGGTGTGCGGCGGACCTGGAATGCGTTGGTGCCGATCACCGCGCCCGCGATGTTCTCCTTGACGTACGCGTTCATCCCCTGGATGATCGCGACGACGGCGACAAGGAACGCCACCGACACGATGATCCCGAGCAGCGTGAAGAAGGACCGCAGCTTGTTCGCGCCGATCTGCGCGAAGGCGGTCCCGAGGATGTCGCGAGTCTGCAAAGGCGGACCCTACCTGCCACGCGGTACGTACGTGGCGCGCACCCCACGTGCGCGCCACGGGGGAATCTACCTACTCGTACCGCAGCGCCTCGACGGGGTCGAGCCGCGAGGCCTTCATTGCCGGCATCATCCCGAAGGCGATTCCGGTCAGCGCTGCGGCGCCAAGTGCGGAGACCACGGCCGTGACAGGCACCGACGCCGGTATGGAGGTGTTCGTCCGGATGACGAACGCGATCACCGCGCCGATCCCGAGCCCAACCGCCGCGCCGATGCTGGTCAGCGTCGCCGCCTCGACGAGGAACTGCCACAGGACGGTGCCGCGCGTCGCCCCCAGTGCCTTCCGCACGCCGATCTCACGGGTGCGCTCGGTGACGGAGATCATCATGATCGCGACGACGCCCACGCCACCCACCAGCAGCCCGACGCCGGAGAGCGCGATGCCGACGAGGAAGATCGCGCCGAAGAGCTGGTCGAACACTTCAAGCATGCGTTCCTGCCCGACCAGCGCGAAGTTGTTGGGCTGCCCCGGCCGCAGCCCGCGCTGTGAACGCATGAGCGCGGTCACGGCGTCCATCGCGACCTCGCGTGAGACACCGACGGTCGGTTTCACGAAGATGATCAGGGAACGCCAGACCTCCATGTGACGCCATGCGGTGAGCATCGGGAGCAGTGCGCGCGGCTGGTCCGGCCCGCGTCCGTCCATGGACTTGAGGAAGCCGGCCTTGGTGTGAAACACGCCAATCACGGTGAACGGGCGTCCGGCGACCTGCACTTCCTTGCCGATCGGGTCCGAATCGCCGAACAGCTGCACCTTCAGCGAGTCGTTGATCAGGAGGACGCTCGCGCCCGCGTCGTGCTCTGTCTTCGAGAACGAACGTCCCGGGTAGATGTCGGCCTGGTCCGTCTGGATCCAATCCTCGCTCTGTGCATCGAACCCGACGTTCTTCACCTGCCGGTGGCGATACGTGAACGTGCCCTGGCCGCCGATGATCGCCGTGGCGGTCGCAACTTCGGGGAGCCGCTGCACGGCATACCAGTCTTCCAGTACGATGCGCGGGTTACGGCGGTCGGGGCAGGTGTCGTCGGTGCCGTCACAGTTGTTGATCCCGATGTTCCGGCGGCGGAGCTGGAACACGTTGGCGCCGAACTCGTCGAGGTCGGACTTGAAGCTCTTCTGGATGCCGGTGACCGTCGCGCCCATGGCCACGACGACGAACACGCCCACAGCCACGCCTGAGATTGTGAGGGCCGCGCGCACCTTGTTCTGCTGCATGGCATCGAGCGCGATGGTCACGCCCTCGAGCGACATGCGGATCTTGTCCCAGAGGCGCATTGGCTATTCCTGTCGAAGGGCCGCGATCGGGTCGAGCCGCGCGGCTCGGCTCGCGGGGTACATCCCGGCGACGATGCCGACGCCGGCGCCCAGCACGAGGCCGAGTGCGATGGACCACGGAGCGACGGCGGCGGGCAGCGGGGTGAGCGCGGCGATGGCCTCAGCGCCGCCGATCCCGAGCCCGATGCCGACCGCCGCGCCGACCAGCGACAGCGTCGAGGCCTCCACCAGGAACTGCGACATGATGTCGCGCCGCCGCGCGCCCAGCGCCTTGCGCACGCCGATTTCCCGCGTTCGCTCGGCGACGGCCACCAGCATGATGTTCATGATGACCATCGCGCCGACGATCAGCCCGATCGCCGGCAGTGCGGAACCGAATACCACGAGTCGCTGCTGGATCCGGTTGAAGAACTCCATGGCGGATTCCTGGGTCTCGAGCTCGAAGTTGTCGGGTTTGCCGGGCGGCACGTGCCGCGCGCCGCGCAGGACTTCGCGCGCCGACTCCATCCCTTCGCGGACGAGGTCCGGTGTCGGCGCCTGCACGATCAGCGTCTGGATGTCACCCACGGGGCGAATCACCCGCTGCAGCGGCGTGGTGTACGGCGCGATCGCGAGGCGATCCATAGAGAAGCCGAACACCGACCCCTGCTTCTCGATTACGCCGATCACCGAATACGGGGTGCCCATGATGCGCAGCTCGCGCCCGATCGGGTCCAGTCCATTGAAGAAGTGGTCCGCGACCTCGACCCCGATCACGACGACCTTCGAGCCGAGCTGCGTTTCCTGCTGGTTGAATGCCCGGCCGCTGGCGATGTTGAACTTCTTGATCGTGAAGTACTCGTCCTCGGTCGCAACAGCCTGTACCTGCCTCGGGCGGGAGGTCGGCGTGGACGCGTACACGAAGGTCTCGCTGGTGATCGCGCTCCGGCTTCCCGGCGGGAGCACGGAGCGCACCAACTCGGCGTCGGGGACGTAGATGCGCGGGCGGCGGAGGAACTCGCGCCACTGCTCGTCGGTGGTGTTCGGGTTGAAATTCGGCGCGCGACGGAACGTGAACGTGTTTACGCCGAGGATCCGGCCGGCGAAGTCTTCCTCGACGTAGCGCCCCATGCCCTCGACGATCGAGATCACGGCGATCAGGAACATCACGCCGATCGTCACGCCGAGGAGCGTGAAGAAGCTCTTCAGTTTCTGGACGCGGATGGTGTTCAGCGCGAGCCGAACCGCTTCGAACCAGGCCATGGCCGCCCTACGGGCCGGCGGCAGGGGCTGTTTCAGCCCGCCGTTCGTGCCACCGCTACTCGTGCCGGAGCGCCGCGACCGGGTCGAGGTTCGACGCCCGCATGGCGGGGAACATCCCGAACGCGATGCCCGTCAGCGCACTGACGCCCAGCGCGGCGACGACGGCCAGCGGCGGCACCTGCGCCGCGATCGGCGTCGCGGCCTTTACGACCATGGCGACGATCCAACCAAGCACGAGGCCGATCATGGCCCCGGTGGCGGTCAGGGTCACGGCCTCGACGAGGAACTGCCACAAGATCGTCATGCGCGTGGCGCCCAGCGCCTTCCGCACGCCGATCTCGCGCGTGCGCTCGGTGACCGAAATCATCATGATCGCGACCACGCCGACGCCGCCCACCAGCAGGCCGACGGAGGACAGCGCGATCATGACCAGGAAGAACATGCCGAAGACCTTGTTGTACACCTCGAACAGCTTGTCCTGCGTGATGATCGCGAAGTTGGACTCGCGGCTGGGCTTGAGGCCGCGGTACGCCCGCAGCGCCGCCGTCACGTCGTCCTGCGCCTGCGCCGGGGCGACACCGTCACGCGGCTTCACCGCGAATCCCATCCATTGCACCCGCGCGCCGAGGTGGCGCGAGAGCGACGTCAGGGGCATGACAAACTCCGGCCGTGCCTCGCCGGCAAGGAAACTGGCCTCGTTCTTGTAGACACCGATGACGAGGAACGGGCCGCCGCGATTGGACTCGAGGACGATCTCCTTGCCGAGCGCGCTGCCATCGGTGAAGAGCCGTTCCTGCGCCGTCTCGTTGATCACCACAACGCGCGACGCGTTCCGGTATTCCTGCTCGGTGAACGCGCGGCCGTCCACGAGCGTGGGCGGGTTGATGCGCGTCCAGTTCGCGGTGAAGCCGGTGTAGCTCACGTTGCTGAGGAAGCGGTCGCGGTACTTCGCGGTGCCACTCCAGCCCTGCCGCGCACCGACCTCCGCGAGGGACGGGACCTGCTTCAGCATCTCGACTTCGTCGAACTTGAGCGGCGGGTTGGAGCGCCAGCGGCAGGTATCGCCGGAGTCGTCGCAGCTCTCGAAGACGATCGGGAAGCGCTGGACGAAGAAGCTCGTCGGGCCCGCGGACTCGAAATCCTTGGCCACGCTCACGTTGATGCCATGAATGGCGGCCGAGATCACGACCACCACGAATACGCCGACCGCGACGCCCAGGATGGTGAGGCCCGCGCGCACCTTGTTGGCCTTCATCGCGTCGTACGCGATCCCGATGCCTTCCAACGACATCTTGACCTTGTCAATGAAGCGCATGGATCCGCTATTCCTGCCGCAGCGCGGCCACGGGGTCGAGCAGCGACGCGCGGCTCGCAGGGTACACGCCGGACACGATTCCCACGCCTGCGCCGATCAACACGCCCACGCCGATGGACCACGGCGCGACGTAGGTCGGCATGGGCGAGACCTCGCGAATGACGAAGGCCAGACCCGCGCCCGCCGCGATGCCGATCGCCGCGCCGAACGTGCTCAGCGTCGAGGCCTCGATGAGGAACTGGATGAGGATGTCGCGCCGCTTGGCGCCCAGCGCCTTGCGGATCCCGATCTCATGCGTGCGCTCGGCGACGGCGACGAGCATGATGTTCATGATGACGATCGCGCCGACCACGAGGCCGAACGCCGGGAGCGCCACGCCGGCGAGGACGAGGTAGCCCTTGATCTTGTCCCAGAACGCGAGGGCCGAGTCGGCCGTCTGGAGCGAGAAGTCGTCCTTCTGTGCCGGGCGGAGCTGATGGCGCGCGCGCATGACCGCGCGCACGGCCTCCTGTGCGGACGGGATTGCCTCGGCCGTGGGCATCTGCACGACCACCGCGTCAATGGCCCGCGACTGGAAGTTCAGCATGCGGCGGATAGGCGAGCGGAACGGCGCGTACACATAGTTGTCGAAGGACATGCCGAACGCGCTGCCGAGCGATTCGCCGACGCCGATGATCGAATAGAACTTACCGGCCATCTTCACCTGGCGGCCGATCGGATCCACGGTCGGGAAGAGCCGCTTCACGAGGTCCGGGCCGATCACGACGACGCTGGCGCCCGTGGTCATCTCGCCCGGCGTGAACAGCCGGCCCGACGTGACGTCGAGGCGCTTGATCTCGAAGTAGTCGCCGTCCACCGCGGTGACGGACGCGCGACGGGGCCGGGAGCCCTCGGCTTCGACCTGCACCTGGCCGTCGGAGTACATGGACCACTTGGCGCCCTCGGGGAGCGCCTCGACCACCGGTTCCACATCGGAGTCGAGGATCCGTTGGCGCCGTGCGTACTCGCGCCAGGTGGCATCGTCCACGTCGCCGATGTTGATGTTCGGACGGTGGCGAAGCTCGAACGAGTTGACCGCGATCAGTTTCCCGACGAGGTCTTCCTCCATGTACCGCCCCATGCCGTCCACGATGGACACGACGGCGATGAGGAACATGACACCGATACAGACGCCAAGCGCCGTAAAGAAGCTCTTGAGCTTCTGCACGCGGATGGTGTCAAGCGCGAGGCGGATCGCCTCGAACAGGGGCATGGCTGTGCGCGGTTGGCTGGCGACCGGCGGCTAGAACCCCATCCGGCTGGCGAACTTCCCCTTGTTCTCGTCGCTGGCGATCACGCCGTCGCGGAGCACGACCACGCGGCGTGCATGCGCGGCGATGACGGGTTCGTGCGTCACCATGATGACCGTCTGGCCGGACGAGGCGAGGCTCTCGAACACGCCCATGATCTCCTCGGACGTGGCCGAGTCGAGGTTGCCGGTCGGTTCGTCGGCGAGGAGGATGGACGGCCGGTTCACCAGCGCGCGCGCGATCGCCACGCGCTGGCGCTGGCCACCCGAGAGTTCGTTGGGACGGTGGTGCACGCGATCGCCAAGCTTCACCGACGCGAGCGCCTGGAAGGCGCGTTCCTTCCGCTCGGAAGCCGAGACGCCGGCGTACACGAGCGGCAACTCGACGTTGTGCAGCGCGGTGGCGCGGGGCAGGAGGTTGAACGTCTGGAAGACGAACCCGATTTCCTTGTTGCGCACTCGCGCGAGGTCATCGTCCTTCATCTGCGAGACGAGCTGCCCGTTCAGCCAGTATTCGCCCGCGTTGGGCGTATCGAGGCAGCCGATCAGGTTCATCAGCGTGGACTTGCCCGAGCCGGAGGGTCCCATGATGGCGACGTATTCATTGCGGCGGACCGCGATGTTGACGCCCCGCAGGGCGCGCACGATTTCGCCACCCATGTCGTATTCGCGCTTCAGGTCCCGGGTGACGATCACCCAGTCCTCGCTCGGCGTCTGCCCGGGCAAGCCGAGCACCGCCTGGCGCTCGGCCGTCGTCGAAAGCGGCGCTTCTTCCACGTGATTCGTCACGTTAGCTCCCGGCCTTCTTGTTCGCGTTTTCGGTGTTGGCGTTGGCCGCGGGCTTGACCACGGTCTCGCGCACGAGGGTGCCATCCTTCAGTTCACGGATCGCCTGGTACGTGCCGGCGACGATCTTCTCGCCGCCGTCGAGGCCCGACAGCACCTCGAAATACTTCTCACCCGCGATCCCCACCTTTACGGGCTTGAAGGTGACTTTGCTGTCCGCGCCGACGATGAATACGCCCTCGACGTCCTTCTTGCCGACTTCCTTGACCGGGGTGCGGCCGGGGATCTGGGCGGTGTCTGCGTTGTTGAGCGCCTCGTTCTCACGCGCGGTGAGCGCGATGATCGGGATCGAGAGCACCGACGTCCGCGCATCCGTGATGATCTTCGCCGTCGCCGAGAAGTCCGGCTTGGTGTCCTTTGGCGGGTTGATGAGCCGGATCGTGACTTCGTAGTCGATCGCCTGGTCGCCGGTGGCCGTCGCCGACGCGCCACGCACCGAGCTGTTCGAGATCTTCACGACGCGACCGAGGAAGGTCGTGTCGGGGAAGGCATCGAGCTGGACGACCGTCGAGTCGCCGATCGAGATGCGCGAGACGTCGGTCTCGTCCACCTTGACCTTCGTCTCGAGCACGCTCATGTCCGAGATCGTCAGCAGCGTTGCCGCGTCACGGTTCATGGTGCCCTGGATCGCCGTTTCGCCCTGCTCGACGACGAGGCGGGTGACGCGGCCGGCCATTTCCGCATACAGCGTGGTCTTGGCGAGGCGCACCTTCGAGTCGCGGACGCCGGCTTCGGCCTGCGCGACGTTGTGGCGCGAGGCCTCGACGAGCGCCGTGTTCACGTCCACGGCCGTCTTGAGCTGCTCGAGCTGCTCGGCGGACACGAGGTTCGGGTTGCTCTGGCGGATCTCCTGCGAGCGACGGTAGTTGCTCTGCGCCTGCTGGAGGTTCGCCGTGGCCTGCGCCGCCGAGGCGCGCGTGTTGGCCATCTGGGCTTCGGCGCGCTGGACCGCCGCGAGGTACTCCTCCTGGTCGATCTGGAGGAGCAGCTGGCCCTTCGTGACCCAGTCGCCTTCCTTCACGGCGAGCCGCGTGATGCGGCCGGTGATATCGGCGGCGACGTCCACCTTGCTCTGGGCGCGCACCTGTCCGCTCGCCGTCACCGACGAGACGAGGTCGCGCTTCTCGACGGCTTCAATGCGGACTTCGGTCGCCTTGTTGCCGCGCTTCTTCGCTGCCACCGTGCCGATCCCGGCGATGGCGCCGATCACGACGACGAAGATGACGATCTTGGAGTTCTTGCTCATGGTCAGTAATGCCTCGGATTAGCGGAGGGGGCGGCCGACGGCGCTCTCGAGCGCCGCATAGGCCCGGTGGAACTCGTACAGGGCGTCGATCCGGTCGGTCTCCGCCCGTTCAAAATCGCTACGTGCCTGCTGCAAGTCCACGAGACTGTTCAACCCGACCCGGTAGCGTTCCTGCGCCAGCGTCAGGGCGGAACGCGACAGCGTCGAGTTCTGCTCCTGCAGCCGGAAGGTGCGGAAGGCAGCGATCAGCGTCGTGTACGCCGAGGTGACGTCCGCCGTGAGGCGGAGTTCCTGCGCGCGGACGCGGTAGCGGGCGTCCTGACGGCCGGCGGATGCATCCTGGACCGCGAGCTCGCGGCTGAAGCCGTCGAACAGCGGCAGCGAGAGGCCGAGCGAGAGGTTGTACGGGTTACCCGTGAACTTGAACGGGAACGCCTTGTTCTGGTCCCGGAGCACGCTCGCCTGCGCATCGGTGAACACGATGCTGTTGCAAGCCGCCGTGATGGCCGGCATGCCGGCGCCGCGGCGGAGCGAGTCGGTGGTGAAGCAGCTGGCGCGCGAGCTCGCTACCTGGTTGGCGCCCTGATTCACGAGGTACTCGCCGTCCGTGTACTGCTGCGCGACGCCGCCGAAGGAAGCACTCGCCGAGAGACTCGGGAGGTATGCCCCCTGCGCGGCCCGCACGTTCGTCTGGGCCGCCATCTCGCGCATGCGCAATGCCTTGAGCTGCGGGTTGGCCGACTGCGCCATTTCAAGCAGGGCTGCCGCCGTCATGGTCGGCTCGGCAACCTCAAAGCGCGAGGTCAGCGAGACCTGGTCCGGCTTCGCCACGCCGATCTGCTGGAAGAGCTGGAGCATGGACACCTCGGCGAGGTTCCGGGCCCGGAGCGCTGCCACCTGCTGCTGACCGACGGCGACTTCTGCGCGTGAGACGTCGAGCGAGGTGGCCGAGCCCACGCCTGCGCGGGCCCGGGCGAGTTCGAGCTGCAGTTCGTTCGACTTGACCAGCGAATCCTGCACTGCGGCGCGGGCCTGGGTCTGGAGCACGAACAGGTACTGCTGCGTCACGCCCGAGACCAATGCCTGCTCGGCGGAGGCGACGTCGGCGTCGGCGGCGTCCTCGTTCTGCTTGGCGCGACGGAGCCCCGCAAACGTGTTGGCGCTGAGGCTGGCGTTGAGGTTGAGCCCCCAGGACGACGACATGATGTCGGAGTTCGAACCGAACGCGACGCCGGCGAAGAACTGCGGACGACCCTGGCGGTAGCTCGCGTTCAGGTTCGTGCTCGCGCTAGGGAGGAAGGCGCCGTAGGCGTTCTTGACCGCGTTTTCGGCGCGGCGGCGACCGTTCTGGGTCTCGAGGAACGACGGGTTGTTGCGCTTGGCGAGGCCCACGGCCTCATCCAGGGTCAGGCTGGTCGGGACCTGGGCAGCCGCCGGGACTGCGAGGGTGGCGGCAAGCGTCAAAATGGCAAATCGGCGCATGGAATGGGGCGGGTTTGTAGGGGTGAACGCAACCTTATACGTGGGACGAATTTCAGATGTTTCAGCCGGGGGGGCCGAATCAGTCGCGGACGGCCGTCAGGCCGAGCGCCGGAATGACGGCCTTGATGATCCGTCCCGAATCATCCACCCAGACTTCCCGTGGGGGGCCGGTGGGCCCTTGGAGGAGCAGTCGGGTCGTGTCGAACCGGCGCAGGTCAATGACAACCGGGGTGCGCCCGGCGGCCTCAACCCGAACGGTTTCGACCGTGTTTCTCCGCGGTACCAGGACCGCCACGGACGCGCCCGCGCCCCGCCTGGCGATCAGCCACAAGTGGTGGACGATGTCATCGTCCGCCACGACCGTCCCGGCGGGAATGCGGAACTCGCGGGCGGACTCGCCGTCGGAGTGCACCAGGCGAGAGGAAAAACGCCCATTGGCGACCTGCCCCAGGTAGGACTCGACCGTCCGGCCGGAGTCGCGCACCTCGCGTGCGTAGCGTGAGGGCTGGCCGGCAGTGTCGGCGCTGACCGACGGGACGATCCGGCGGGTTCCGTAGGCGGCCGTGGCCTGGGCGACCATGACCGGACCGCCCGGGCTGGGCGCGAGCCGGACGGAGAAGTCCTCCCGGCCGATCCGGACGTTGCCGCGGTAGAGGGTGAAGCTGCCCTCGTCGAGCGAAACGACCTGGGCTCGGGCGGGGAATGCCGCGGCCGCCATGGCGACCGGGATCGCGATGGCGATCGCGATTACAGAACCGGCGAGCCGCATGCGACAAAGATAGCCTCGGAGGGGGTATAATCCGCCGTGCTTTCGCTCTCGCCGCGCCGCACGGCCGTGCTGTCATGTGGGGCCCTCGTGGCCATGGCGGCCTGGCTGCGTGCCGGCGCCCCGCTGCCCGGCTCCAGCCCGGATGCCCCGGGTCGCGCGGCGACGGCGGCGACGACGGAACTCCGCGAGGCGATCGAATCGGAGGCGGCGGCGTTGCGGGCAATCGCATCCGCGGCGCTCGACCGGGTTGGCGGGTCTCCCGCGAGCGCCTTCGACGCGCTGACGGGCCTTGTCGCCGACAATCCCCGCCGGTCCGTGGCGGCGACGCGTGACGGCCTGGTGTCCGCCTGGGGTGGTCGGTACCTCGGCCCGACGGATTCGCTCAGCGGGCCGATCGGTGTTGTCGGCAACGAGTTTCACCTGGTCCTCTACGCCGTCGTGATCCGCGACTCGGACCGCGCGGTCGCGTCGTCGCTGATCCACGCGGCGCCCCCCGGCGACGGGCTCGCCCGCGGACTGGACATCGCGATCGTGGAGAACGGCGACGTCGCCGGATTCACGTTCGGCTCGCCGGGGGCGCCGCTCCCCGAGGGCGCGCAGCTCGCGACCGTGGGCGACACGCCGGTGATCGGCGTTCGGGCGACGCCACTGGAGCCGGCGGCGTACGCCGCACGCCAAGCCGAGCGCCGGCAGCTGTGGGGCGGGTTTTTGCTGGCACTGGCCGCGGTGGTGGTGCTGGTCCGGATCTGGCGTCGCGCGCAAGCACGCGGTCGCGTCGGGGTGCTGGCGATGGTCGTGGTGCTCGTGGCGATCGTGCCGTTGAGCGCGTACTCGAACGCGTCGGTCCTGTTCAGCCCGGCGGTGTTCT
The DNA here is from genome assembly GCA_016874035.1 of Gemmatimonadota bacterium. Lineage (GTDB taxonomy): Bacteria > Gemmatimonadota > Gemmatimonadetes > Gemmatimonadales > Gemmatimonadaceae > Fen-1231. The sequence goes on from VGVM01000029.1 coordinate 32,410, forward strand.
ATGTCGCCGAGGGTGGCCCGCTGAGCGGCAGTATCGCGGCGGTCGCGCTCGTGGCGGCGACGCTGCTGGCCGGTGTGCTCGCGGCGTATCGTGCCGACGCGCTGCCGCGGGCCCGGATCTGGAGCGTGGTGACGATCGGTATCGTGGCGGTCGTCGCACCGTTCGTGATCACGGCGGTCGCGCGCGGGATCCGGTATCCCGCGGACGGCGCGTCGCCGCTGTTGTGGATCGCGTGGGAGACGGCGGTCTTCCTGACGGCCACGCTCGCGCTCGTCACGATGATCGCGGTGGGTGGCGCCCGCACGGCCGATCGCGGCCTCCCGCCCTGGGTTGCGGTGCTGCTCGCCGCGGGCGCCACGGCGGTTGCGCCGATGGTCGTGACGGCGCGCGGCGGCTTGCCGACATGGTACGCCGTGGTGTGGGCAGTGGCGATCGTCGCCGTGGCCGTTTCGCGCCGCGGCGCAGCCCGGATCGGCGCGGCGGCGGCGGTGGCGGCGTTTGGGGCAGCCGCGGTCACGTGGAGCGAGACCGTCAAGGCGCGCGTCGTGCTCGCGGAACTCGATGTCAGTTCGCTTTCGGTCGCGGACTCGGGCACGAGCGCACTCCTGCGCCGGTTCCCGCTGCAACTCGATTCGAACAGCGCGGCGCGTTCGCGTGCCGAACTCATGGCCCAGTTCGCCGCGTCGGAACTGGCCAGCTCGAACCACCCGATCGACCTCACGACGTGGTCGCCGGGCGGCGCCGCGGTGATGGTGGACCTCCGCGTTGGCCTGGGGCCCGGCACGGCGCGCGGGGTGGAGTACTTCGCGCGCATGGCGGCCGAGACACGACAGCCCGTGCTCACGCATGTGCCGGGCGAGCAGAGCATGCTCACGGTGCTGGCGCTTCCGCATGTGGACGGCACGGTGACCACCGCGGTGCTCTCGCCGCGTACGCGCCTGGTCGCGCCGGACCCATTCCCGACGATCACCGGGCTCGCGCCGCGCCGCGGCGGCGGCGAGGACCCGCCGTACACGCTGCAGGCATCGCCCGCGGACCTCACGCAGTACGTGTCGTCCGAGGCGGCGTGGACGCGGCGGAACGATGAAATCCACGGCGACTGGTTCCTGCCATCGGGCGCGCAGGTGCTGCATGTGCACGCCCGGGTGCCGCTCAGTACCTACGGCGCCCTCGCGACGCGCGGCGCCCTCCTGGTGTTCGCCAACCTCGCGTTGTTCGGCGCGGTCTGGCTGCTGCTCGTGGTGGCGGACGGCGGGGCGCGCCGCCCGCTTCTCGATGCGACCACGACCTGGCTCCGCAGTTACCGCGCGCGCCTGACGGTCTCGCTGTTCGGCGCCTTCGTACTGCCGGCCGCGGCGTTCACCACGTGGAGTTACACGCGCCTCCGCGACGACGATGCGCGCGCGCGCGACGTGCTGGTGGGCGAGACGCTGCGTGGCGTGCTGGCCTCGCCGAGCACCGGGATCGACTCGCTCGCGGCGCGGTTCGATGCGCCGCTGTTCCTGTTCGCCAACGGCGTGCTGGTCGCATCGAGCGACCCGCTCTTCGATGCGCTGGCGCCGATCGGTCGGCTGTTGCCCGCGGAAGCCGCGGCCGCCCTGCTGCAGGACGACGACGGGTTCGCGACCGCGGATCTCGTGGTGGGTGGCGCACCGATGCGCTTCGGGTTCCGCGCGATCGCGGATAGCGGGAATGGTGGTCGGCTCGTGTTGGGCGTCCCCGCGCGCACGGCGGGCCTGGCCCTCGATCAGCAACGCACGGACCTGGTGTACCTCGGCGCGGTGATCACCATTTCCGGCGCGCTGCTGGCGCTGTGGTTGTCCGGCATAGCGGCGCGCGCGCT
>VGVM01000030.1 GCA_016874035.1 Gemmatimonadota bacterium
CTCGCCCAGTTCACGCAACGTGTTGAAGTCGAGCTTCACGTCCGCGATGGAGCCGTCCGCGAGGACGACGCCGCCGTGCGACGTGCCGCTCTGCACGCTGATCTTCGAGAGACCTGTCATTCCCGGAGCCTGAGCTGCCAACGTGCGATTGTACCCCGTCATGTACGCCTGAAGTTCCGGCACCGTGGAGTTCTCGGTGCCCACTTCGCCGATCTCGCCGCCCAGCGAGATGGTCACGCCCTTAGGTTCGAGGGCGCGCACATGGCGCGTGATGTCCACGCCGACTTCGTAGTTGAGTCGCTGCTGCTCCTCGAGCGTGGCGTGCTTGAGGTCCACGAGGGTCGAGGTATCAATGTCAATGTTGTAGAACCCGGCGGCGATCGCCTCGGTGGCGAGCGCCTTCACGCCGTCCACTTCGGCCTTCGCACCGGCCGCGTACTTCTTGGCGTTGACCTGGAAGTGGTCGCCCTGGATGAACACCGGGCCGCGAAACCCTTCGCGGAGCGCCGCCGCCAGCATGACGGCGACATACTCGGCCGGCCGCTGGTCGGTGTACACGATCTCGGAGCGGGCGATCTCGAGGATGAATGCGCCGGCGTCCATCTTGATCGCCGTGCGGAAGATCGCGCGCGCCGTGTCGTAGGACATGCCGCGCACGTTGATCGCGGGGACGGTAAACCCGCCGCACTTGCCGTGGCCGCGCGCGATGTAGAGGTCGTGGATCGACGCGGAGCGCACGCCGACCGCCTGACCGATCTCCCAGATCAACCAGCGGGCGGATTCGCGTTCGGCCTCGTTTCCGAAAACCGCGAGGCGGACGAGGCGATCAGTGCCGTCGCCGGCGAGCGCCGCCTGAGCCTTGACCGCGACGGCTGTTCCCGTGACGGACACGGCGGTGCCAAAGCATGCGGTCGCCAATGCGGACGGGGTGGAATTGTCTGGTGCCATTTATTCGCGAAGTCGTTGGGGCTCAATCGCTTAGGCCAGCGCAGCGCGCATGGCCGTGGTAGCACTGAAAGATGCCATTTTTTGGCCTTCGGAGCAACGGGCAGCGCCAGCTCAGCGAGTGTCCGTCAACGCCTCTTTGGCCAGCCGCTTTCCGAGCTCGACGCCCGGCTGGTCCAGCGGGTTCACGCGGTACAGCGCGCCGGCGTACACCGTGGCCAGCATGAGGCACATCATGAGTTCGCCGACGGCGCGAGCGTCGGCGCGATCCACCGTGATCGTCATGGACGGGCGGCCGGCGCTGACAAGGGCGCGTGCAGTCGCATCGGCTTCGGCCCCCAGGAGTTCACCGAGCGACCGGCCCTTCATGAAACCGGCCGCGGACGGCACGTCGCCGTCGGCGGGCACGGTGAGATCCGCCCCATGGGACGCGACGCGCACGAATGCGACAACCTTGTCGGTCGGCCCGTCCATCAGCAGCTGGAGCAGCGAGTGCTGATCCGTCGCTCCGCGCGCGCCAACCGGGGTCGGCCCGGTCGGGATGCCATCGGCGTCGCGCTTGCCCAGACTCTCGCCCCAGAGCTGGACGAACCAGAGCGCGATGGCTTGCAGCGCGTTGGAGTACGGCATGAGCACGTGCGTGCCCTGCCCCGCGCGCTGATGCGCCCGCCAGAGCAACGACGCAATCAATCCCGCGGGATTGTCTGCCAACGCCACGGCGTTGCAGCGCTCACGCATTGCCTTCGCTCCGGCCAGCAGCGCATCAACGTCGTACCCGGCGAGGGCCGCCGGAAGCAGGCCAACCGGCGTCAGCACGCTGAACCGCCCGCCGACATTCGGCGGCACGTCAAACGCCGCGAGGGCGTCTCGCGCGGTGAGTTCACGCAGCGGTCCCGACTTGGGATCGGTCACGATCGCGAAGTGCCACTTGACCGGCAGGCCGGCTTGCTCGACCCAGCGCCGCGCGATCGCGTACTGCGCCAGCGTCTCCACCGTGCCGCCCGACTTCGACACCACGCACCACAACGTGCGCGCGGGATCCAGCGACGCGAGCAGCCGCGACATCGGAAGCGGGTCCACGTTGTCGAGCACATGAAGTCGCGGCGCGGGATTGGCGGGAGCAAGCGCGGTCCTTAGCGCGATCGCGCCAAGCGCCGAGCCGCCGATGCCGAGCACGACGACATCGTCGAAGCGGCCCACGCAGCCGGCGACGTACTCGTGAATGCGCGCGACTTCGGCGGCCTGCGCCTCGAGTTCGAGGAACCCGTACCGACCGGCCGCGCGATCCCTGGCGACTGCGTGGTGCACCTCGGCGAATCGGAGGTTCAGGTCGTTCCACTCGCTCGGCGTGACTCCGGAGGGCACGGCGGCAGCGAGCATGCGCGCATCATCAACGGTGAGTGGCATGGTCAGGACACCGTAACGCGGAGGCCGTCGAACGCGGGGCGTATCCCGTCCGGGAGCTCCGCCTCGAGCTCGGCGTGCGCAATGCGATGCGTGAGGTGCGTGAGGTACGTGCGCGCGGCGCCGACGGTCTTCGCGGTCTCGACGGCCTCGCTGATGCTGAGGTGTGTGGGGTGTGGCCGCCGAAAGAGCGCGTTCAGCACCAGCACCTTCACGCCGCGCAGGATCGCGAGGGCCGCCGCCGGCAGCTCCTTGGCGTCGGTCACGTAGCCGACGTCGCCAACGCGATAGGCGAACACGCGCATGTTCCCGTGTGGAACGTCGAACGGCGTGACCGTCTGGCCCGCGATCGTGACCGGCTCACCGGCGGCCAGCGTGTGCAACTCGGCTTCCGGCTTCGACGTGCCGGGGATCGGCTTCACCGAGTCGAACACGTACGCGAACTTGCGCCTTACGCTCTCGATCGCTTCGCTGGGCCCGTAGATCCGGAGCGTGCCCGCCTCGGGCGAGGCGAGGCCGCGCACGTCGTCCAGCCCATGCGTGTGGTCCGCGTGATCGTGCGTGTAGAGCACCGCGTCCACGTGCGCGACCCGGCACGAGATCAGCTGCATGCGGAGTTCCGGCGGCGTGTCGATCAGGATCCGCGCACCGCGTGACTCGACGACGGCACCGACGCGCGTCCGCTTGTCGCGCGGGTCCTCGGACGCGCACACGGCACACTCACAGCCGACCTGCGGAACGCCGAAGCTGGTGCCGGTGCCCAGGAACGTGAGCGTCTGCTGGCCGATGCCGACGGTCACACGGTCTCGACTTTGAGCGTGTTCGTGGACCCCGGGACATCGAACGGCACGCCCGCCGTGATGACGACCTTGTCCCCCGCATTCGCAAAGCCCTCGCGCACGACGAGCTCGCGGGCCGTCCGGGCCATCTCGTCGTAGCTGCGGGCGTGCGGCACGAGGAAAGGCATGACGCCCCAGGACAGCGCGAGCTGCTTCCAGGTGAGTTCCTGGTCCGTGAGCACGACGATCGGCACGCTGGGACGCCGCGAGGACACGATCCGCGCGCTGAACCCGCTCTTCGTGAACACGATCACGCACTTGGCGCCGATCAGGCGCACGGCCGTGATCGTGGCCGACGCGATGGTCTCTTCCGTGGTGGCGGTCCCCGGCTCGAGCCGGTCCAACCCGATCCCGCGCGCCACGGGGTGCGTCTCCGCAGCGCCGGCGATCCGGTGCATCGCCTCGACGGCGAGCAGCGGGTACTTGCCGGAAGCGGTCTCGGCCGAGAGCATGACGGCGTCCGTGCCGTCGAGGACGGCATTGGCCACGTCGTTCGCTTCCGCGCGCGTGGGCCGCGGGTGCTCGATCATGGACTCGAGCATCTGCGTCGCCGTGATGACCGGACGGCCGAACCGGTTCGCGAGCCCAATGATGCGTTTCTGCTCGAGCGGCACGCGCTCGTACGGCAGTTCCACGCCGAGGTCACCGCGGGCGACCATCACGGCATCGGTGACCTTGAGGATTTCCTCGATGCGGTCGAGCGCACTGTCCTTCTCGATCTTCGCGACAATCAGCATGCGCTTCGGGAGCAGTGCCCGGAGCGCCACGATATCCTCCGGTCGGCGCACGAAGCTCATCGCGAGGTAAGACAACTCCTGTTGGATCGCGAAGGCGATGTCCTCGCGGTCCTTGTCGGTAAGCGAGGGCGCCGAGACTTCCGTGCCCGGAAGGTTCATTCCCTTGTGCGAGGTGATCGTGCCGCCGTGCACGGTCGTGGCGACGACTCCGGTGGCATCCACGGCCGTCGCCGCGAACTCGAGAAGCCCATCGTTGACGAGGATGCGCCCGCCCGGCTTGAGGTCGCGTGCGATGTCGTCGTACGTGACCGGGATGTCCTCGCCCGTGGCGTACGCCTCCGGCACGAACCGGACGGATTCGCCGTCCGTGACCGCGCGTGGTGTGGCGAGGTCGCCGATCCGGATGCGCGGCCCCTGCAAGTCACCGAGGATGGCGACGGGGCGCCCCAGCTCCGCGGCGGCGTCACGGATCGCCGCGATGGTCCGCGCGTGCGCCGCGTGCTCGCCGTGGGAAAAGTTCACGCGTGCGACGTTCAGGCCGGCCTCGATCAGCTGGCGCAGGACCGCCGGCGACGACGACGCGGGGCCGATCGTGCCGACGATCTTGGTTCGTGAATGTGCGGGCGGGGTCATAGCGGCGGCGGGGACGATGCTCAGCCGGCGAGCACACCCATCTTCTTCTCGATCCCGGCCAGCAGCGTGTCGAACGACTTCTGGAACGACGCCAGACCATCGACGAGCAGCGCGTCGGTGACCGCGTCAATCGAGATCCCCAGCGATTCGATCTCCGCGATCGCGGCGCGCGCGCCGGCGAAGTCCGTATCCACCGTGCGCGCGACCTTCCCGTGGTCGCGGAAGGCGTCGAGCGTGGCGGGCGGCAGCGTGTTCACCGTGTCCGGCCCCACGAGTGCCTCGACGTACTTCACGTCGGAATACGCGGGGTTCTTGGTGCCGGTGCTGGCCCACAGGGGGCGCTGTACCATGGCGCCCTTCGCGCGCAGGGCGTCCCAACGGGCGCCCGAGAACTTCTCGAGGAACAACGCATAGGCGAGTTGCGCGTTCGCCACCGCGGCCTTGCCCCGGAGCGCCAGCGCCTGCGGCGTGCCGATGGCGTCGAGCTTCTTGTCCACGTCGGAGTCCACGCGGCTCACGAAGAAGCTGGCCACCGAGGCCACGTGGCCGAGCGCGCCCTTGGCGGCCGCCCGATCCTCCAGCCCGAGCAGGTAATGCTCGATGATCGTCGCATACGCGGACCGTGCGAACAGCAGCGTGACATTCACGTTGATGCCGTCGGCGATCAACTGACGGAGCGCCGGAGCGCCCGCGGACGTGCCGGGCACCTTGATCATGACATTCGGGCGTGCAACGACCTTCCAGAGTCGCCGGGCTTCGGCCACGGTCGCCGCGGCATCGTGCGCCGCGCCCGGGGACACCTCGATGGACACATATCCGTCGGCGCCCTTCGTGGACTCGTACGTCTTGCGGAAGCAGTCGCAGGCGGCGCGCACGTCGTCCGTCTCGACGGCCTCGAAGATCGCCCACGGCGTGTGATCGCCGGCGAGCGAGGCGAGCTGCGCGTCATACGCCGTGCCGGAGGCGAGCGCCTTCTCGAAGATCGTCGGGTTCGACGTCATGCCCGTGAGCGCGTCGGCCGGGATGCGCCGCGCGAGTTCCCCGCCCTGGACCAGTGTGCGGTCAATGAAGTCGAGCCAGATGGATTGGCCGGCGGCGTGGAGCGCGTGGAGCGGATTCGGAGCCATGTCAGGGCGTCGTCGAGAGGAAGGCAATCGCCGCGAAATATAGGGCGGCGGCCGCTTACTTCGGCTTTGTCGCGGCAAATCCTTCGCGGGTCATCACGCCCCAGCTCTCCACGCCCCGCACGTACTTCCAAAAGGCCTGCACACGGAACCAGACCGTCATTTGCCGGAACCCGAGGCCTTCGACGGCGGCCAGCGCCAGCATGCGAATGGTGTCGGCCCGCTGCGGATACCGCCGGAAGGAGAGCTCCTCGAGGAGGACGGCCCACACCGTGAGCAGCGACCCGTAGCCCACCGCGACAATGAAGAACAACGCCGCGAAGCCCCAGTCAATCTCGCCGATCAGCAGGCCGAGGATCGTAAACAGGTAACCACACACCTCGACCACCGGCGCGAGCAACTCACCGAACGTGAAGAACGGCATTGCGACCATGCCCACGGGACCGTAGCGCGGATTGAACAACATCTTCCGGTGGGTGATCATCGTGCCGAGCAGTCCTCGGTGCCACCGCTCGCGCTGTCGTGCGAGCACCTTCACGTTCGCGGGCACCTCGGTCCACGCCACCGGGTCCGGGATGAACGGCATCTCGGCGCGGATCCCGTTCTCGATCAGGTAGCGGTGGAGCCGGACGACGAGGTCCATGTCCTCGGTCACGTTGCCGGTCTTGTAGCCGCCGATCGCGAGCATGTACTTGCGCCGGAACATCCCGAACGCACCGGAGATGATGAGGTTGCCGCCAAGGCGGTTCCACGCGAGGCGTCCGAAGAGGAACGCGCGCAGGTACTCGACCACCTGGCAGCCCGGGAGCCAGCGCGGGTCCACCCGCGCGTCCACCACGCGCCCCATCTCGACCTTGCAGGCGTTGGCGACGCGGATCGTCCCGCCCACGGCGGCGACCGATGTCCCCAGGATGAACGGGCGCGCGAGGCGGAGCAGCGCGTCGGGTTCGATCAAGGTGTCCGCGTCCACGGCGAGCACGTAGGGATGGTGCGCGGCGCAGAGCGCCGTATTGAGCGAATCGGCCTTCCCGCCATTCTCCTTGTCGATCACCAGGAGCCGTGAGTGATGGCGCGAGCGGTACACGGCCTTGACCCGCTTGGTCTCCAGCGTACGCGGGTAGGCCGGCGGCACCTGGTAGAGATCGAACTCGCGAATCAGGACGTCCATCGTGTCGTCCTTCGATCCGTCATTGACCAGGATGACCTCGAGTCGCGGATACCGCAGCGTGAGGAACGACAACACGCTCGACTTGATCGTGATGCCTTCATTGTGCGCGGGCACGAGGATGCTCACCGGCGGCAGCGCATCCGACTGGACGAGGCGTTGGAGCACCGCGTCCTCGTTGAGTTGCCAGTGCCGCCAGAGTTCCGGGATCGAAAGGATGAGCTGGAACGCGTAGAACGAGTTGAGGACCAGGAAGTACACGAGCGCCACGCGATCGGCCTGCACCAGCAGGTCCCGCGCGAAGAAGACAATGCCGTCGCTCATTCGGACACCAGCTCCGTCAGGGCGCCATCGGTCAATCCGCTGATCACCGTCGCCATATCGGCGACGAAGCGATCGGCGTCGCCCTGCAGCTCCTGCAGGGCGGAGCGCCCGTCCTCGCCGAGCTGTGCCAGCGCGAGGCAGGAGTTGTAGCGCACCGCATAGGCCCGGTCATGCACCGCGCGCCGAAGGTCGGCGACCACACCGGGCGCGGCGAGGTGGCCGAGCGAACGGGCCGCCGCCGCACGCACATCGGGATCGGAATCGGCAAGCAGGACGCGGAGCGAGGCGACGGTGCGCGCCGCCGGCCGCTCCGCAAGGGCGCGCGCGACGGCGCGGCGTACGCGAGCGTCGTCGTGCGCCATGAGGGCGTCCACGTGCGCCAGCGCACCGGGAAGCCGCAGCGTCGCCGCCAGCGCGACCCAGTGCGCAAGCGCGCGGGAGTGCGCCGGTTCGGTGAGTCGCGAAATCAACGCGGGTTCCGCGAGCGCCCGCGTCTGCTGCAGCGCATCCTGGGTGAACCGGCGCACCACCGGAGGCAGATGCGGAAAGCGGTCGAGTACACCCCCGATCAGCGCGGCGTCGGCGACGCGCGGGAGTGCGCCAACGGCCATGATGGCGACCGCCAGCTGGTCATCGGCCAGCAGGCGCGCCAGGGCGGGCCGGTCCTCCGGCGTCCCGACAAGCGCGATCGCGCGCGCGGCTTGCCGGCGTTTCCACCACTAGCGCGCATCGGCCTGCGCGATGAAGGCGAGCATCCACGCGTCGTGTCGCAGGGCACTCGCGAGTTCGTCGCGGGACTCGGGCGGCAGCATCGCGCCGGCGGAGTCGCAGGCGAACTCGAGCGCGTCGTGCCGCGGCAGGCCGCGGAGCGCCTGGACGAGCGGACCGACCGACGCGCCGCCGGCGACCCAGTCCCGGAGCGCGTCGCGGGCAGTTTGCGTGAGGCCGGCGACCATGACCTGCTGCGCGCGATTCCGCCTGCGCTGCACGACCACGAATGCCACCAGCGCCGCTAGGAACATCACCTGTGCGATCGCGATCACCGCCAACGCCAGCGCGCCGCTGGAGACTTCGGCGGCCCCGTTCACGCGGAAGCGTTCCTCGCTTTCCACGCGGTGAGCTTCGCCGTGAGCACCCGAAGGCTGACCGGCTTGAGCAGGTAGTCGAGGGCGCCGGACTGCAAGCCGCGGAGTTGTTCCGCCTCGGTCCCGTGCACGGTGAGGTACACGACCTCGAACTGCCCGGGCCGCTCCACGCGCAGCTTTTCGTGCAGCGAATGACCATCGAGGCCGGGAAGGTCCACGTCGAGCAGCACGATCGGGCGCGTCTCGCGCACGCGCATCTGGCGGAGCGCTTCGAGCGCGCTCAGGCCGTCGGGTTAGTGGCGATGACTGAAGCCACGTGTCTCGAGCGCGAAGGTGATCAGGTCCGCCAGCGCCGCGTCGTCCTCGACGATCACCACGTCCGGCGCCATGTCGGCGTCGCCCGGATCCCACTCGCGCGCCGGCACCGCCGATTCGCGCGCGGCCTGTCGCGCCTCCCGCGCGCCGGCGAGCAACGCGAGCAGCGTGGCGTCACGTCCCTTGTCGAGGGTGCCCACCACCCCCGCGGTCCACGGAGGCGACCCTTCCGGGGCAAGCGCGAGGGTTGCCGCCATCGCCTCGACCGCCTCCCGGGGTGGCTGCGGGACGTACAACGCCAGCGCGTAGTCGTCCGCGAGTCCGCCGACGCCACCGGCGGCCGTCACGGCGCCGACCAGCCGCCCACACTCGCGGTGCCAGGCCGCGGCAGACTCCGGCGTCTCCGGCAGGTCGTTCGGCGCGAGCACGACGATGGACGCCGTATCGGCCCGGCGTGCGCTGAGCTCGGCGTCCAGGTCCCGCATGGTGCGCGATGGCAGCGTCACGCCGCTCTCGGCATGGACCCCTTCGCTCGCGAGCCGGCGCCGTTTCGCATCAAAAAGCGCGCCGACGCGCCGCTGAAACTCCGCCGGCGCGAACGGCTTCAGCATGTAGTCGTCCGCCCCCGCGCTGACCGCGGCGTCGCGGGTCTTGGCGTCCGCGTGCCCGCTGAGCACGAGGATAGGCGTGCGCCGGTGCGCCGGGAGCGCCCGGACCGCCCGGACCGCCCGGACCAGGTCGAGGCCGTTCGCCGTGCCCAGCTCGATGTCAATCACCAGGAGCGCCGCTTCACCACCGGAAACGGCGGCCATGAACGCTTCCGGCGTCGCCAATGCGTTCACGCCGAGGTTCAGGTGCTCACAGGCCAGCTGGACCAGCGTGCGCATGACGGGATCGTCGTCCACCGCGATGGCGCCCGCGGAGGCAACCCGCGCCTTGGTGGCGAGCTGCGCGAGCGCGTCGAGCACTTCCGACGGCTCGGTGCGGACGTCGAGGACCCGCGCGCCGGCCGGTGGAGGCGACGCATCCGCCGCACTGCGCTGGCGGAGCATGAGCCGCGCGACGCCGGCCAGCTCGTCGAGGCCCGGTGTGCCGATCGCGGCGATCACGGCATGGGGAACACCGTCTTCGAGGGCCTCGTCCAGCTCATCGGCACGCACCCGCTCGACCTGGTACCCGCGCGCGCTGGCTTCGGTGGTGAGTGGGACCGCCGCCACGTCGCGCAAGCCGACGATCAGCAGGCGGCGCATGGGCATGGCGGGCGCTTCGCCATCGGTCGCGACCTCGGCCTCGAGCGCCTTGGTAAAGCGCGTGACGATGGGCGCGCGCCGGTCGCGATCCAGCTGCGGGTCAGCGGCCCATTTCTTCACCGCACTTTCGAGCGCCGCGGCCATCCGCCCGAGGCGGGGAAAGCCGAAGGTCGCCGCGCTGCCGTTCAGCCGGTGCAGCTCGCGACGCAGCGGCGTGAGCAACTCGGCCGCGTCCGGGCGCGCAGCGAGCTGCTCGCCGAGCTGCGCGAACGCATCCACCGTGCCGCGGGCAACGGCCAGGAACTGGCGGCGCGCCTGCTCGAGGACTTCGGATTCGCCCGACGAATGAGGCTTGGTGGTCACGCGAGAATGGGTGGGTGCAACGCGCGGTCAGTCCGGTCGGGGTGCGCTGCGCGCCGGACCGTCGAGCTCCTCGATCGTCTTCGTGCTGGGCCCGCGCTCCTTCTTGATCCGGGCAGCCACGCGTTCGGCCGTCTCGAGCGCGCGCAGCACGTTTTCGCCGGCGAGCTTCCTCAGCTCGGCATCCGTCCAGCCACGCAGCATCAGTTCGGCGAACAGGTCCGGGAACTTCGAGATGTCCTCGAGCCCGACCGGCAGGTCGTCGTCCACGCCATCGAAGTCGCTGCCGATCCCCACGTGGTCGGCGCCGGCCGTGGCCTTGATGTGGTCCAGGTGGTTCGCGACATCGGCGAGCGTGGCCTTGGGCGCCGGACGCGAGGCATCCCAGCTGCGGCGCTCACGCGTGACCGCCGCCGTGTCGGCCCCAAACCGTTGACGAAGCGAGGCCTGGTACGCGTTCCGCTCGAGTCCGTGCGCCCGCACCGCCGGCGAGTCGAACCCGGGGACGAACGTCACCATCACCACGCCGCCGTTGCGCGGAAGGCGCCGCAGGATCGAATCGGGCACATTGCGCGGGTGATCCACGATCGCCCGTGCTGACGAGTGCGAGAAGATCACCGGCGCCTCCGTGACGTCGAGCGCGTGGCTCATGACGCCGGGCGACACGTGCGAAAGGTCCACCAGCATGCCGAGCCGGTTCATTTCGCGCACGACCTCGCGCCCGAACGCCGTGAGTCCGCGATGGCGCGCGACATCGTTCGCCGCGTCCGCCCAGTCGAGCGTCACGTTGTGCGTGAGCGTCATGTAGCGCACGCCGAGATCGTAGTAGGCCCGGAGCGCGCCCAGCGAGTTCTCGATCGCATGGCCGCCTTCCATGCCGAGCAAGGAGCCGACGCGCTTCGCGGCAAATGCCTTGCGGACGTCCGCCACCGTCAGCGCCGTCGTGAAGACTTCCGGGTACTTCGCGATCACCCGGCGCGCGATGTCAATCTGTTCCAGCTGGGCGCGTGCGTACCCGTACTCCTTGATGTCCCCCGGGATGTACACCGACCAGAACTGCGCGCCCAGCTTCCCTGCGCGAATGCGTGCGAGATCCGTCTGGTGGGGCGTGCGCTTACGGAGGTCGTACGCGTCCACATCGCGCTGCATGCCCGGTTCCTCGCGGATCGCCCAGGGCAGGTCGTTGTGCCCATCCACCAGCGGCGTCGCGGACAGCAGTGCGACCGCCCGCGCACGGGCTGCCTCGCGCGTGAGCGGAGCCCGCTGCGCGCGCGGGGCTGCGGATGCCCCCGCGCCGGACCCGCGCGCCTGCGCACCTGCGTGCGTGGCCGATGCCGCCGTGGCGATCAGCGCGAGTCCGAGCATAGCGGCGACACCGATGCCGACTGCGGCGGCACGGCGCCGAGTTGGCGCGGCCGGACGGGCAAGATGGCGGGAAGCGGACATCGGAGCGGTCTCCTCGATTCCGGTGAATGGGTGGATTCTCGCACACCGCGCATGAGGGCGAAAGTCGCGGGACCGCGAAATCGTCGGTCGGGCGCTCGGCGTGCCCGCGGCGAACCGCGCGTTTGCGGGGTATTCTCCAGCATGAACCGACTTTGTGTCCGCGGCAGCGCGTGCGCTGCCTGGCTCGTCCTGCTCAGCGGTATGCTCCTGACCGGCCGGCCGGCCGCCGCGCAGGACCCCACGCCGAACATCACCGGCCGCGTCATCGTGCTCGGCGACATCCCGGTCTCCGACGTCGAGGTGCGCCTGGAGGGCACCCAGCGGACCGTGCGCACGGACCAACGCGGGTATTTCGCGTTCACTGGTGTCGGCGAGGGCGCCCAAGAGCTGAGCGTGCGCGGGATCGGGTACATGCCCGGGCGCCTGGCGATCCGCGTCCCCGACCGTTCGCTCAATGTCAGCATCACGATCGTCCCGTCGCGCGCGATGCTCGACACCGTGCAGATCCGCGAGCGCATCAACGTGCTGTCCGGCATCGTGGTGGACGAGGAGAACAAACCGGTGGCGGGCGCGACGATCCAGGTGATCACTGGCGAGAAGCGCACGGTGACGTCCGGCGAGGACGGATGGTTCACGCTGACCTCGGTGCGCGAGGGCGTCGTGGTGTTCCAGACGCGCAAGGAGGGCTATTTCGCGACGAACACGGCCGTCCGCATGGACGAGTGGCGTGGTGTGGTCGTGCACATGGAGCTCCTGGATCCCAAGTACGGCGCGACGCGGGCTGCGGAGGCCGCCGGGACGAGCAACAACGCGCTCGCGGCGCTTCGCGACGCCTCCATGCGGATGAGCACGCGCGGGAGCCGCGCGGTGGTCGTTTCCGCCGAGGAGCTGGCGCCGTTCGCCGACATGTCGCTCGGAGAGGCCGTCCGCCGCACCAGGCCAGGCGCATCCATCGCGTTCGAGTTGCAGAGCGCGCGCGGCGCGTTCTGTGTGCTGCTGGACGGCCGCCGGGCCGTGGGCAGCACGACGATCGATTCGTGGCGCGCGACCGATGTCGAGATGGTGGAACTCTACCCACCAGGGACGGAGTCGTCGGGTACCGTCGCGCGCTACCTGCGCGCCGCGGGCTGCCGGACGATCGCCCCGTCGTCCGGTCGCACCCGCGGCCCGTTCTACGCCGTGCTCTGGATGCGCTAGTAGCGGTAGTGCTCGGCCTTGTACGGCCCCTCGACCGGAACGCCGATGTACGAGGCCTGGTCGGCAGTGAGCTTCGTCAGCCGGACGCCGAGCTTGTCGAGGTGGAGCCGCGCCACTTTTTCGTCGAGCTTCTTCGGGAGCGTGTACACCGCCTTCGCGTCGTAATGCGTGCCTGAGACGGTCGGCTTGCCCTGCGCCGCGAGGTGCAGGTCAATCTGCGCGACGACCTGGTTGGTGAACGAGCAGCTCATCACGAAACTGGGGTGGCCGGTCGCGCAGCCGAGGTTGAGCAGCCGGCCCTCGGCGAGCACCATCACGCTGTGGCCGTCCGGGAACACCCACTCGTCGTACTGCGGCTTGATGTTGATGCGCTCGATCCCGTCGTAGGACTTGAGGCCGGCCATGTCGATCTCGTTATCGAAGTGGCCGATGTTCCCGACGATCGCCTTGTCCTTCATCCGCGCCATGTGCTCGGCGGTGATGATGTCGCGATTGCCCGTGGCGGTCACGAAGATGTCGGCCGTGGCCACGACATCCTCGAGCGTCGCGACCTGGTAGCCCTCCATCGCGGCCTGCAACGCGCAGATCGGGTCGATCTCGGCGATCACGACGCGCGCACCCTGGCCCTTGAGCGCCTGGGCACAGCCCTTGCCGACGTCGCCGTAGCCGAGCACGACCGCCACCTTGCCGGCCAGCATCACGTCACTGGCGCGCAGGATGCCGTCCGTCAGCGAGTGCCGGCAACCGTAGAGGTTGTCGAACTTCGACTTCGTCACGGAGTCGTTGACGTTGATCGCCGGGAACAGGAGCGTACCGGCCTTCATCATCTCGTAGAGCCGATGGACGCCCGTCGTGGTTTCCTCGGAGACTCCCTTCAACGCCTTTGCGAGGCTCGTCCAGCGCGAACCGTCCTTCTTCAGTTCCGTGCGCAGGAGATCGAGGATGATGCCGTATTCCTCGCTCTCGGTCGCGGGGTTGTGCTGTGGCACGCGCCCGGCGGCCTCGAACTCCACGCCCTTGTGCACGAGCAGCGTCGCGTCGCCGCCGTCATCCAGCAGCAGCGTCGGTCCGCCGCCGTCGGGCCACATCAGCGCCTGCTCCGTGCACCACCAGTATTCGACCAGCGTTTCGCCCTTCCATGCGAAGACCGGAACGCCCGCGGGTTCGCTCACCGACCCCGCCGGACCGACCACCACGGCGGCCGCCGCGTGGTCCTGCGTGGAGAAGATGTTGCAGCTCACCCAACGCACGTCGGCGCCCAGATGCGTGAGCGTCTCGATGAGCACGGCGGTCTGAACGGTCATGTGCAGCGACCCCATGATGCGCGCGCCCGTGAGCGGCTTCGATGCGCCGTACTCGGCGCGCAGGGCCATGAGGCCCGGCATCTCGTACTCGGCGAGGCGGATTTCCTTACGGCCGAACTCGGCGAGTTCGAGATCCTTGACCTTGAACGGCGCGCGGCCGGCGGCGCTGGAGGTGGCGAAGGGATGCGGTGCGAGTGCGGACGTCATTGGAGGCTCTTCGGTGGTTAGAGGGCGAGAGTGGCGACAAACAGTGCAGGGCCGGTGGCTTCGGGGGCCCCGGGTGAGGCGCGGACGGTGCACGACGTGAAGCCGACGGCCTGTGCCCAGGCCCGCAGGTCCGCATCGGCGAACCCGGCCCACACGTGGCCGAGTCGGTCGCGGAGATCGGCACGCTCGTGCGGCCGAAGGTCAACGATGATGCAGCGCCCGCCTGGCCGGAGCGTGCGACGAACGCCCGCAAGCACGGCCGCGGGGTCGCTGACGTAGTGCAACACCAGTGACAGCACGGCAACGTCCACTTCGGCGTCCGCGAGGGGCAGGGCTTCGAGCGAGCCCTGCCTGACCTCGACGTTCGGTGCGTCGCCGAGTCGTGCCTTGGCGACTCGTATCATCGCGGCGGACTCATCTATGGCGATCACGCGGCGCACCGCGGGCGCGACCGCGGCGGCGAAGTGGCCGGCGCCGCATCCGAGATCGGCGACGACCGCCACGGGATCGAGGAGCCCGATGAACGGCAGCAGTTCGCTGCGCGCGCCGAAGAGTTCGGATCGAATCCGTTCCCACTGGCCCGCGCTGCCCGCGAAGAAGCGCTGCGAAGTCGTGTGCCGTGCCGCGAGGACGTGCTGGATGCGCGTGGCATCGCGCTGCACGGCCGGCATCGCGAGCACTTCGTCGCGTACGGCCATCCAGAGTTTCCGGCCGGCGCCATCGCGTTCTCCGGCTCCGAGCCGGTACAGGTTGCTCGTGCCGTCTTCGCGGCCGCTGATCAGGCCGGCGTCGGCAAGTGCGCGGAGGTGCCGGCTGACCGTGGACTGCGGCAGTTGGAGCACGGCGCGCAACTCACCGACAGTCAGTTCCTGTCGTTCGAGTGCGGCGACCAGCCGCGCCCGGATGGGGTCGGCGAGCGCGGCAAGGCGGCTGAGGGCGAGCGAGCGTTTCATCCGTATATCCGGATGAAAGGTTAAAACGTTTTCCTCGCCCGGTCAACTCGGGCGGGCCCTGCCCCGCCTACGCCCGTTCGAGCGCGGCTGTGGACCCGCGCAGGGCGTCGCCCACCCAGCAGTGCATCCCGACGCTGACCAATCCGACGCGGCGAAACGCGCGGCGGTAGTGCGCCGGCGTACGGTCCACCCAGCCCCGCCGATCGCCGGTGACCTCGTCGGCCGTGGTGTACGCCTCGAGGAACGCCACGCCGCCGAGCAGGCCGGCGATTGCCTCGAGTCCGCAGGAGAGCTCGGCGGTCGGGATGTACTGCAGCATGTCGCAGCAAATCACGAGATCGAATGGCCCGCCCACGTCCACAGACGCGAGCGTACCGAACGTGCCGTACGTGATGTCGCGCGCGCGCCCGTACCGCGAAATCACGTAGGCGCTCGAGTCCACGCCGACGTAGTCGAGCCCGGGACGGATCGCCTTCAGCGCGGCGCGCCAGTTGCCTTCGCCGCAGCCGACGTCCAGCGCCGAACGGACCTGCCTCTGGAGCAGCGACTCGGCGACCCCGACCACCAGCCGCGCCTTGCGCTGGATGTCGGTTGATGTGGCCACGCGTCGGCGCGGGTCGCGATACCACCGGTCGAAATGCGCCCGGTCGTATGCCTTGCCGCGTCCGCCCCGCCGTGCCGCGAGGGCGCCGGCCGCCCTGCGCCGTTGTCCAGCCATCAGTCCGTCAGTGGTGGGTGAGCGGTGAGCGGCGGCTTACGCGGACTTGAGCAGCGTGGCGCCGGCCGCCTGCGCGCGCGTAATGGCGAAGATGCCGTTCGTCTGCCGCACCACGCCGGGAACGAGCGATTCGATGAACAGCTTGCGCGCGTCCTCGAGCGGCATCTGCATCTCACGCGCGAACTCCCCGGCGTTTCGCATCAGGGCCAGGTTGCAGCACAGGAACGTCACGCCGCGAGCGATGAGCGCGTCAATCGTCCCGCCGGCCGGCGATCCCGCGGCGGCGTTCGCGGCGGCACCCCACGGATTCGTGGTCCGCGCGTTGCCCGCCCGGTCCTTCATGTCGTTCTTCTCGCCCAACTTCCAGCGCGCCCAGATGTCGTCATTGAACACGATCGCCATCGCGCGGTGCCGGATGACGACCACCACGCCCATCTCGGCGTCCGTCGCGTTGTACACGTCCTTGTAGCCCGCGAGGAACGTCTGCGCGTTCGTGAGCGCGATGCCGCCGTCAATCGTGGCGGAGTCGAACACCGCGCGGTACTTGGCCTTCTGCATGCGCTCGACCCACGACACGTCCCAGCCGCCCTGCGGGGCCGGGTACACCGGGAACGGGTTGTTTTGCGCGAACAGTTCGCTGGGCGCGGCGCCTGCCGTGGCCGCAAGGGCGGCTGCGCTGCCTGCCAAACCGGTAATAAACCGCCGGCGATCTACTCCAGGGCCATGCTCGCTCACCCCGCCCTCCTGATTGTCTGAGCTTCCGGGCTCCACGCCTCGAATCTACGCCTCGCCCTTGTGGTCCGCACGGCTGGTCAGCGTGAGCCATGCGAGCAGGACGGCGCCGACCGTGACGCCGGCGTCGGCGACGTTAAACGTCCAGAAGCGCCACCCGGCGGTTCCGACATCAATGAAGTCCACGACGCCGCGCGCCGAGCGGACGCGGTCAATCAGGTTGCCCAGGGCGCCCCCGGTGACGAAACCGAGCGCCACCGCCTGCCACGCGTCGTGCGCCGGCGCCTCGCGGTACATGCGGTAGAGCAACACGATCATGCCGATCGCGATCGCGGACAGCCCGACCCGTGAGAAGTCGCCCAGCGAGAGGTTCATCGCGGCGCCAGGGTTGTAGGTCAGGGTCATGCGGAACCAGTGCCCGACAACCGAGTTCGGGATGTGCAAGGACAGGGCCGACTCGGCGAAGCGCTTCGTGACGAAGTCGCCCAGTACGATGATCAGCGCGCCCATCCAGAAGGCCGTGGTCTTGGCCGGAATTCGCTTGCGGGGTGTGTCAGTCACGGAGCGGAAAGTAACGGTCGCACGCGAAGCGGCGGCGCAATCGTGTAGGCGGGCACTACGCCATGCGAGCCCCCGTAGGTTTCAGCCGTGAATCGCGCGCCCCAACCCATCGCCGACGCGCTGCCGACGCTGATGCGGACGCTGGCGGACTCGCCGCGCGTGGTGCTGGTCGCTCCAACGGGAGCGGGCAAGACCACGGTGGTTCCGCCGGCGCTGGTTGGCGAACGGTGGTGCACGGGGCGCGTGATCGTGCTCGAGCCGCGTCGGCTGGCGGCGCGGGCGGCCGCTCGCTTCATGGCGCGGGAACGCGGCGAGCGCGTCGGCGAGACGATCGGATTTCGCGTGCGGGGCGAAGCCGCCGTTTCGAGCCGCACTCGCGTGGAGGTCGTGACCGAAGGCGTGCTCACCCGCATGATCGCTTCGGATCCCACGCTCGACGGTGTGTCCGCCGTGCTGTTCGACGAGTTTCACGAGCGCAGCCTGATTGCCGATACAGGCCTGGCGCTGACGATCCAGAGTGCCGAGCTGGTGCGCCCCGACCTAAGGATCATCGTGATGTCGGCGACGCTCGACGCGGGCAGCGTGGCCACGCTGCTCGGTGGCGCGCCGGTCGTGGAATCGCGCGGACGCCAGTTCCCGGTCACGACCGAATACGTGGTGCCGCGTGACCCGCGTGACCCGGTCGCCGACGTGGCGAACGCCGTGCTCCGCGGGCTCGGCGCGGCCGACGGTGACGTGCTCGTCTTCCTGCCCGGCGCGGCGGAGATTCACCGCGCGGCGCAGCAGCTGACCGCCCGAGACCTCCCGCCGCGAACCGTGGTGCACGAACTCGCCGGCCACCTGACGGCCGACGCGCAGGACGCGGCGGTCGCGCCCGCCGAGCCGGGCACGCGAAAGGTCGTGCTGGCGACCGCCATCGCCGAGACCAGCCTCACGATCGAAGGCGTCCGCTGCGTGATTGACGCCGGACTGGCCCGCGGACCGCGCTATGACCCGGGCTCGGGGATGACCCGGCTCGTCACGACCCGCGTGACGGCGGACGCCGCGGACCAGCGCCGCGGGCGCGCGGGCAGGACAGCGCCGGGGCATTGCATTCGACTCTGGCACGAGGCGGAGACGGCCACGTTGCGCCCGGCACGAACGCCCGAGATTCGCCAGGCCGACCTGGCCCCGCTTGCGCTCGACCTTGCACTGGCCGGCGAACGCGATCCGAGCGACCTGCACTGGCTCGATCCCCCTCCGGCCGCCGCGTATGCGACCGCTTGCACGCTCCTGCAGACGCTCGACATCCTCGATGACGCGCGCCGACCAACCGCGCATGCCGAGCAGGTCGCCCGGCTGGGGTTACACCCTCGGCTTGGGCACATGGTGGCGCGGTCAACCGAGATGGGCCCGGGAGCCACCGCCGCCGCGGCGGCGCTCGCCGCGATCGTCAGCGAGCGGGACATCGTACAACGCGACGGCCCCGCACTCGAATGCGATGTCGCGCCGCGGCTCGATGCGGTGCTGCACGGGCCGTCGGACTCCGCGCTGCGGCTGGACCGCGGCCGCCTGCACCGGGTCCGCGACGAGGCACGGCGGATTCGTGAGCGTGCGCCGGAGCTGCGCGCGCCGAGCGGTTCGACGCGCCCAATGGTCGAAGACGCCGTCGAACTGCTCGCCCTCGCCTACCCCGACCGCGTCGCGCTGCGGCGGCCGGGCGCGCGCGGCCGGTTCGTCATGGCCACAGGCGCCGGCGTTCGGGTGGACGAACGCTCGGCGATCGCCGGGGCCGACGCGATCATCGTGGCCGTGACCGACGGTGCCGCGGATGACGCGCTCGTTGTGCTGGCGGCCGCCACCAGTCGCGTCTCCCTCGAGCGCCTGTTCGGCCACCAGATGCGCACGGAGGTGACGCGGGCGTTCGATCTCGAGACCGGCCGAGTCGTCGAGACGACCGAGCGACGGCTCGGTGCGCTGGTCTTTGGATCCTGCACGCGTTCCACCGCGGACCCGGATGCGGTCGCCGATGCGATCGTCGCGCGTGTTCGCGCAAGCGGCGTCGGGGCCATTCCATGGTCCGAGGCCGCGGTGCGGCTTCGCGAACGGCTCACGTTCCTCCATCGGCATTCGCCCGCGCAATGGCCCGCTGTTGATGACGCGGCCCTGCTCGAACGACTCGAGCAGTGGCTGCCCGCGGTGGCGAGCCGGTGCGCGCGCTGGACCGACCTCGAGCGCGCTGACCTGGTCGGCGCGCTGCTTTCGCTGGTGCCGTCCGCCGTCCGGGGCTCGCTCGACCGGTTGGCGCCGACACATTTCGTTGCCCCGACGGGGTCGCGGGTCCCGGTGGACTACCGCGACGCCGCGCGACCCATGGTCGCGGTGCGCGTGCAGGAGCTCTTCGGGCTCCGCGAAACCCCGACGATCCTAAGTGGCGCGGTTCCGCTCACCCTCTCGCTGCTGTCACCTGCATCGCGGCCGATCCAGGTCACGCGCGACCTTCCGGGGTTCTGGGCCGGGTCCTGGACCGCCGTGCGCAAGTCGATGCGGGGCGAATACCCGCGCCACGAATGGCCGGAAGACCCGGCGTCGGCCTCGCCGACACGCCGCGCGAAACCACGCAGTTCGCCCGGACCGCGAACGCCGGACCGATAGTTTTCGGGCATGCTTGCCCGGGTGGTGGTCGCGGCGTGTGTCGTGTCGGTTCCCGCGGTGATGGCGGCGCAGCGTAATCCCTGCACCGCGCGGCATCCTCGTGTGGACGA
Source organism: Gemmatimonadota bacterium (assembly GCA_016874035.1). GTDB lineage: Bacteria > Gemmatimonadota > Gemmatimonadetes > Gemmatimonadales > Gemmatimonadaceae > Fen-1231. The sequence continues at coordinate 20,044 of VGVM01000030.1, forward strand.
CGTGCGGATCGAAGGCAGCCGCGCGGTTTCGTCGGCCGCGCTGTTCCCGCTCCTCGCGACCGAACGCACGAGCTTCTGGCGCCGCACCTTCGGCTGGCGGCGCGCCACCTTGACGTGCCTCGACTCGGCGGACGTCGTGCGCGACGCCGCGCTGATCGCGGACGAACACCGCGACCGCGGATTCCTGGAAGCCACGGTGGAGGGCCGGGTCGAGCGGTACGGGGACCGCAGGGCCCGCATACGGTTTCGCGTGAGCGCCGGCGAGCCGCTCGCGGTCTCGCGCGTGGCCGCGGGCGGCGTGCCACCGCGCGTGCTCGACAGTGCCGCGCTGACGCGACGGCTCCGGGGCCAGGCGCTGGATGATTCCGTCGTGTACGCGGTGGCGGAATCGTTGCACGCCGTGGTGCGCGACGCCGGGTACGCGCGTGCGCAGCCGCCCACTGTCCAGATTCGCCCGGACAGCGGTGCGCGCCGCGCGTATGTCGAGATGACGTTCCGCACCGGCAGTGTCACCGCGGTCTCAGATATCAATGTTGCGTTCGTGCCGACCGGGCGCGCGCCGACGCTCTCCGCGGAGGCCGCGCGTTCCGCGTTTGGCATCCGGCCGGGCGACCGGTTCAGCGGCGAGCGCATCGGGCTGGGGCAACGCGACCTCAACGCGCTCGACCTTTACCGCCAGATTCGCGTGGACACGGCTCCCGCCGCTTCCGCCTCGCCCGATTCGATCCGCCTCGTGCTGACCCTCGGCGAAGGCGACCGGCGCCGCGCGCGCACGACGGCCGGATGGGGAACCCTGGACTGCTTCCGCACCCAGACGCGCGCGGTCGAGCAGGACTTCCTCGGTTCCGGACACCGGCTCGAACTGAGCGCGCGGCTGTCGAAGATCGGGCTGGGCGAACCGTTTGACGCGCTGCGCTCTTTCTGTTCCCCGCGAGTGCGGGACGACGCGTTCAGCCAGAACATGAACTACTACGTCGGCGCGTCACTGCGGCTCAGGGGCTGGGCGACGTGGCGTGGCCTGCGCCTGCAACCGGAGCTCACGCTGTTCAGTGAGCGGCGATCGCAGGTCAACGCATACGAGCAAACAACGGAGTTCGGCGCGCTCGCGACATCCACGCAGTCCCTGCGGAATCGCAAGACGTTCGGCCTGCAGTACGCCTATACGGACAGCCGAACGCGCGCGGATCAGGCGGTGTCGTGTACGCAGTTCGGCTTCTGCCGCCTAGAGGACCTCGCCAGCTTCGTCCTGCGGTCGCCGTTACACGCCGTATCCGCGTCGCTGGCGAAGAACCCGCTGCTGCCGACCGACGATCCGCGGTCCGGGTATCGCTGGAGCATCGAAACCAAGTTCGGCCATGCGTCGGTCGGCCAGGTGCTGCCGATCGACTACGGACGACTGCTGGCCGAGGGCGCGTGGTACCACGCGCTGACGCCCTGGCTGACGCTGGCGACGCGGTTGCAGGTCGGTGGGATCGTCGCGCCGGCCGACGAGAGCTTCCTGCTGCCGCCCTCCGAGCGGTTTTACGGCGGCGGTCAGAACACCGTGCGCGGATTCGGCCAGAACCTGCTCGGACCCGGCAGCTACATCGTTTCGCGCATTGACACGGTCAGCGGCCCCGGCGGCGCGCCCGTTGGCGCGGCGCGACCCCAGGACGAATACGATCGCATCGCGCCGAGCGGCGGAAACGCGATGTGGATCGGGAACATCGAACTGCGTTCGACGCGCGGATGGCCCAGCGACCTGCTCCGGTGGGTGCTATTCGTGGACATGGGCCGCGTCTGGAACACGCAGAACGTGTTCAGCGTGACGAACGCCGACACTCGTGCGACACCGGGCATCGGCGCGCGCGTAATCACGCCGCTCGGACCGTTTCGTGTGGACATCGGTTACGACCCGACCAGCCCGGAGCCCGGCCCCGCGTTCTACGTGATCCCGGCGTCGAACGGCGCGGTCGGTCGCGCCGTGTGCGTGAGCCCAGGGTCGGAGGACCCGATCACGCTCCGGGCCGGCGACACGCCGTTTGGCGGGCGCTGCCCCGCCAGCTACCTCCCCACCCGTCCGCGGTCGCTGCTGTCGCGACTCACGTTCCACTTCAGCCTGGGGAACGCGTTCTGAGCGCGCGTCGACGGCGATGGTTGATCGCCGGTGCCGCGGCAGGGCTTGCCGTGGGCGCGCTCGCCGCCGCCGGCGCTTGGCTGCTGCGTACCGACGGTGGGATTGGCACCTTGCGCCGCTCGCTGGAGTCGCGCCTGTCCGCGCGCCTGACCGACGGCGCGGCGTTGCGGATCGGGTCGCTGAGTCGCGCCGACGACGGCGCGTGGGTCGTCGGGAACCTCGCGGTCGCCGACGCGAAGGGTCGGTCGCTCCTCGCGATCGGCGAGGCACGCTTTGCGCTGTCGGTCGGCGATGCGCTGCGCCGCCGCGTGCACTTGGGCGTCGTCTCGCTCCGGGGAGTGCGCGTTTCGCTGATCCAATCGCGAGACGGCGCGTGGAACACGGACGGCCTCGTGCGCCCGTCGGGCGGCGGGTCCGGCGGGCCCGCACCGCTCGTGACGGCCGACAGCATCGCGCTCGAGGATGCGGCAATCATGATTTCGGCGCGCGACACCAGCGCCGCCCTGCCGAATGTCGAACGATCGTTGCGCGAGCTGGCGCTCGCACTCGGCCCGACGACGCTCAGCAGCCCGGATTCGTCGGGCGGCTGGACCGTACTGCGGCAGCTCGGCGCACAGGTTTCGCTGCCGCCCGTGCACGTCACGGGGGCGAGTGGCCCGATCCGCTGGTGGCCCGATTCGTTGTCCCTCACGCTCGACCAGTTCACGCTCCCGGCGACGCATGCATCGGCGCGCGGCCGTGTGTCGTGGCCGCGCGGCCAACCCGTGCAGATGGACATTGCGATTCGCGCCGACAGCGCAGCCGTCGCGGACATCCGGTGGGCCTCGGCGCTGATTCCGCCGCGCGGTACGGCGAGCGCGGACCTGCGCATCCGCGGTACGGGAAGCGAGTTCGTGTACGACGTGGAACGATTCTCCCTCGCGTCGGCCACGTCGCGGGTGCGTGGTTCGTTCCGGGTCAGGGCCGGGCGCAGTGTCGCAGCCGAATCGCTCCGACTCTCGTTCGATCCGCTTGGCATGGATGTGCTGCGCGACATCCTTGGCGATTCGGTGATCGCCCCGCCGTGGGCCGGCGCGTTGACCGGGACGGTGAGCGGGCGGGGCGGCCCGTTGGACGCCATCGCGATTGACAGCGTGGCGCTCGAGTATGCCGACGCGAGGATCGGCGGGGCACGATCGCAGCTCAGCGCCCACGGCGTCGTTGACGCCAGCGGGCCGAAGTCCCGGTTGACGCCGTTCAACGTGCGGTTCTCGCCGCTCGATATCCGCACGCTCGGCGTGATCGTTGCGGCGGCGGATTCGATGCGTGGCACCCTGGGCGGCGAGGTGACACTCGAGGGCCCGACCGACAACCTGCTGTTCCGTGAACTTGTCGCCGTGCACCGGGACGGCGCGCTGGCCCGGTCGCAGGTTCGCGGCAGCGGACGCCTCGCCGCCGACCTCGCGTCACAGTGGCTTGAGGCCGACCTCACGATTGACACGCTGGCGATCGGCACGGTCGCGGCGCCGTTTACCACCGCACCGCTTCGCGGCTTTCTGCGCGGTGCCCTCGCCCTCCGCGCAACGGGCGATACGCTGTCGCTCGACGCTCGACTGGCCGGCGAAGGCATGCGCGTTCGACTCGCGGGCAACACGTTGCTGGATTCGACTCGCACCACGATGCAGTTGGCGGGGCGGCTCGACTCGCTCGACCTCTCGCGGTTCGTGGCGCGCGCGGACATACCGGGCATGCAGCTCAGTGGGGCCCTGTCCGTCGCGATCGACGACGCCGCGGCCGGCTCGGACCGCCACATCCAGGTCGCGCTCGACTCGACAAGCCGGTTGGGTGGTTCCGCGATTCGGGGTGGCGCCCTCCGGCTGGGACTGGACTCGACCGGGATCCATCTGGACACGCTGGACCTGACGGCCGACACGTGGCAGGTGGAAGCGCGTGGCCGCCTCCCCCGCGCCGTTGGCGCCGCGGGCAATCCGGACTCGATCCTGTTTGCGCTGCGCGTGGATTCACTGGATGCGCTTCGTACCATCGTGCTCGATTCGACCGGTGCGCCGCTGATCACGGGACTCGCCGGACGGGCTCGCGTGGCCGCCGGGACGATCACGGGTTCGTTCGAGTCGGCAACGGTTGTCGCGGACGTCGGCATCGAGGATCTTGCCGCCGACGGCGTGCGTGTACGTCGTGCGATCGGCACGGTTCGCGTTGCGGACCTGCCGGACAGTGCGACCGGAATCATCCGGGCGACGCTCGATTCGCTCATGTCGGGGTCGGCGCGCCTCGACCGCGCGGCCATCCAGGCCGACCTGCGACGCGGTCACTCGGCGCGCGTCACGCTGCGAGGCACGACGGCCGATTCGATCGCGCTCAGCGGATCGGCGGACGTGACATGGCCGGATCAGGGGTATCGGATCGCGGTGGACTCGTTCGCCGCGACCGTGGGGCCGCACGCGTGGACGCTCGAGCGCGCCGCGAACCTGTCGGTGGCCACCGGGGTGGTGACGGCGGATACGATCCGGCTGACCAGCAACGCCGGGGCGTCCGTGCAGGTCGGTGGGCGATTCGATGATGCGGGCCCCGTCTCCGGATTCCTGCGTGCGAATCGGGTCAGCGTGGCCGAGTTCGCGTTCACCGGTGCCCTGCCCCCGGGCCTGAGCGGCACCCTCGCAGCGGAGGCCTCGCTCGGCGGGACGCGAGCCGCACCGAAGTTCAATGCCCGCCTGGAGATCGACTCCGTCGCCACGAACAACCCGGATGCCCAATCGCGCCGGGCGATCCAGGGCAACGGCCGCGAGGCAGCGGCGGGGGCGGCCAGCCGATCGCGCGCGCGCCTCGTGCTCGACGCCGCCTACGAAGACCGACGGTTGGCGATTACGTCGGCCGGCGATGTCAGTGGGCGGCGCGTGCTGGATCTCGGCGCGCGGCTGCCGCTGAACCTTTCGCTGGATTCCGTGCCCGATCGGATCGTGGATGAGCCCATGACGCTGCGGCTCCGGCTCGACCGCCTGCTCCTCGCCGATTTCGACGGTCTCGCCGACGGCATCAGCGCCCTTGGCGGTCGCCTCGATGCGGACCTGGATGTCGGCGGCACCATACGGCGCCCGCGTGGCCGTGGCACGCTGACCATGAGTGATGGCGCCATGGTGCACGACAACCTCGGGCTCGACCTGCGCGATGCCACGGCGCTGCTGACCCTGAGCGGCGACTCCGTCATCGTGAATCGCATGCGCGTGACGGACAGCCAATCGCAAACGGACACGGCTTCGCTGCAGGGCGTGGTGCGCTTGAGCGGCACGAAATGGACCGAGTGGACCGCCAACCTGCGGAGCGCGGCGAGCCAGTTCCGTGCCATTGACGACCCGCGCCTGGCGACCGCCGAGGCGTCCTGGGACCTGTCGATCGCCGGGCCGCTCGCCGCGCCGACGGTGACCGGCGCCGTGACGCTGCCGTACGCGGTATTCACGATCGGCCCCCAACGGCGGGCTCGCGGCCTCCGCGGTCCGCGCACGGAGCGCAGTTCGCCGCTGGGAACACCACAGGCCAATGGCGTCCTCGTGACGCTCGGCAACGACGTGCGGCTCAAGTCCCGTGAAGCAAACGTGCAGCTCACCGGCGCCGTCGAACTCTTCGGCCCGCTCGACTTCCCCTGGGTCAGCGGATCCGTGTCGGCGGCGCGCGGCACGTACCGCGTTGACCTCGGCGTGATCAAGCGCACGTTCGTGGTGGACAGCGGGTCCGTGATCCTCGAGGGAACGCCGGACATCCCTGCGGCGCTGGACATCCACACGTCCTACACCGTGCGCCGCCCGGACAACGACGTCAAGGTGGGCGCCCGCGTGTATGGCACCACGCTCCGTCCGCGACTCAACCTCACCAGCGATCTCGGCTCCGCCGTGCCCCAGAGCGAGATCATCAGCTACCTCGTGTTCGGCCGGCCGAGCTTTGGCGTCAACGACTCACGGCAGTCAGCGGCGCAATCGGTCACGCAGTCGGCGACCGCCGCGGTGGTGCCGTCGCTCGGGGGGCTCCTGGAGTCCACGCTTGGGACCCTGCTGCCGTTCTTCAGCACGATGCAGGTCTCGACCGTCGCGGGCGAAGGGCCTGAGAACATCATGGCGAACCCGCTGGACGGCCTGCTGAACAGCGTGGCCGTTACGGGAGGCCGTCAGGTCGGGACGGACACGTTCTTCAGCGTGAGTGGGGGCGTCTGCCGGGCGGGTCGCACCTCGTCGAGCTCGAACGTGCCGTTCTGGCTCGGGACGCTGATCGAATACCGGCCGAAGCGCACGCTGGGCGCGAGTATCGCGATCGACCCCGGCGTCGCACCCTGCTCACGCGCGGGGTCGTTCGGCGACACGTACCAGTTCGGCCTGGACCTGTCCTACGACTGGAAGTTCGGCGGGCCGCGAAAACCGTAACGGCCGCGCTGCGAGCCTAGCGCTTCGCGACCGTTTCCTCCTTCAGGATCTTCTTCGCGACCAGGAACACCAGCGCGGCCACGATGACAAAGTCCACCGTCGCGCCGATCACCGGTCCATAGAGGAACTTCACGTTGCCGACGTCGAGGCTGGCGTCGCGCCAGTTGCCCGACGGTGTAAGGAACCCGACGATCGGCATGAGCAAGCCGTCCACGACCGTCTTCAACAGCTCGTTAACCTTCCCGCCGATGATCACGGCGATGGCGAGCCCGATCACGCCGTACTGCTTGAGGAACGTGATGAATTCGTTGATCATGCCAGTGCGCCTTGAGATGAAGTCAGTCCCCGGCATGTACGCCGGATTGGCCGCAATCTTACATTGCGGCAACCGACACTACCACCGACCCCACCCCGGAGGCGCGCGATGAAGGCCCTGCTCACCGAAGCGATCGGAGCATTCTTTCTCGTCCTGGCGATCGGCCTGTCCGTCAACGTGGGCGCGCCGCTCGCGGCGTTGGCGATCGGCCTCACGCTGATGGTGATGGTCTATGCCGGCGGCCGTATCTCCGGCGCCCACTACAATCCGGCAGTGTCCATCGGGCTGGTCGTTCGCGGGGCGCTGCCGGCCGGCAAGCTGGCCGGGTACCTCGGCGCGCAGTTTGCGGGCGCCATCGCGGCGGGCCTGCTGGTTTGGAAGTTCACGGGCCAGCCGATGCATGTGGCGCCGGCCGAGATGACGACGGCGCTGAAGGCGATCGCCGGCGAAGCCGTGTGGACGTTTGCCCTCGCGTACGTCGTGATGCACGTCGCCACGAGCAAGGCCACGGAAGGCAACAGCTACTTCGGGCTGGCGATCGGCATGACGGTTGCGGCGGGCGCGATCGCGATGGGCCCGATCACGGGCGGCGCGTTCAATCCAGCCGTCGGCGTGGGTGCTGCGATCGTCGAGATGGTCCTGGGCCGCGAGCCAGCTCCGCTCTGGTGGGTGTACGCGGTGGCCCCGGTTCTTGGCGCGGCGACCGCCGGCGTGGTGTTCAAGTTCCAGGAGTCGTAGCGGGGGCGCGCGGGTGCGCGTCGCTGCTACGATCCCAGGCCGAACACTTCCACGAACGTCAGGGCGTTGCCGTCGGGATCCCGGACGGTGAACTCCGTCGTGCCCCACGGCTTCGGCCCGATATCGCCGTCCGCCGCGATCACGCCACGGTCGCGGAAATCGCTGTAGAGACGCCGGATATCGGTGACCTCGACGCGACAGCCGGAGCGTTCAACCGGCGCGCTGCCGGGTTCACCGGCGTCGCCGCGGGTGAAGTGGATCTCGATCGCGTCGCGTCGCACGCCACCGTACGTCCCGGCATTGAATCCAAGGCGGAAGCCAAGGACATCCACGTAGAACTCGATGGCCCGCCGCACGTCGGCAACCGGGAGCATGGGGATACCGCGTGTGAAGTAGGGCGAGCCCATGTGGGGAACGATTGGGGCGCCGACGGTCGGCGGCAAGGGCAAACGGTCGTCGGGCGGCGCTGGGGCGGGTAGATTTGGCCGGATGCAAATCCCTTACGAGCCGGCCCGGCGAGGTTCGCCGGTGACCCCGGCGACATGGCGCACCGGGCGCGCGGCGATCGCCGCGGCCCTGGCGTTCCAGATGGCCGCAACCGCGACCGCGCCAGCGGCCCGCGCGCAGCCCGGGCCGGGTCCGTGGAGGTCGTTGATCGAGTCGAACGGAATGCCGGCGTGGAAGGCCTACCGCGCTGACACCATCCCCTCGGGGTGGACCGTGCAGGCGGGCGTGCTGTCCAAGTCGCGGCCGGTCGGCGACATCGTCTCGCGCGAGGAGTTTGGCGATTTCGAGCTCGAACTCGAGTGGCGGATCGGCAAGGGCGGCAACTCCGGGATTTTCTACCGCGGTACCGAGGAGTACTCGCATGTGTACTGGAGTGCCCCGGAGTATCAGCTCCTCGACGACGCGAATGCGGCCGACGGGAAACTGCGGCTGACCAGCGCGGCCTCGAACTTTGCGCTCGACTCCTCGCCACCGGGCCACCTCCGACCGATCGGCGAATGGAACCGGACGCGGATCGTGGTCCGGGGCGCGCATGTGGAGCACTGGCTGAACGGCGCGAAGCTGGTTGAGTACGAACTCTGGACGCCCGCGTGGAAGGCCAAGGTGGCGGCGAGCAAGTTCAACGCGTTCCCGAACTTCGGCCTCGCTAAGCGCGGGCGGCTCGCGATCCAAGGTGACCACGAAGGCGAACTCGCCTTCCGCAATATCCGGATCCGGGAATGGAAGTGAGCGGGACGGGCGCAGCCGCGGCGCCGGCGGCTCCGTCGGCGCGGATCAAGGCGCAGCTCTCCGTCATGATGTTCCTCCAGTACTTCATCTGGGGGAGCTGGTTCGTGACGATGGGCACGTATCTGGGCCAGACGCGCAAGTTCGCGGACACGCAGATCGGCGATGCGTACGGCGCGATGGCGATCGCCGCGATCGTGTCGCCGCTGTTTATGGGCGTCGTCGCGGACCGATTCTTCGCCAGCGAGAAGCTCCTGGGCATCCTGCACCTGCTCGGCGCAGTCCTGATGTGGTCTGTATCACGGCAGGCCGATTGGAACGCGTTTTATCCATTGCTGATCGCGTACGCCCTCTGCTACATGCCCACGCTCTCGCTGACCAACTCGATCTCGTTCCACCAGGTAAGCAACTCCGCCCGTGATTTCCCGCTCATCCGCGTGCTCGGCACGATCGGGTGGATCGCCGCGGGGGTGTTGGTGGGCAAGGTGTTCGCGGCCGATGCGTTGGCACTCCCGATGCAACTCGCGGCCGGCGCTTCGGCCATCATGGGCGTGTTTGCGTTCACGCTCCCGCACACCCCGCCCAAGGCCGCCGGCGCGCCGTTCAGCCTGCGCGACGCACTGGGACTCGACGCCCTGCAGCTCATGCGCGCCCGCGACTTTCGCGTGTTCGTGATCGGCTCGTTCCTGCTCTGCATTCCCCTGCAGTTCTACTATGCGTTCGCAAACCCGTTCCTGAACGAGATCGGCGCGCCGAACCCCGCCTTCATCCAGACGTTCGGCCAGGTGAGCGAAATCGGGTTCATGCTGATCCTGCCGTTTGCGCTTCGCAAGTACGGCATCAAGGGCATCATGCTCGGCGGCATGCTCGCGTGGTCGCTGCGGTACTTCGCCTTCCTGCACGCCTCCGCGCCCGGCACGCTGATGATGTTCTATGTGTACGCGGGTATCCTGCTCCATGGGATCTGCTACGACTTCTTCTTTGTCGCGGGGCAGATCTACACCGATGAGCGCGCGGGCCCGCGGGTGCGCGCGGCGGCGCAGGGGTTCATCAATCTCGTCACGAATGGGCTGGGGTATTTCGTCGGCGCGGGAGTGTCAGGCGCCATCGTGAATCGCTACGCCGGGACGGACGCCACCGGCGCCGTCACCCATGAGTGGTACCACATCTGGCTTGTCCCGGCGGTTGGCGCCTTCGCCGTGTTCCTGCTGTTCCTCGTCCTCTTCCGGCCGGCGCCGGCTCGCGCATGACCACGCCGACCCCGGCCGCGCGCCGCGTTTCGGTGAACACGCCCGGCGACGGGGTCCTCGTCGAGGCCGCCGTTGACACCTTCGCAGGCGCGCTCGCCGCGCAGGACGCGAAGGTGCAGCGGATCGAGCTCTGCGGGCCGCTGCTCGACGGCGGGACGACGCCGAGCGCGGGCGTGATCGCCCGGTGCTGCGAAAAACTGCTCGTAAGCGTCAACGTGCTTGTCCGTCCGCGCGCGGGGGACTTCGTGTACACGGACGACGAGATCGAGATCATGAAGAAGGACATGGTCGTCGCCAAGGAACTGGGCGTGGACGGCTTCGCCGTCGGCGCACTGACCAAGGACGGCGACGTGGACGCCGCGCATATGGCGGAGCTGATCGCCGTGGCGACCCCGCTCCGCGTGGTGTTTCACCGGGCCTTCGACCAGGTCGTGGACCAGGACGAGGCGCTGGAACTGCTGGTCTCCCTGCAGGTGAACGGCATCCTGACCAGCGGCGGTGCCAGGACGGCGGCCGAGGGCGTGGCGCGGATCAAGGCGCTGGTGGACCGCGCGGACCGGCGTATCCGCGTGATCGCCGCCGGGAGCATCACGCGCGCCAACGCGCGCCAGATTGTCGCGGCGACGGGCGTGACCGCGATCCACGGCAGGGCGTTCGAGGGGTTGGCCGAAGCCGTCGCCTAGTCCCCGCTCGCCAGCAGTTCCCGCACCCGCGGAATCACCTCGCGCCCATACAGCCCGATGCTCCGCATCATCGCCTCGTGCGAGAGCGAGCCCGCGCTGTATTTCATGTCGAAGCGCCGGACTCCGAGGTCTCGCAACGTCGCGGCGATCTTCCGCGCGACCGTGTCCGGCGAGCCAACGCAGAGCGAGCCTTCAGCGATCTCTCCCTCGAACTCGCCGCGCTGCATGGGCGGCCAGCCGCGCTCCGAGCCGATCCGGTCCCGCATCTCGCGATACGGCTTCCAGTACTCTTCGCGCGCCTGCGCGTCGGTTTCAGCCACATGCCCCGGCGAGTGGATCCCTACCGGGAGGCGCGGCTTCCCCGCCTGATCCAGCGCACGGTGGTACAGCGCGATGAACGGCGCGAACCGCCGAGGATTGCCGCCGATGATCGCGATCGTGAGCGGGAATCCGTAACGAGCGGCACGCACGACCGACTCGGGACTCCCGCCCACCCCGATCCATGTGGAGAGCCGATGGTGTTCCGTCGCGGGATGCACGCGCGCGACGGACAGCGGCGCGCGCATCCGGCCCGTCCATTCAATCGCCTTTCCTGTGCGGTCTGCATCGAGGATCGCGGCGAAGAGGTTCACCTTCTCCTCGAAGAGCGCCTCGTAGTCGTTCATGGAATAACCGAACAACGGGAACGACTCGGTGAACGAACCGCGGCCTAGGATCACCTCAGCGCGCCCGTTCGACAGGGCGTTGACGGTGGAGAAGCGCTGAAAGACCCGGATCGGGTCATCCGAACTGAGGACGGTGACGGCCGACCCCAGCTTGATCCGGCTCGTCCGCGTCGCGATGCCCGCCAACAGCGTTTCCGGCGCCGAGATGGCAAAGTCGGGACGGTGATGCTCGCCCACCCCAATGAAATCGGCGCCGACCTCATCGGCGAGCACGGCTTCGGCCACGACGTCACGCAGCACCTCGGCGTGCGAAAGCGTCGTGCCGTCGCTCCGGGTAGTGATATCGCCGAAGGTGTCGAGTCCGAGTTCAATCATGGGGTGGCAACCTAAGCAGGTGGCACAGGTCGCGGGCCTGCATGAAACAGCAGGGCGCCCGGCCGCATGACGACCGGGCGCCCTCAGTCAACCGATACGACTACTTCGTTGCTTTCGCGAGCCGCTTGATCTCGGACGCGAGTGACTTCACGCGCGCCTGGTCGGTCGCACCGGACACGTCCTTCTCAACTTCCTTTGCCAGGGCGTTGAGTGCGTCGCGACGCGCCTTGCCGCTCGCCTGCTCGGCCGCGGTCAATGCGCGATCGATGGCCGAAGTACGCTCACGAGCCAGGCCATTGTTGCGCACGAGTTGGTCGAGGTACGAACGCACCACCGGGAAGGCCGCCGGGAACGTGTAGCTCGGCTGGGCCTGCGGATTGTATTCACTGAACTGCACGAGCTTGGCCGCGGCGATCTCGTTCGCGGAAAGCTGCGCGGTCGGCGTCAGGTCGTACACGTCGAAGCCGCGATCAATCTCGGACGAATACACGCGACCATTGTAGTAGTACGCGCCCCACGACCCACCCGTGGTGGCGCGCGGCGCTCCGCCGCGCCCACCGGCGCCGCCGGCCGCCATCGGAATGTCAGCGCCCGGGGGCGGATCGAGCGGACCACGATCGTAATACGCGAGTTCGAGCGGCTTGCCCGGATTCGAGAAGTCCATGACGCTCACGCCGCCCTGATACCAGCCCTGCACCATGACGTCACGCCCGGGCACGGGTATGAGGCCACCGTTGTGCGACACGCAGTTCTCCTGCGCCGTCTGCGCGGTCGGGATCTTGAAGTAGGCGTGCTGCTTGTACTGCTTGCTCTTCGGATCGATCGAGAGCACCGTGTTGCCGCCCATTTCCATCATGGAGTTGGCCTGGCACATCGGGCCGGTCCCGCCGCCCCACTCGTCCGAGAAGACCACCTTGCCGGCGTCGTTGCTGAACACGGCCGTGTGCCAGAGCGAGAAGTTCGTGTCCGCCTGCGCGGCGAGCCGCTTCGGCTTCTCGCGGTTCGAGATGTCCACGAGCAGTCCGTAGCTGCCGCAGGCGCCGGCGAGCAGGTTCTTCTCGGGGTATGCGGTCACATCGTGGCAGTTGCGCGGGCCGGTGGGACGCGGCGCCGGCCCCGCCGGGTTTGCCGCGCCACGCCCGCCACGACCTGCCGCACCGGCCCGGCGCGGCGCCGGGTCGAGGCCGGTGAAGATGCGGGCGCCACCGACGACGAACGCGTCTTCAGGCTTCCGCAGGTCCACCTTGATGATGTCGAGCCGGAAGAGCGAGTTCGTCTCGTCCGCCGGGTCGTCGCCGTTCTTGCAGCCCGGCAACAGCGAGTCCGGGCGGGCCCCGCCGCTGCCGGACACATAGATGTAGAGGATGTTCTTGTCCTTCGCGTGCGGCGCCAGCGTGTGCGTGTGCGAACCCTTGCAGGTCTGCACGTTCTTCACGAGCTTCGGCGCGCGCGGATTGCGCACGTCAAAGATGCGGACGCCCGCCATGTGCTCCCGGGGATTCTCGACGCCCTGCATGCCACAATCGTTTCGGTTTCCGCCGCCTTCGGCCGACACAAAGAGCAGGCCGGCGTAGATGGACGGGTCACCTTGCGAGGTCGCGCACGTGATAACCGACGCGATCACCGGCTTCTTCACGTCAGTCACATCCCAGATCGTGAACCCTGCGAAGTTTCCCTGATACACATAGTTGCCGGCGAACGCGAGGTCCGAGTTGGCGAAACGCAGGCCCTGTACTGAGTCGAACTGCACCGGCTTCCTGGTCAGCGAGAGAAGCTCCATGCCCTTGGCCGCGACGCCCGCGCTGTCACCCTTGCCGAACTTCAGGCCGGTGCGCGGATCGGAAGTCGAGGGGTACGTCTGTGCCGAGAGGGCCGAGCCCGCGGCCGTGAGGAGGAGGAGGGCAAGAAACTTGCACATTACGGACAACTCCGGGGTTGGGAGACGGGAGGCTATGGCTTGACGGGCAATTGCGCGA
>VGVM01000031.1 GCA_016874035.1 Gemmatimonadota bacterium
TCGATCGGCGATCGTTCGTCGCGGCCTGCGGGTCCATCGTCGCAGGAATCTCAACGACCGGCTGCGCCGCGGCGCTCGCGACACCGGTGACGATCTCGGCGGGCCAGGTGCGCGTACGTATTCGCGACCTTCCCGTACTCGCTCACGACGGGCGACCGGCCACGCTGCAACCCGACGGACTCGCAGACCCGATCATCGTGACACGGGTGAGTGCCACGGAGTTCGTCGCGGTCTCACCGATCTGCACGCACCGCGGCTGCACCGCCGAGGCGACGGGCGAACGGATCGTCTGCCCCTGTCATGGCTCGACGTACACACCGGATGGTCGCGTGATCCGCGGCCCCGCTGAGCGCGCGTTGACCCGGTACCCGGTCGCACTGCGAGGCGACGAACTGACGATCACGCTGACGCCGATGGGCGCACGGTGATGCGAATCGCGCAGCGCATGATCCTGGTTGCCGCCGCGCTGATCGCGAGCGGCCTCGGTCCAGCGGCGGTTGTCGCGCAGGACACGGCCGCCGCGCCACGACCGTTTGTCCGCGGAGGCGTGTACGACAAGCCATTCGAACACGCGATCGGACGCACGGCCTTCGGCGGCTACGCCGAAGCACACGCGCGCTTCGCGCGCGTCGATGGCGCGACGGAAGAGTTCGGGTTCGTGGCGAAGCGGTTCAACCTCTTCGCGAGCGCGCGGGTGAGCAGCGCCGTTCGCTTCGCGTCCGAGCTGGAGTACGAGGATGGTGGTGAGGAGGTGAAGCTCGAGTTCGCCGCGATAGATGTCCGCCTCCACCCGGCCGCGACGCTGCGTGGCGGGATGATCCTGTCCCCGGTCGGGCGGTTCAATCTCTCCCACGACAGCCCGCTGAACGAGTTCACCGATCGTCCGCTCGCCTCGACGGAGATCATCGGTGTGGCGCTTTCGGAACCCGGGTTCGGCCTGCTCGGTTCGTTGCGCGCCGGGACGCACGGGCGGCTCACGTACGAGCTCTACGCGACGAACGGGTTCCACGATGGCCTGGTCACCGCGTCGGACGACGGCACGCGCGTTCCGCTCGGGCGCGGCAACCACGAGGACAACAACGCGTCGCCGGCGTTGGTCGGGCGCGTCGCGTGGAGTCCGCTCGATGCGCTTGAAGTCGGGGTCTCAGCGCATCAGGGTGCGTACAACGTGTTCCGGCAAGACGGCCTCGATATCCAGCCGCGCCGGAACTTGTCGCTGCGGGTGCTGGACCTGGACGCGACGGCATTCGGTGTTCGCTTCCAGGGCGAGCTTGTCTCTGCCGCCGTGGACCTGGATGACGGACTTCGTGCCACTCACGCGTCCCGGCAACGTGGCTGGTACGCCGAGTTCGTCCGTGAACTCGGCGTCCGCGTGCCGACGCTGCCGCAATCCACGCTCGCCGCAAAGGTCCGGCTGGATGCGGTGGATTTCGACTCCGAACGCGCCGGCGACACGGTGAAGCAGGTGACCGCGGGGCTCACGTTCCGCCCGACGCGGGAGAGCGCGCTGAAGCTCGATGTCGTGAGGGGCCGAGCGCGGGACGATTTCAGTAACCCGTCTGAGCGGTTCGCTGTGTTGATTTCGGTGGCGACCTATTTCTAATTCGCTGATCAACTGCTTTAGCGGGGAAACAGCGGAAAAGACGGATAACGGCGGATACTGCAAATACTTGGGGGAACTACAGCGACACTCACCCGTCGTCGTAGTTCCCCCAGTTTGTTGCAGTTGCCGTTGCAGTTGCTGTTGCAGTTGCCGTTGCCGTTGCAGTTGCAGTTGCAGTTGCCGTTGCCGTTGCAGTTCCCCCAAGAAGTTGTAGTTGCAGTTGCCGTATCAGCAGTTATCCGTCGTTTCCGCCCGTTCCCTGCTCAAGTAGTTCTGTGACCGCGTCAGGCAGCGCTATATCGTCCCTCCCCGTATTCTTCGGGTATCGAGGCCTCTCCCATCCCCTGAGATCCCCATGCGTATAGCCAGCCGCGCCGCGGCCCTGATCTCCCTGACGATCCTCTCCGCGTCGCCCGCCTACGCCAACAAGCTCCTGATCCCCGCGTTCGCACGGAAATACAACATCAGTTGCAGTGTCTGCCATGCGCCCGTACCCAAGCTGACGCCCGCCGGCGAGGCCTTCGCAGGCAATGGCTTCGAGTTCGAGGTCGGCGAGGAGCCGCGCGACACGATCGCCACGGGCGACCCGACACTTCGCCTGCAGCGGGCTCTCCCGCTGGCCGTGCGCTTTGATGCGTACGCCAACCTTTACAGCAATGCGCCGAAGGGGTCCGCGTCGAACGACCTCCAGACGCCGTGGGTCATGAAGTTGCTTTCCGGCGGACAGATCGCCGACAAGATGAGCTACTATATGTACTTCCTCCTGACCGAGCGCGGCGAGGTGGCCGGCCTCGAGGATGCGTACGTGCAGTTCACGAATGTCGGCGGTTCGCCGCTCAGCCTGATCGTCGGGCAGTTCCAGGTCTCGGATCCGCTCTTCAAGCGCGAGCTGCGGCTGACGTACGACGACTACCAGGCCTACCGCGTGCGTGTGGGCAACGCCAAGGCCGACCTCACCTATGACCGCGGCGTGATGGCGGTGTGGTCGCCGTGGGAAGGGGCCGATATGGCGGCGTCCGTGGTGAGTGGCCGCGGATTGAATCAGGCCGACGACGAGCGGAAGTACGATTCGGATTCCGACAAGAACTTCGCGTTCCGGTACTCGCAGGAGATCGGGCACCTGCGCCTCGGTGGGTATGTCTATGGTGGCAACGAGCGGCAGCTCGGTCGCAACAATCGCATCACCATTTTTGGGCCCGATGCGACCCTGTCGCTCACGAGCAAGGTGGAGCTGAACCTGCAGTACGTGACGCGGAAGGACGACGATCCGTTTTACGGCGCATGCTCGGTCAGCGCGCCGTGCGCCGGGACGCGAACCAAGCCATTCGGGACAACGGTGCGCAGCGGGTTCGTCGAGGCCACGATCTCTCCGCAAGGCCCGGCCGGCAAGATGTTCTTCTCCGGGCTGTACAACTGGGCGAGTTCCGACGACCAGGTGATCTCGCTACGGCTCGGCGAGCAGGGCACTCCTCCGGGTCTGCTGTCCGAGTACCGGACCGCGAGCTTTGCGGTGCACCGGATGCACCACCGGAACGTACGGATGACCGCCGAAGCCCAATGGGATTTCACGAATGAGCGCGCGCGACTGCTCACCGGCTTTGTCGTCGGCTTCTGATGGGCGGCGGTTGAACACGGTCGCGGCAATCGTTGCCGCGGCCGTGTGCGCGGCGCCTTGGGCGTCGCCCTTGGCGTCAACCGTGGGTGCGCAAGGCGCGGCGGCCACACAAGCGCAGGCGTCGTCGCTTCCGGCGGAGGCGACACCGGCGCGGATTGCGCTCGGCGACAGCATTTTTCGAGGGCGCGCGGCGGGCGGATTGTGTCACACCTGCCACCAGATGAACGCGCGTGGGCTTCCGGGGCTCGCGCCGAACCTGACGGACAAGACCTGGCTACACGGCGACGGGAGCTACGACTTCATTGTCGCGCTGGTGCAGAAAGGCGTGCCCAAGCCCAAGCAGGCCTCGGCGCCGATGCTGCCGAAGGGCGGGACCAACCTGACGGACGAGCAGGTCCGGGCAGTCGCGGCCTACGTGTACTCCATCTCGCATCCGCCGAAACCGTAGGCAGGACGCCGCAAGCCGGGGCTTGCAGAAAAGTTAGTACGTACTAAAATACGGTCATGGTTGGTACACAACCGTCTTCCGTGATCCCGCCTTCGGCC
The DNA here is from genome assembly GCA_016874035.1 of Gemmatimonadota bacterium. Classification (GTDB taxonomy): domain Bacteria; phylum Gemmatimonadota; class Gemmatimonadetes; order Gemmatimonadales; family Gemmatimonadaceae; genus Fen-1231. The sequence goes on from VGVM01000031.1 coordinate 3,765, forward strand.
GCCGAGCCGACGGCGCCGGGTGTCGCTGCGCCGCCCTCCGGCTGGCGCCGCGCCCGCAACGCGCCGTCACTCTCCGAGGCCTATCGCACGATCCCGATCGCGCGCGGCCCGTGGTGGCGGAAGATCCTCGCGTTTGCCGGACCGGGGTATCTCGTTGCGGTCGGCTACATGGATCCCGGCAACTGGGCGACCGACCTCGCCGGTGGCTCGCGGTTCGGCTACACGCTGCTCTCGGTCATCCTGCTGTCGAACCTCATGGCGGTCCTGCTGCAGGGCCTGTCCGCGAAGCTGGGCATCGTGACCGGCCGCGATCTCGCCCAGGCCTGCCGCGATCACTACTCCAAGCCCGTCGCGCTCGCCCTCTGGGTGCTCTGCGAAATCGCGATCGCCGCCTGCGACCTCGCCGAAGTGATCGGCTCCGCGATCGCGCTCAACTTGTTGTTCGGCATTCCGCTCACCTGGGGCATCGTCATCACCGCCGTGGACGTCATGCTGGTGCTGATGCTGCAGAATCGCGGCTTCCGGATCCTCGAGGCGATCGTCATCACGCTGGTGGCCACCGTCGGCGCCTGCTTTATCTTCGAGATCCTGATCTCGCGCCCCGAGCTCGCCGGCGTGTTCCGTGGCTTCATCCCGAGCCCGTCAATCATCACGGACCCGGAGAAGCTCTACATCGCGATCGGTATCCTGGGTGCGACGGTCATGCCGCACAACCTCTACCTGCATTCGTCCATCGTGCAGACCCGGAAGTACGACGAGACGCCGGCCGGGAAGAAGGAGGCGGTGAAGTACGCGTTCATTGATTCGACGATCGCGCTCTCGTTCGCGCTCTTCATCAACGCCGCCATCCTGATCGTCGCGGCAGCGACGTTCTACCGGACCGGCAACACCGAGGTCGCCGAGATCCACCAGGCCTATGAGCTGCTTACGCCGCTCCTCGGCGTGACCGGCGCCAGCACGGTCTTTGCGCTCGCGCTGCTGGCCAGCGGGCAGAACTCGACGCTCACGGGGACGCTGGCCGGGCAGATCGTGATGGAGGGGTTCCTCGACATCCGGCTCCGGCCGTGGATGCGGCGCCTCATCACCCGCGCGATCGCGATCGTTCCCGCGGTCATCGTGTCCATCATGTACGGCGAAAGCGGGACAGCCAAGCTCCTGGTGCTCAGCCAGGTCATCCTGTCGCTCCAACTGTCCTTTGCGGTCTTTCCACTTGTACAATTCACGAGCGACCGGGCCAAGATGGGCGAGTTTGCGAACCCGCGGTGGTTGAAGGCGCTGGCCTGGACCATCGCGTTCGTGATCGCATCGCTCAATGCGTGGCTGCTGTTCCAGACATTCACCGAGTGGTTGAGCTGAGTCCGCCATGTACAAGCGCATCCTCGTCCCGCTCGAGAACAGCCGCGCCGACCACGCGATCCTGGAACACGTGGTCACGCTCGCCCGGCACGACTCGGCGTCCGTCGTCCTGATACACGTCGCCGACGGGTTTGCCGCGCGAAACCTCAAGCAGCTCGACCTGCGGGAGTCCGAGGAGATGCGCAAGGACCGCGCCTATCTCGACGAGGTGATGTCGCGCCTCACCGGCGCCGGCGTCCCGACCGAAGCCATCCTGGCATCCGGTGATCCGACGGCCGAGATCACCGCGGCCGCGGATCGCGAGCGCTGCGACCTGATCGCCATGGGCACGCACGGGCACCGCTGGGTCAAGGACTTCCTGTTCGGCAGCGTCGCCGAGGCGGTGCGCCATCGGACGCTCGTGCCGGTGCTCATGGTCCGTCAGCAAGTCGTCGAGCCTGGGGCGGACCAGGCGTGACCGCGGCGCGCGCTGTCACCACCACGCCGAAGCGCAGGGGCGCCGTGTCGCGCGGCGACGGGCAGCCACCCAGCGCCCCGCTCGAACTCACGCTGCAGGCCGAGGACTACCTCAAGGCGATCTACGAACTCGAACGCGAGGGCGATGCCGCGGGTACGAACGCGCTGGCCGATCGCCTCGACATTGCGGCCGCCAGCGTGAGCGGCATGCTGCAGCGGCTCGCCCGGCTCGGGCTCGTCAAGACGGAGCGATACCACGGCACGCGGCTGACCGCGGCGGGGCGGGCCGTGGCGCTGCAGCTCATCCGGAGGCACCGCATCATCGAGAGCTACCTCGTGGCGCGACTTGGGTTTGCCTGGGACGACGTGCACGACGAGGCCGAGCGTCTCGAGCACGCGGCCAGCCCACAGCTCATCGAGGCGATGGCCCGCGTGCTCGGCAATCCCACCGCGGACCCGCATGGGGCACCGATCCCAACGGCGAGCGGCGAGATCGCCGAGCGCGAGCTGGCCAGCCTCGCGGCGCTCGACGTCGGGGCCAGTGCGCGGGTCGCCGGGGTGAACGGGCGCGATCCCCGGTTGCTCCGATACCTCGGCGAGCGCGGGATCCGCCCCGGGGTGAAGGTGCGCATCGAGTCGCGTGAGCCATTCGATGGGCCGATTGTCGTGACGGTCGGCCGGGAGAAGCAGGCGATCTCGCCCGGGGCCGCCGCGCACGTGCGGGTGGAGCCAAAGGCTCCCTGAACCCTACAGGTCAGAGCACGCCCCAGCGTTTCACGCGGGCACAGTAACTCGCAAACGATTCCCCGAAGAGCCGGCGCAACGTCGGCTCTTCGTATGTGACCACCCGGATGTGGAACGCCACGGCGGCCACCGCCGCGTACACGAGCATGGTCGGCTCGCGCCACCACCGCGCCTCGGCAAGCAGCGACAGCACGATTCCGGCATACATCGGGTTGCGGCAGAACCGATACAGTCCACGCGCCACGAGTGCGCGTGGCGCATCCCACGGCGCGGGTGTACCGCGCCCATGGACGACAAACGCGACCGCGCAGGCCAGGTAGGCAGTCACGCCGAGCACAAACAGCGCGAATGGAATTGCCGCCGTGGTCGCAGGCGGCCAGGCGGCCGCGCAGCGCTCGCGACCGACGACCAGGAAACACGGCGCCCACCACACCACCGTGCCCGGCACGAGCGCCGTGAAGACCGTCGTACCGAGCGCCGAGCGGAGCAACGCGCGCAGCTCGGTCAACCGGCTACGGCGTAACCCGTGGCTTCGTGCGCAGCACCACCCACTCCGCCAGCGGCCCCATCACGTCTGCGTCAATCCGCCCGTCACGCAGGAGCCGATAGTTCCCCGGAAACCCGACCGAGTCCGCGATGAAGAGGTGATTCTTGTTCGGGAACAGGTGCAGCGTCACGTTGCGGTTGCCTGATTCGCGCAGCGTCTTCTCGATGATCGGCGCCTGGTCGGGTGTCACTTGCTGGTCCGTGCCGCCCTGCACGATCAGCACCGGTACCTTCACGCGCTTGAGCGTCGCGATGGGGTCGTAGTCGAGGAAGTACTGCATCCACGGAGAACGGGCGGCCGTGCTGTCCCACGCGGCGAACTGCGCCTTGACCGCGGAGTCCTTCCTGGTCGCCGGGATCGCGGAATCGCCCATCACGAGATTTCGGAGCTGGAAATCAATGATCGTCCGGCCGCTGCTCGCGGGCCCCGCCATGAGCACGATTCCGGCGAGCTTGCTGTCCGTGGCCGCGATCATCGGTGCGATCATGCCACCTTCACTGTGGCCGATCAGCACGATCCGATCCGGGTCCACATCCGCCCGCGCACGGAGGAACCGGACGGCCGCCCGCACATCGTTGGCGAAGTCGGCCGACGTGGCTTTCGCGACGTCCCCGCCACTGCCGTTGATCCCGCGATCATCGAGCCGCAGCACGGCGATGCCGCGGCGGCCGAGCGTGTCGGCGACCTGCCGGAACGGGCGATACCCGGGGACGAGTGAGATGTACGAATCACGGTCTTGCTGACCGGACCCGGTGATCGTGATTGCCGCAGGCGCGCGGCCGACGACGTTCCGCGGGTACGTGAATGTTCCCGAGAGCGTGTGGCCCTCGGGCGACCGGACGTTCACTTCTTCAGCGGTGTAGGGAGCATCGGCGGGCGCGCCGTAGTCGGGGCGACCAAGCGAGATGCGCGCCGCCGCGGCGCCGGTGACGCGCGAAATCGTGGCGTCCTGGGTCGGGATCGTGCCGCCGCTCAAACGACCGGATTGATCGAGCGACATGCGGTGCACGACCGGCCCCAGCGCGATCATCACGCTGTCGCGGCCCACGAACTGCACGCGCGCCTCGATCCGAATGCCGGCGCCCTGGACCAGCACGAACGTGCCCGTGTAGGCGCTCCCCGCGGCTGCGCGCGCCCGGGCGACCATGAGGTCGAGCAGTGCAATGCTCCCATTGAAGAGCGGCACCGGGTTCCCGCCGATCGGGCTCGCCACACGCTGGTTCGCGCCGCCCGCCTCAACCTGGATGATCACCGAATCGGGGATGATATCCAGCGAGCCGTGCTGCACCGGCATGGACTCCACCGGCGCGCCCGGTGCGTACACACGGAACGTGATGCGCGGAACGTTGAGCAGGTCGCGCCGCTCGGCCACGTAGGCGATGCGCGGGCCGCCGCGCATGGCGATGTCGCCGCTCACGGTGGCGTCCGAAATCATGGCCCGCTCGACGAACGCCGTGTCGGTCCCACGCTGGAGGACGTATGCGACCTGCTGGCTGGCGCCCTGGGCGCGGGCGGGGCGGGTGAGGAAGAACACGAGGAAGCCGATGACCACCAGTGCGAGTACGGCCGCCGCGCGCGCCTTGATGCCGGGAGCAAGGTCTTCCGCGTCGCTCTCCGAGATGGGATCACCTTCGAACCCTTCGCGCGCGTCGGCCATCGTCGCGCCGGCGGGCCCCGAATCAGTGTTGTCGCGCGACTCGCCGCTCCCGCGTGCGATGCGAACCAGTGCGAATCCCGCGGCAATCAGACCAAGCGCGATCGCAATCAACATTTCGGCGCCCCATGTCCATGCGCCGCCGTTTCTCGCGACGCGCACGAACACGACTGCTACGGCGGCCACAATCGCAGCACCCGCAACGCGAGTACCGAGTTCGGCAGGCGCCCGACCGGGCCCGGGCCGCGACTTCATATGATGCAGCATCAGCACGCTACTTCTCCTCCTCGGCGTGTTCCTCGGGCGCGGAAGGCCGGGGCAGCCGGCCCGCACGCCTGACGGAGTCACGCAACAGGAATTCAATATGCGCATTCAGCGAGCGGAGGTCATCGTCGGCCCAGCGCTGCACAGCCGTCAGCAGCGCCGGGTCCACACGCAAGAGGAAGCTCTTCCGCTCGGTCGGCACGGCTCAGGGTTCCAGGGTCACGGGCATGGATCGCGTTCGGCTCGCGACTACTGGTAGATCGAACCCGCGTTCACCACCGGGCTCGCGTCACGTTCCGAGCAGAGCACGACCAGCAGGTTGCTGACCATCTGCGCCTTGCGCTCCTCGTCGAGCCGGACGATGCCCTTGTGCGACAGGAGCTCGAGCGCGTTTTCGACCATGCCCACGGCGCCTTCGACGATCTTCGTCCGTGCGGCGATGACGGCAGTCGCCTGCTGCCGACGCAGCATCGCCTGGGCGATCTCCTGGGCGTATGCCAGGTGCGAGATCCGCGCCTCAACGATCTCGACGCCGGCCCGGGCGAGCCGGTCTTGCAGCGCCTTCTGCAGCGCCAGTGAGACTTCGGCCGTGTGTGTCGAGAGCGATTGCTCGTTCTCGGCGTGCGAATCGTACGGATAGCCCTGCGCGACCGCGCGCACCGCGCTTTCGCTCTGGACCGCCACGTACTTCTGGTAGTCATCCACTTCGAAGAGTGCCTCTGCGGTTTCGACGACTCGCCACACGACGATCGCTGCGATCTCGATCGGGTTGGCTCGACCGTCGTTCACCTTGAGCTTGCTCGTCTCGAAGTTCCGGACCCGAAGCGAGATGCGCTTCTTGGCGAGGAACGGGTTGGCGAACCAGAAGCCGGCGGATTTCACGGTGCCCTTGTAGTCGCCGAAGAGCACGAGCACCTTGGCGTCGCCGGGTTCAACGATGAAGAGCCCAGCGAGCGCGATGGACGCGACGACCAGCGTCAGGACCGAGGCGACCAAGCCAACCGGTTGCTGCGCATTGCCGGACTTCACGGCAAACACGACCGCCGCGACCATCACGGCGAGGAGGACAAACAGGGCGACGAAACCATTCGATGCGCGGTATTGGACTTCGCGGAACATGTGGGGCACCTGAGAAAGAGGGTATCAATATGATATCATTTTGATAAGTGGATGTCAAGGGCCCGCTTCCGAGGTCGGCGTGATCGCCCGGAACGGCTTGGGCGGGGAAAGGGCGGAAACAGCAGATCCGTGCGGATAGGACAACTGCGGTCCTAGGGGGGCGCGCGTTGGGAACGTGCCACAGCCCGCGGCCAGCCACTGTAGGTTTTTCAGATCCCCGACCCCAATCCCGCGTTATCAGCCGTTTCCGTGGTTTCCCCGCTCCAGCAGTTCTGTGGTCTATGTGTCCTGCCGCCACTAGTCTCTCCCAGCCTGTCGAAGCTCCAACCGCCGAAGCCATTCGAGCGGCGGCCGAGCGAATTGTGGGCCGAGCGATCCGCACGCCGCTTGTCGCGTTCGACCATGGGATCGAGCTCAAGCTTGAATCCGCACAGCCCATCAAGTCGTTCAAGATCCGTGGTGCCGCGAACGCAATGCTCAGCGCGCCACGCGAGTCGCTGCGCCGCGGCGTGTGGACCGCGAGCGCCGGCAACATGGCGCAGGGCGCCGCATACATGGCGCGCGAACTCGGCGCGCCATGCCGCGTCGTGGTCCCGGAGCACGCGCCGCGCGCCAAGCTCGACGCGATCACGGCACTCGGTGCGACATTCGAGTCAGTGCCGTTCGACGCCTGGTGGGCCGCGATGACCACCGGTGCGCACCCCGGCATGGAGGGATTCTTCGTGCATCCATTTGCCGACACGCGCGTGATGGCCGGCAACGGCACGATCGGCCTCGAACTCGCCGAGGACGCGCCGGATCTCGATGCCGTCCTCGTGCCGTGGGGCGGGGGAGGGCTCGCCCTCGGTGTCGCGGCCGGGCTTCGGGCCGCCGGCGCGCGCGCGCGGGTGTTCGCCGTTGAGGTTGATACGGCTGCACCACTCACCGCATCGCTCGCGGCGGGGCATCCGGTCACCGTGCAACGCACGCCCACGTGGATTGACGGCATGGGGAGCGACCGCGTGTCGGAGCACACGTGGCCCCATGTGCGCGAGTGGATCGCGGGCACCGTGGTCGTGACGGTTTCGCAGGTGGCCGACGCGCTGCGCCGCATCGCGGCGACAACCGGCATCATTCCCGAAGGCGCGGGTGCTGCGCCGCTTGCGGCGGCGCTTCATGACGAACGATTCGCCGGCAAGCGCGTCGTGGCGATCGTGAGCGGCGCGAACGTTGACCCCGCTGTTTCCACTCGGATACTCGCCGGCGCGGATTCATGAGTGCGGGCGTGCTTCGCTTCGGCGCGCAGGGCTGGAACTATCCCGCCTGGGTCGGCCCGTTCTACCCGGCGGGCACGAAGCCGGCGGATTTCCTCACGATGTACGCGCGGGCGTTCGACACGGTGGAAGTGGATTCGACGTTCTATGCGATCCCACCGGCGAAGACCGTACAAGGATGGGCGCGTCGCACGCCGCCGAACTTCACGTTCTCGCTCAAGCTGCCGCAGGAAATCACGCACGAGCGGCGCCTGCGCGACGCGGGCGACCCGCTGCTCCGGTTCCTCGACGTCACGCGCGCACTCGGCGACAAGCTCGGACCGATCCTGATCCAGTGCGGGCCGGACTTCGGGCCCGCGGAACTCCCGGCGCTCGCGGGGTTCCTGCCGCTCCTCCCACCGGACATGCGCTTCGCGATCGAGTTCCGCCAGCGCGGCTGGATCACCGAGGGCGTGGTGGCGCTGCTCAAGGAATACCGCGTGGCGCTCGCGCTCAGCGATGGCAAGTGGATTCCGCGGCAGTGGCTGGTCAAGCTCGCCGAGGATCCGACCACGGACTTCGCCTACCTGCGCTGGATGGGGCCGGACCGTTCGATCGTGGACTACTCGCGCATCCAGGTGGACCGGTCGAAGGAGATCGCCACGTGGGTCGGCACGCTGCGCGGGCTCATGTCACGGGTGACGACTGCCTACGGCTACGTGAACAACCATTTCGCGGGGCACAGCCCTGCGTCGATCCGCATGCTGCAGGAAGGCCTCGGCATGAAAACGATCCAGCCCGAGCTGCTCGGCGAGCAACTCGGGCTGTTTTGATCGGCCGGGTTGGCGCTGGCCGTGCCTCAGCGATTCCTGCCACAACACGCTCCATGTGATCGGCGCGGAGAACCGCACATCTGGGACTTTATCGCGGTCGGCGCACCACGGGGCCGGCGGTGCGGTCGATTCCGTCCGCAGCGGCGTCTGCATCCACTCTTACGCTCGACATGACCTCGACCGGCGCTGGGACCGACACCGGTATCAGCGTAGTGGACACGTTCACGATCACGACCAGCGGATTGTTGCTCAGGTCTCGGATGAGCACGACGTCACCTGCCCCGGCAGTCATCGTCGAGGCACATGCAACGTTCAGCGAGAGCGCGCCAGAGAGCGTCATGCCCGCGGTCAACGGGTGCGCGACAGCCACGGTCTGCCCGAAGGCGCAGCCCGGGACAGCCGTGGTGCTGCCGCCCATCTGGGCGATGAGCAGGTTCGCGGCGGTCAGCGTGTACTGGAATCCGCTGTTTTCGCCGATGTACAACACGCGGCCACCCTGCGCGATGAACGTCTTCAGCGCGTTGACTTCGGTCGTGCTGAACGTGCCAGTTGGGCCGTGCAGGATCAACATCTTCACGTCGGCGGGGACGCTCGACAAGACGGACCGTGTGGTCGTTTGCGCCGTGACCAAACCCTGCGATTCGATGACGCCCTTCGCGGCCAGCCAGTTCCCCGTGAAAGTGTAGTTCGTAAGGACAGGTGTCCCGAAATCGAACAGCAGGATCTTGTTCGCCGTCGCGCGCGGGCCGCTGGGCACGGTGAAGTTCACCAGGTTCCTGAGGAACTGCGAATTCGACGGATATGATGCATTGATGCCGTAGCTTGGATCCAGCCAGTTCACGTCATGGATCACCATGAAGTGGCCGCCGCTCGATGCGTTGCCGCCGAACGCAGTGGCTTCAATCGGCCCGGAGAGGATTCCGCTGCTCGAAGCGGAAAGCGTCTGCGTGCCAACCGTGGCGCCCAGCGTCCACGTCGTTGACGCTTGACCCGATGCTGATGTCGTGGTGGTGGCCGGCGACGCCGAGCCGCCGCTCGAGGCCGTGAAGGTGACAGAACGGCCGGCGATCGCAACGGCGTTTCCGTAAGAGTCGGCAACCTGGACCGTGATCGCCGTTGCCAGCGCGCCGCCTGCGGCACCGGTTTGGCCGGCACCGCCCACCACGGAGAGTCGAGCCGGCGGCCCAGCCGCGACACCGAACGTCGGACCGACCGCCGATTGCAGGCCGGACGACGACGCGGTGAACGACAGCGTGCCGGCCAGCGTGACCAACAGGTTGTTGAACTGGGCCACTCCATTGCGCGCCGTTGCCGTCACGGTTTCACCGGCGTTGAGGGCGGCCGTGAACGCCGACGGTGCGGGCGCGACGAACGGAGAGCCCAGCATCCGCACGTCATCATTGCCGGCGCGAATCGCTGCGGATGAGAGCACGGACAACGACACGGGACCCGAGAACCCGGTCGCGAGGTTGTTGAACGCATCGCGCGCGTCCACGGTCACGAGGTCGAGCGGCGTGCCGGCCACTGCGCCGGCGGTCGGGTAGTTCTGGAACACGAGCCGCATCGCCGGACCGTGCGTCACGGTGACGGGCGCGGACGTCGCGCCGCGCAGGCCCGGCGCGCTCGCGCTGATCGTGTACGCGCCGGCAACGAGCAGGCGAGCTGCCGAGAACCGCGCCACTCCCGCGACGGCATTCGCCGTGGCGGCGCCGACCAGCGATCCACCGGACGGGCCAGACGCAACGCCAAGCGTGACCGGGCCGTTGAACCCGGCGGCGACGCCGCCAAAGGCGTCCAGTGCATGTACGACTATCTCGAAGGAGTTCCCGGCGACGGTCGCCTCCGGCGGCTGCGACGCGATCAGCAGCGCAACAGGATCGATGGGGCGAGCCGTAGCAGCAAACGTGACCGGGGAGCCGTCGAGTCCCGCTGCGGACGCGGTGAGCGTTTGCGGCCCCGGCGTCGTGCCGAGTCTCCATGTCGTCTGCGCGCGACCCTGCGCGTCGGTACGAGCGGTCGCCGTGCCAACAAGGCCACCGCCACTCGCCGCGAATGTGATGGCGACATCGGCAGCGGGGCCGCCATCGCGAGCGGTCGCCTGCACAACAACGGGCTGTGGCAGTTGCGAACCGGCTGGGCCCTGTTGACCGCCACCGCTCACGGCCGCAAGCCGTTGGGGCGGCGACAAGACGGTCAGTACTGCGGCATCCGACTGACCCGTAAGCAGCCGGGCGCGAATGGTCGTGCTCCCGCGCTGCGCGCCCGCGGTACCCGCTCCCGTGCCGTCAACGCGAGCGATGGTTTCGTTGTCCGATGAGAACGCGATCGGCGTGCCCGCGATCACGGCGCCATTGGCATCGAGCGCGACGGCGGACACGTTGAAAGTCTCACCCGTGTTGGCCGTCAGCGCTCGTGGCGAAATCACGACGGACGTCGCATTTGCGCCTTGACCCGTGTAGCGCAGCGGAATCGTCACCGTCGCCGGCGGAGGCGGCCCCGCACCCGGCCGCGTCGGAACCACTGTGACGCGCGCTGGCCCGCCGCGAAATACGGTATCGCCGCGCGCATTCACGTAGCGCAGGTTGAGGTCGAGCGGTATGCCTTCAGGCGGTGTGTTCGCCGGAATCCGCACCGGGAGCGTGACCGTGAGGTCACGCGCGCCGTCCGGGAACGCAATCAGCGTATCAAGCGCCACCGAGCCGTCGGGATGATGCAACAGCACGCGCACACGGTTGAAGGCCGTTGCGCCGTCGCCGCTGGTCTGGAATGCCGGCGTACCAGTCGGCCACTCGGCGACCCAGGCAATCGGCTGGCCGACCACGAACCCGACGCCCGGATTCACGATCCCGGCCGGTTCACGGCCGCACGCCAACGCCACCACCGCACTGACGAACACGGAGGCGCGCGCCACAAGGGCTGTCCGTCGCCAAGTACCGCTTTGCATCAAGACCGAAAGTACGCGAAACCGGGGCGCCGCAACAAGCAGCCAGGTCGCACTGCCAATGTGACTTGCATCACAGCGAGTTCCCCGCCGCCGAGGGCGCTAGGTTTCGCTCGAACGCCCCCTATTCCGACATGTCACCGACCCGCCGCATCGTCACGTTGCTGATTACGCTGTCCGTCGCGGCGGTCTGCATCCGCCTCGGGTTTTGGCAGGTTGGCCGGCTGCGCGAAAAACAGGCGTACAACCAGCTGCTCACCGAACGCCTGGGCATGGCCACGCTCGCCGCCGCGCTCCTGCCGGGGGACACAGGGGTCGGCCGCTACCGTCGGGCGACCCTGACGGGCGCTGCTGATTACCCGCGCGAGATCGCCTGGGGTCCTCGCATGCGCAACGGCTCACCCGGCGTGCACTTCCTCACACCGGTGCCGTTCGGCGGCGGCGATAGCGCGATCCTCGTGGACCGCGGCTGGGCCTATTCCGCGGACGCGCGCACGACTGACTTTGGCCGCTGGCGCGAAGGCGATTCGATCTCGGCGTCCGGTTACACCGAGACGTGGGTGCAACCGTGCGGCGCAGGCGCGCAGGGCCCACTGCCGCCCACGTGCGGCGACAGTGTGCAACGCCTGCTTCGGCGGCTGGATCGTACTGCGGCCGAGCGACTCGTCGGGCGGCCGCTCGCGCCGTACATCCTCATGCAGACATCGGACAGTGCGCTGCGGGCCGACTCGGTGCCGGTGCGCGTCGGGCTGCCGGCGTTCGACGAAGGCCCGCACCGCGGCTATGCCTTCCAGTGGTTTGCGTTCGCGGCCGTGGCGATCGCCGGCGGCGTGCTGCTGGTGCGGGCTAAGCCACCCGCTCGCGCTTGAACTGGAGCAGCGCGACCGCCGCCACGATCATCGCGCCGCCGACGGCCGTGCGCCACGTCAGCGCCTGACCCAGCGCCAGCACGCCAATGACCGCCGTGAGGAAGGGCTCGATCGTGCTCACGATTGCCGTCCGGACCGGTCCGAGCCGCATCAGCCCCATGAGGAAGAAGACGGACGGCAATACCGTGCTGAACAGCACCAGCGCGGCGATCGCCAACCAGGAACGTGCCGACAGCGCATAGTCGAACCCGCCGCTCCCCACCGACCAGAGCAGGAAGCACACCGCCGCGCCGATCTTCGAGAGCGCGCTCGTGACCGCGACGGGGTGGGTCTTTTGCATCGCCTGCATGGTCGGGATGTAGGCGCCGTACACGATCGCGGCGGAGAGCGCGAGGACGACTCCGCTCCAGAACGGCGCCAGCCCGAGGATGCCGATCGCATTGCCCGACACAGAACCGGCGGACGGCGCGCCGGCGATCACGACGATGCCCCCGAAACTCAGCGCGAGCGCGCCAAGCCGCTGACCGGTCATCCGCTCCGCGCCGCGCATGGCCTGTACCAGCGACACCCACGCCGGGTATGTGTAGAAGAGGAAGGCGAGCGTCGCCACCGGGATGTACGCGATACTCGAGAGCGCGAGCCCGACGAGCAGTGCCTGCCCGCCGCCGCCGATCACCAGGAACTTCGTGAGCTCGCGGCCGCGCACGCGGGGGTAGCCGCGGACACCGACGAACCCGGTCATCACCACGGCCGCCAGCACATAGCGCCACGCGAGCACCGTCGGGAGTACGGCGCCGCCGCTGATCGCCACGCTGGTGAGTGTGCTGACTGCGGCGAAGCCGAGGGCGGCGAGCAGGGTGAACCCGGTGCCCACCACCGCCTGATCCGCCGCGCGGTCCGCCTGCGCCGCCGTCGCGGGACTCGTCACGACATGAACCGGCCGAGGACGAGTATCGAGAGCGTGAAGTAGATGAGGAGTCCGGTCACGTCCACGAGCGTCGCGACGAACGGCGCGGACGCGCTGGCCGGGTCGAAGCCCAGCCGCTTCAGGACGAACGGCAACATGGAACCGGCCATCGAGCCGAACGTCACGATCGCGGTCAACGCGAGGAACACGTTGGTCGCGACGAGTTCCCACGGCGTCCCGTTCTCCTCGTAGTTGTAGCCGACCTGGCCGTCGCCCAGCGTCCAGCCGGCATCGAACCCGGCCTGCGCCAGCCCGACACGCGCCGCGCCGATCGCGCCGAGGATCACACCCAGCGCGAGACCCGTCGGCAACTCGCGCAGCGCGACGCGCCACCAGTCGGCCAGGTGCACCTGGTTGAGCGCCATGGCGCGGGTCACCAGCGACGTCGCTTGCGAGCCGGAGTTGCCGCCGCCGCTCATGACGAGCGGGATGAAGAGCAACAGCACGGGCAGCCGCGTCAACTCCGAGTCGAACCCTTGCATCACCGAGGTCGTGAACATCTGCAGGACGATGAGGATCGCCAGCCACCCGGCGCGCTTGCGGATCATGGCCACGATACCCATCTGCATGTACGGCTCCTCGAAGGCCTCGACGCCGCCGAGTTTCTGCACGTCTTCCGTCTGTTCCTTCTCGATCACGTCGATCACGTCGTCAACCGTCGCGACGCCGAGGATGCGTTCCCGGTCGTCCACGACGGGAATCGCCACGAGGTCGTATTCGGCGATCAGCCGTGCGACCTCCTCGCGGTCCGCCGTCACCGACACGCGCCGCACCTCGGGCCACGCGACATCGGCAATCCGGGCCCCTTCCGGCGCGGCGAGCAGTTCACGCAGCGAGAGCACACCACTGAGCGCGCCGTCCACGTTGAGTGCGTACAGCGTGTTCATCGCCTCGCGGCGACCGGACCGCGCAATCTCCCGTACGCGCCGGAGCGCTTCCTCGACCGTGTACGACTCCGGGACCGAGACGACGTCGGTCGTCATCAGCCCGCCGGCGCTGTCCGGCGGGTACTGGAGCAGCTGTTCGGTCTGGCGGCGCGTTTCGGCCGGGAGCGCGTCAACGATTTCTTCCGCGCGCTCCTCGTCAATGCCCTCGAGCGTGTCGGCCCGATCGTCCGGCGTCATGGCCGCAACAAGCGTCGCCGCCTGCTGCGCACTCATTTCCTCGAGCAACTCGCCGCGCAGTTCGTCCGCGAAATACTCGAGCACCGCGGCGGCGCGATCGGACGGCAGCGCGGCGAGCAGGACGGGGATCTGGCTCCGTGGCAGCGCCTCCGCGACGTCGGCGAGGTCGGCCGGGTGCAGGTCCTCGGTCTCCGCCGCGACGGTGCCCGGTTCGGTCTCGAGCAGGTCGAGGATGTCGGGCGCGAGCAGCGCCGCGAGGGACTGCTCTGCCTTGCGCGCGCTGGTGGTGGTCATCGGGGGTCTCCAGGGCGGTCGCGGAAGCTGCGCGGTCACCCCGTCACGGATGAAGAACGGGCACTGCTCTTATAGATGTGGGGCGAAGCTAATCGCCATTCTGCGTCGGCAACACCCTGTGAGTCCCGGCCGGGGCCCGGTGCTGAAACCCGCGCCGGGACCCCGGCGTAGTCCAGGGCAAGAAGACGTCCCGACGACATAGCAACCTTTCGGGTCGTTCGGGGTTCTAAGTAGGCAGAAGGGTGAGAATCGAAAGCGGGTAGTTGGTAACTCGGGGTTGAGCGCCGGTGCTGGTGGGGGGCCGGCCTCCTCCCTTACCGACTGCCCGCTTTGGTATTTTCCCACGATGACAGCAGTCGCGTTTCTCGGGCTTGGGGCCATCGGCGCCCCGATGGCGAAGCACCTCGCGGCGCCGGAGTTCTCGCTCCGCGTCTGGAACCGGACGGCCTCGCGCGCCGCAAGCTTTGCGGCCCAATACCAGGCGACGCATTCGGACACTCCTGCGGCGGCCGCCGCCGGCGCGAAGTTCGTCGTCACCTGCCTTCCGACCTCCGACGACGTCGCGGCGTTGCTCGACGGTCCGGCCGGGCTCGAGGCCGGGCTCGCGGAAGGCGCGATGCTCATCGACTGCACGTCAGGCGATCCCGCGACATCGCGCCGGATCGCGTCGCGGCTCGCGGCGAGGGGCGTGGCGTTCATTGACGCGCCGGTGTCAGGCGGCGTCGCGGGCGCCGAAATCGGCACGCTGACGATCATGGTTGGCGGGTCGCCGACCGACATGAACCGCGCGATGCCCGTGCTCGAGGCGTTCGGCGAGAAGATCGTGCACTGCGGTCCGGTGGGCGCCGGACATGCCCTGAAGGCCATCAACCAGGCGATGCTCGCGGTGCATATCTGGAGCCTCGGCGAAGGACTCGCCGCGCTCGCACGGGCCGGCGTGAACCCCGCGGTCGCGCTCGACGTGATCAACGCGTCGAGCGGCCGCTCGAATTCCTCGCAGAACCTCTTCCCGCAGCGGGTCCTCACCCGAGCGTTTCCGCGGACCTTCCGTCTCGCGCTGCTCGACAAGGACGTCGGCATCGCGGCGCGCGCGCTGCGCGAGCAGAAGGTGCCGGCGCCGATGATCCAGCTCGCGGCGGAGCTGATGAGCATGGCGCATCGCGAGTTGGGCGAGGAGGCCGACCACGTCGAGGCGGTCAAGGTGATCGAGCGGATCGCCGGCGAAGTGATTGACTAGCTGCGCCCCGTACCCCGGCTGACCACTTCATGACGGCTTCACTCGAGCAGGTTCGCGCGCAGTTTCCCGCGCTCGCGCGTTCGCATGGCGGGGTGCGGGTGGCGTATTTCGACGGACCCGGAGGCACGCAGGTGCCGCAAGGCGTCGCGGACGCGATGGCGGACTACCTGCTGCATCACAACGCCAACACACACTGGGAATACCCGACCAGCGCCGAGACCGACGCGATGCTGGCGGGCGCTCGTGCGGCCATGGCCGACTTCCTCAATTGCGATGCCAGCGAAGTCGCGTTCGGCAACAACATGACCACGTTGACCTTTCATATCGCGCGAGCGCTGGGCGCGCGGTGGGGCGCGGGCGATGAGATCATCGTGACGGACCTCGACCATCATGCGAACATCGCGCCGTGGCTGCGGGTCGCCCGTGAGCGGGGTGTCACGGTGCGGCACGCGCGCGCCGACATCGACACAGGCGAACTCGACTGGGCTTCGCTGGGCGCCCTCGTGGGCGCCAAGACCCGCCTCCTCGCGATCGGCGGCGCTTCCAATGCGATCGGCACCGTCAACGACATCGCGCGCGCGACCGCGCTCGCACGCAGCGTCGGGGCGCTCAGCTTCGTGGACGCCGTGCACTACGCTCCGCACGTGCTGGTTGATGTCCGCGCGCTCGACTGCGATTTCCTTGCGTGCTCGCCGTACAAGTTTTACGGGCCGCACACCGGCGTGCTGTACGGTCGCCGCGACTTGATCAATGCGCTCGACGCGCCGCGGCTCGACCCCGCACCGAGCGCCGATGGCGAGCGGCTCGAGACCGGGACGCAGAACCATGAGGGGATCGTGGGTTCGGGCGCCGCCGTGGATTTCCTGGCGTCGCTCGGCGGAAGTGCCGGCAACGGCTCGCGACGTGCGCGGTTGGAAGCCGCCTTCACGGGGCTCCACACGCGAGCGCACGGGCTGTTCACACGCCTGTGGGACGGGCTCGGCGCGATCTCCGGCGTGACCCGCTACGGTCCGCCGCCCACAAGGCCGCGGACGCCGACCGCGGCGTTCACGGTGTCTGGCGTGGACTCAACGGGAGTGGCGAAGGCCCTCGCCGCGCGAGGCGTCTTCGTGTCGCACGGCGATTTCTACGCGAGCACCATTGTCGCGCAGCTGGGCCACGGCGACGACGGGCTCGTACGCGCCGGCTGTGCCTGCTACACCAGCCCCGACGAGATCGAGCGACTGCTTGAGGGCGTCGCCGTGATCGCGCGCGCGGCTTAGCTCCGCGATTCGGTGCGGCGGTTGGGCGTGGGGATGAATCGGCGGCGCGCGACGGCGGCGCGGCGGCTGCTGGTGATTGCCCTCGCAGGATTCGGCGGCGCTTGTGCCGTGAACGAACCCCTTCCTGTTGCGGAAGGGCTCGTGGTCACCGCGGATTCCACGTTCTGGCTCAGCGTCAGCGCGGACAGCGCTACGCTGCGCGGCGTGCCGACGCTGGTGGCGCGCGTCGGGGGGCGGTTCGTCGAGTTGTATGTCACGGATGACGACCGGTCGTATCCGGATGCGGTATTCGTCGGGTACCGGATGTTTGCGCGCGACCTGATGCGCGGCGACTCCGTGGAGCTGCTGCGCGATACGACGATCGAGCGCCTCGCGAACCAGTACGCGCGCGCACACCCGGGAGTCGCGCCGCTGGATCCCGATGAGCCGGAAGCCGAAAACCCCGAGATGCATGCGACCGCCGACCTGGAAATCGTCTCGGTGCTTGGTCCGGTGATATCGGTGGAAACCCATCTGGACGTGGATCCGGCGGATACGAGCGCGTCCGAGCATGCGCACAGCTATCGCCGTCATGCCGTTGATATCGCGACGGGCCGCGTCCTGTCGCTGGCGGCGGAGTTCGGCGATTCGGCAGCGGCGCGTATCGCGCGCGAGGGGACCGCCGAGTGGACCCGTTCGCGCGCGGCGATCCTCGCGCAGCCGGGTCTCACGTCAGCGGCCAGCCGCGCGATCCTGGAGACCTTTGCATTCGACGCGACCAGCTTCGGTGTTGTCGAACACGATGGCGGCGTTGGCGTCGCGTTCGCGGTGCCCGCGCGCGGGCGGAGTCCCGACATCGAGCCCGTGGTGCTGACGGCAGTTCCTGCCCCGGCGCCGCAGTGGTGGTCCGGGATCGCGGATGAATCGGGACGTTCGGCAGGCGATACGACCCGGTGGCGTGGGCCGGCCGGAAGCCTGGTGGAGGTCACCGAAGCGGGCGGAACCACCCTGCTGCTCGAGCGCGCCGATGGCCGGTCCAGCCGACTGTCCGCCCCGGCGGCGGCGATCGAGCGAGTGATCTGGCTCGACTCCACCGTGTCGGAGGCGTGGCGGGTCGCACTGCGACAGGCGTTCTCGGTGGCCGCGTCGTACGACCGGGGACGCCAGGTGGCGACCGTCCGCGGCATCCGGCCGCAGGATGCGCCGCATGCCGCGGTTCGCCCAGTGGTTGACCCTCGCGCGACGCTGCATCTTCCACGGCATGAGCCAGCTTCCCAGCGCATCCGCGGCGCGCCACACCGTGGCGCAGTCGCGCCACGAGTCCACCGCGCTCATGATGCCGACCGACGAGAATGTGCGCGGCCACGTGTTCGGCGGCGCGATTCTCGCCATGCTCGACAAGACGGCCGCCGTCGCGGCGATGCGGCATTCGCGCCAGCCCTGCGTCACGGTGTCAGTGGATCGCGTGGATTTTCGCGAGGCCATCATGGTGGGCGAACTGGTGATCATGAAGGCGAGCGTGAACTGGGTCGGGCGAACGTCCATGGAAGTGGGCGTACGGGTCGAGGCGGAGAACATCCTGACCGGGGTCCGGCGTCACACGCATTCGTGCTACACGACGTTCGTCGCGATTGACGAAGCCGGGCGGCCTTCGCCGGTGCCGCCACTGGAACTGGAAACCGAGGACGATCGGCGGCGGCACGCCGCGGCCACCGCGCGGCGCCAGCGACGACTCGAGGAGCGGAAGACGGAGCGTCGCTCGCCGTGAAGATCCCCGGCGCTCGCGCGTGGTCGCTGGATTCCGCGACGGCTGCGTTGCCGCTGGTCCGGCGAATCGCGGACGACTGGATTGCCGGCCACGAGCGCTGGCGCGTTGCGGTCGCCGATTTCGACGTCGTGAACGCCGCGACGCTGAATCCGGCGAGCACGGATGGCCAGGAGGCGCTCGACGCCGTGATGGCCGTCGCCCACGAACTGGACGCGCTGGCGGACGAGCTGGCTGCGCTGAACGTGCAGATCGGCGCGGGGTCGGACGGCGTGGTGCTGCAGTTTGCGACCGCGCCGGGTACGGAAGCGATCTACTGGACTCCGGGTTCAGCGCGGCCGACGCACGAACGGCCCTTCGTTGCCGTCCGAGCGTCGGATCAGGATGCCGGGGTCGAGGGGATTTCGGCTACCGGCGCCGGCTGACCCACGAACGGTACGTCCACCTCCTGACCATCCCGGGCACAGGAGGTCGCGGCAAACACCTCGCGCGCCTCACGCTCGAGCAGTGACGGATCGCGCGAGTAGCGGGCCGAGAAGTGGGTGAGCATCAGGCGGCGTACACCGGCACCGGCGGCCACCAGCGCCGCCTCGCGCGCGGTCGCATGCCCCGTCTCCAGTGCGCGTTGCGCTTCCTCGTCGGCGAAGGTGGCTTCGTGGACGAGCAGGTCGGCGTTGAGCGCGGTCTCAATGGTCGCACCGCAGGGGCGTGTATCTCCGGTCACCACGACCTTGCGTCCCGGCCGGGTCGGCCCGACCAGCGTTGACGGCTCGATCACGCGCCCGTCGGCGAGGGTGATGGACTCGCCCTTGTGGATGCGACCCCAGAGCGGGCCTTCGGGGATTCCGAGATCCCGGGCCAGGTCGGGATTGAACACACCGCGGCGTTCATCTTCGATCAGCGCCCAGCCGATCGCGCTCGCACCCTTGTGGTCCACCGCATAGGGGAGCATCGAGTAGTCCTTGCGGCGGATTGCCTCGCCCGGCGTGACCTCGACCACATCCAGCCGGAAGCTGAGCCGATCGTTTCCGATGCCCTCCGCGCGACGGAACAGCTGCGCGGCGCCCTTGGGTCCCCAGATCCGGAGCGGTTCGGTGCGTTCCTGCAGCGTGAGCGTGCGCACCAGTCCCAGCACACCAAGGAAATGATCGGTGTGGAAATGCGTGAAGAAGATGTCGCCGAACGCGAACGACACGCCGTACCGCATCATTTGCCGCTGCGTGCCTTCACCGCAGTCCACGAGCATCGTCTCGCCCTCGCGGGCGATGGCGAGCGCGCTCACGCCACGTTCGATCGTGGGGCGGGAGGCGGCAGTGCCGAGGAAGGTGACGGAAAGGGACACGCGAGGAAACTAGCCGGAACGGCTACGACGAGTGTTGGGTGGTCGGTGGTCGGCTATCAGTCGTGGTCACCTCAACCGAACACCGACCACCGACCACCCATCACCCGCTGTTGTAGTTCCCAGCCAACACGCGCTCGAACACCCCCTCATCTATGTTCCCCCCGCTCAGCACCACGGCGCAGGGGAACTCGATCTCGCCGGCCCGGCCGGCCAGCAGGGCGGCGAGGCCTGCTGCACCGGCGCCCTCGACGCGGCGGCCTTCCTCGCGCCAGAGGTACGCGACGGCCTCGGCCACCGCCGCTTCGCGCGCGACGGCGATGCGCGTGAGCGATTCGCGGGCTTGCGCGAGCATCGTGGTATCCACGAGCCCCGCGAGGCCGTCACACAACGTCGGCATGTGCGGGTCGTCGGCTGGCGCGTTCGCCGCGAGCGCACGCGCCATGACGTCAGTGTGGGCGCTCTGCGCCCCGATGAGCGCGACACCCGGCGCCGCGTCGTTGAGGTAGCCGCCCATGCCGCCGCACAGTCCGCCACCCCCGACGTTCGTGATGATCGTGCGGACTTGGGGAAGGTCCTCGACAATTTCCAGCGCGACCGTTCCCTGGCCGGCCAGCAGGTCACGACCGATGCACGGGTTCACGAAGGCCGCGCCGGTGCGCGAGGCGTGGGCGATGGCGAGCGCCTCCGCCGCGTCGTAGTGCGGCGCGGACGCGTCCACGACGGCGCCGGCCGCGGCGATCCTGTCGCGCTTGGCGGCCGGCGCATGGGCGGGCACGAAGACCGTGCAGGGGACGCCCAGCACGTGCGCGGCATGCGCGATGCCGGCGCCGTGGTTGCCGGCGCTCGAGGCAACGACGCCACGCGCCCGGATTCCTGGATCGAGGCAGGCGAGCGCGTTGGTCGCGCCGCGCAACTTGAACGAGCCGGTCCGTTGCTCGCACTCGCACTTCAGCCACACGTCGCCGCCCAGGTATTCGCTGAGCGTTTCGCTGCGGACGAGCGGCGTGCGCACGACATGCGCCGCAATGCGCGCGGCCGCAGCCCGGACGTCTCCGGCGCTCGGCAACACGGACGATTGCTTCACCGTGCAGGCCTACTCGGTCTGGGTGGCAGCATACCGCTCTGGAACCTATCGAAACCGCTTGACCCGCGACGAAACCGGACTAGGTTTAACCCCGTGACGTCGGCCCCGCCCGATCGTATCTCGGCGGGGCTTGTCGTTTCAGGAAGTGCATCAGGTAGCTGGACTGGCATGCCTGAGACCGGAGTGCGACCGGCCGCCGTGTGAGGTGACGCGTCCACCCAAGAGGTATTCGCTGGGGCTGTAGCTCAGCTGGGAGAGCGCTGCATTCGCACTGCAGAGGTCAGGGGTTCGATCCCCCTCAGCTCCACTAGAGGAACAGGTAATAGGTAGTAGGTAGTAGGTAGTGGATATTAGGAGAAGAATTGCCCGCCGCCGCGCGGTAGGACGTAGAGTTCCAATGCCGGCGTGCGTGGCAACCGGGGTCCCTCGGCCGCCAGGTGCTTCGCACCGGCGGCCTTCTGCGTTTCTGCGGGGCCGGTGGGGTATCTTCTGGTACCATGAAACGCACTTTCGCGGTGGTCTCGGCCGGTTCGCTGCTGATCAACACCGCCTGCTTCAGCTACCTCCCGCCCGCGGGCGGCGCGGTTGCGCCAGCGACCGATGTGCGGATCGAGCTCACCGGCGACGGCAGTTCTACGATGGCGGCCATGATTGGCCCGCGGGTACGAACGGTCTCGGGCCGCGTCCGCGCGGTTGACGCGGCCGGCACGACTATCCTCGATGTCGAGCAGGTGGCGACGTGGGATGGTGTGGCGACGGCGTACCTGGGGCGTGATGCGGTGCGGCTTCCACGTGAGGTGATCGCACGAGCCGACGTCCGCACGCTGGATCGGAGGCGTTCGTGGGTTGCTGCCGGTGCGATCAGTGCGGCGTTCGTGGTTGTCGCGGCAGCGGCCTTTGCCAAGGCACGCTCGCGAGCGTCGGGCAACCATGGCCGGATCGGCGGGTCGCCGCCAGACTTGCGCGCGATACCCTGACGCGGTGCTGGTCGCGAAACGAAAACGGCCCGGCGATTCCGCCGGGCCGTTTCGCGTTTCTGGCTGCCGTTCGTGCGCCTACGGCACGAAGTTGGGATTCGTCTCCTTCTCGGAGCGAGGCGTGACGAAGCAGAGGTCGCGGCCGGTCATGTCCTCGCCAATTCCCGGGCGGTTGAGGGCGGCCCAGCGCTTGAGGTCGCCAAGGCGGCGCCCTTCGAGCCACAGCTCGATCCCGCGCTCACGCTTGAGGGCCGTCCACGCTTCGGTCGCGTTTGCCGCCGTGAGCGCCGGCAGCGCAAGCCCCGTGCGCCGTGCGTTCAGGATGGTCATCGCACCCGTCACGTCGCCGCCCACCAGCCTCGCCTCGGCTTCGATCAACCGCATCTCCCAGCCGGTCGAAAGGTTGATGGGCGCCGTCTGGCTGTTGTGCTTGGTCTGGAAGTACCAGCGCACCCGGCCGAGCGAACCCACGGCGGCGTCGCCCAGCAACTGCGTCGCGCTCGAGTCGAACGGCACGCGGGGATCGCGCGTGGCCTTGCGATAGGCATCGTAGTACGTGTTCCACACCGTGTGTGCGCGGTACGGCTGGTTCGCTGAGGCCCAGAAGATGCGGTTGTACTGGTCGAGGTCCGTGATGAAGTACGACATGCGGTACACGAACGTGTTCGCAATGGTCGCCGCATCGGCCGTCGCACCGGTGAGGTTGTTCTTGTCGAGGCGGACCGACGCCCGACCGGCCGTCGCCGCGCTGACAAGGTTGGCGTTGGCGGCCGCGGTCGCGACTGCGATGGCCTCGGTGAAGTGCGCCTCGGCCCGATCCAGGTACACTGACGCGGCCTGCTTCGCGCCGCCGTTGATCACGCCGTCGCACATGTTTTCGCCGAGGAGGCGGTTGGCGTAGCCGGCCCACACGAGTGCCTGCGCGACGTTCACGTTCTTGGCGGCGTCGGCGTCGCCCAGGATCGCCTTCGTGCGGGTGACGGCATCTTCGGCCGTCCACCGCGCCTGCTGCGAGAGGTTCCACTGCGTGCCGACTTCATCATCCATCAGCCGGCCGTTCTGCTGCTGGACCGAGATACCGAACGAGCCGGTCGAACCGGCGGGAAAGATCTCGCGCGACACGGCGCCGCCGGTGTAGCCGACCCAGTTCATGGCCTCGGCGAGGTTGCGCCCCGCGCCGTTGACGATGGCGGCGAGTGCGGCCTTGTTCTCGAGAAACCCGGCCTGGACAGGGCCGGGGTTGGTCACGTCCACGCTGCAGGCCGCAGTCACGATCCCTGCGCCTGCGATTGCGGTGAGTCCCGCGACGCGACGGATCACTGGCTTGATCATCGAAGTCATCGGAATGGTCCTAGAAAGAGATGCGGAAGGAGGTGGTGTACGTCGCCGGGGCAGGGATGTGCTCCGAGATGTACCGAACCGTTGCGTTGAAGCCGTCGTTGCCCGACATCTCGGGATCAAATAGCGGCATCCCGTAGTTGCGACGGTAGAAGTTCTTGGCCGAGAACAGGAACGAGCTGCTGGCCGTGCGCGGGATGAGCCGCCCGAGTGGAACTTCGATCGTCAGGTCGCGAAGCTTGAAGAAGTCCGCCGGGAAGATGAACATGTCCGACCGGATGTTGGTCGGCACGCAGGTGAGGCGCTCTCGCACCGTCACGGGCTGGTTCGCGGTGAGCTTCGGGTAGGCGTCGAAGCAAGTCGGCCAGAGCACGGAGCGCGTGAGCGCTTGATACGAGGCGTCCTCGTTGATGTACGCGCCGCCCTGATACTCGCCGCGCAACGTCGCGGTGATGCTGCGCCAGGTGCGCACCGAGATTGTGCCGCCGATCGTGCGCGTCGGCTGGCTCGGGCCGAAGTCGTAGTTCGACACCGTGTCCGGGGTACCACCGACTTCGTTCGGGTTGCGGATCAGGCGCCCGCGGACAACCGGCGCCGGCTTGCCCTTCACGACCCAGCCGTTGTTGCCGACCGAGAACGACGGCGCGCCGCCCAGGTCGAGCACTTCGCTCTTGTTGGTGCTGAGGTTGACGCCTGCATTGATGCCGAGCATGGGGCGGTCAAGGACGATCGTGTTGATCGCGATCTCGAGGCCGGACTTCTGCATCGATCCGGCGTTCTTGAGCGAACTCGCCAGGAAGCCGTTCGACGGCGCATTCCGCACCGAGAACAGCGCATCGGTGGTCTTGGCGTTGTAGTAGGTGAAGTCCGTGTTAATGCGACCGTCGAGGATCGAGTGGTCGAATCCGAGTTCAAGCTCAGCGGTACGTTCCGGACCCAGCTCCGGATTGCCCAGGTTCGCCGGGCGAACGGCCGGCTGGCCTCCCCAGCCGACGGGGTTCCAGGTCTGCACGGCCGCGAAGGCGCCGGGCGCGCGGCCTGCCACGCCCCGGGCGGCGCGCAGCTTGAGCGTGCCGAACTGGTCCTTCCAGAACGACTCGTCGCTGAGCACCCACGTCGCGCTGATCTTCGGGTAGGTCTGGAAGCCGAAGTCACGGCCGAACGCACTGTTGCCGTCCACGCGGGCGCCGATCGTGACGAAGTAGCGGTCCTTGTAGCCGATCAAGGCCTGGCCGAACGCGCCGCCGGTGACGACGGTCTGGCGGTTTTCATCGGCGTTCTTGATCGCGCCGCTGGCCACCGTGGCTTCGGTCGGGGCGGGGAAGTTCTCGCTGAGGCCGACCACGTCGGAAACCAGCGTCGAGACATACTGCGTTCCGGCCGACGCCGTGACGCGCAGGTCGCTGCGCGGATTGAACTCGTAGTTGTTCACCCAGTCCGAGCTGAAGGTCGTGGACGACCAGCGCTGGTTCTGGATGAAGCCGAGCGGGACGGCGGGGAATCCGTATGGGCGCAGGTTGCGATTCTCGAGCGCGGCGCGGTCGTACCCGACCGTGAACTTGCTGGAGAGCTTCACCAGCGGCGTCCACGTGAGCGTCGTGCCCATGGTGGATCGGTCAATCGTCTGGTTCAGCTGCTGCTCGAGCACCCGCCGGATCGTATCCGGATTGGCGCTGGCGAAGTAGTTGCGGTCGCGGCGGAACGCGTTCAGCGTGACGCCCTGCGCATTGTTGCCGGCCGGCGTCTGCGCGATCAGGTCCTGCGTGTACGCGCTGCTCCAGCTCATCGCCAGGTTCTTGGCCGGCGAGAAGTCCAGGTTCAGGCGCAGGTTGTATTTCTTGTCCCGGTCGTTCGGCAGCACGCCGTCGGTGTTGTCCGCGCCGGCCGAGATCAGGTACTTCACGTTGTTCTGCGTGCCGCCGGAGACCTGCGCGTTCATGCCGAAGCGCTGGCCGTTCCGGAGGAACGGATCCATGTAGAGGAACGGCACCGTGTCGGTGCCGAACTTCTGCAGCTTGCTGATGCCCGTGTTGAACTGTGCGGTCCATTTGGCCGCGCCCTGCGTGCCCCGCTTGGTGAAGATCTGGATCACGCCCGCGGCCGCGTCCGTGCCATACAGCGTCGCGGCGGCCGCGCCCTTCACGATCTCGATCCGTTCGATGTCCGCCGGGTTGATGTCGCTCAGCGGGCTGGCGTACGCGTTCGCGCCACGCTGCGTCGTGCCGGTGAAGATGCCGTTCCGCGGGTACTCGTCGCTGCGCGTGCGGACGCCGTCCACATAGATCAGCGGCTGGTTCGTCAGGGCGACGCTGGTGGTGCCGCGAAGCCGGATGGCGGAGCCGCTGCCGGCGTTGCCGTTGCCGCCGGAGATGCTGACCCCGGCCATGCTGCCGGCGAGCATCGAGGACACGTCCGTCGCGACTTTCGGGGTATCGCCGAGGTTGAGCTGGGCGATCGAGTTCCCGACCTCACGCTTACGCGCGGCGCCGGCGGTGCCGGTCACGACGACTTCATCGAGCGACACGGCCGCCGTGGTCACTGCGAAGTCGAGTGGTGCCGCAGTGCCATTCGTGATCATGACGGTCCGCTCAATCGGCGAGAATCCGATCGCGCGCACACGCACGACCTGCGGGCCGGCCGGCACGCCGGCGAACGAGTACGACCCGTCGCGCGCGGTCATCGAGCCAAGCCGCGTGCCGACGACGAAGACCTGCGCGTTCGCCACGGGCTGTTGCGTCGCGGCGTCAATGACCTTGCCGCGGATCGAGCCGCCCCCCTGGGCGGCCGCGCTGGCAAGTGGGGGCGCCGCGAGCGCCGCGAACGCGGCGAGCGACAGGGAAATCCGGCGGAACAACCGCAACATCGGATCCTCCAGCGTAGTTAGAAGTGTGCCGTGACGGGGAATCGCGCGCAGCACAGGGGGCCGCGTACCCACTTGGTTTACCGGTTACTCGCACCTAAACGTCACGACGGCGTGCAGCATGTCAAGGTTGTCCGCCGCCGTGCCCCGCCTCGCTGTCCCGGGCCGGACCGCTACCAGCCCTTGGCCCTGCGCAGCTCGGTGACGTGTGCCGTGTGATGCCTCGAGTGCCAGGAGTACAACGCGGTCATCCAGTCCACCGTGCGCTCGCCGTGGTCCGGGTGCACCCAGACGCGTCCGAATTCGGCGGGCTTGAGTGACTTGAGGAGCATCGTCCAGCGGGCATGCAGGCCGTCCAGGATGTTCAGCGAAGTATCGATCGGGCCGTTCTTCGCGTCCGGCAGCTCCGCCCAGACTTCTTCCGGGTACGGCATGATGGTCGGCCGCTCGGTGGTGAGCGCGAAGCGGAGGCGGATGTACGAGTTGACGTGCGAGTCGGCGAGGTGATGGACGACTTGGCGCACGGTCCATCCGCCGTCGCGGTACGGGGTAGCAAGCTGGGCGTCGGTCAGGCCCGAGAGTGCGGTGCGGAGGTTGGCGGGCAGCGCGACGAGTGTCGCGATCGCGGCGGCACGGAACGCGTCATCGTAGGCGGCGGGTGGCGCGAACTTCCCGACGGGGAAGCGTGGGTCGGTGGCTGCGGGTGTGGTCATGGGTTGAAGATAAGACGCGACCGAAGCGCCAGACGGTTGGCCGTCAAC
>VGVM01000032.1 GCA_016874035.1 Gemmatimonadota bacterium
CCGGCTTGGCGGGCGCGGCATCGGACGCGGCAGCCGCCTTTCCGTCCCCGCCACTCGCCGACTTACTCGCCGCGGCGCGCTGGTCCTTCTTGCCGTCCTTGCCGTAATCCGTGCTGTAGAAGCCCGGCCCCTTGAACAGCAGGCCGCCACCCGCCGAGATCTTGCGCTGCGCACTGACCCCGCACGTCGGGCAGGCCATGGTACTGGTTGCCTCGCTCATGCGAGTGACGAAATGCTCAAAATTGTGCCCAGACGGGCATCGGTATTCGTACGTCGGCACAGCGGGATGTCGGGGCGAAGGGAATCCAAGCGGCACGAGGCGCATGGCGCGCACGGCCGAGCAGAAAACTAGCGGCGGCGCAGGGTGCGGTCGAGCGCTCGGCCCCTCCGCCGACCGCTACGGAATCGAAATGGCCAGGCCCGCGTGCAGGATGTCCGTGCTGATGCGCGCACCGCTGTCGGCGCCCCCGAAGGTGGCGCGCGATCGGCTCGTGGCGAGGAAATCGGCATACGCCGTAATGGCGATGCGATCCGTCAGGTAGAAATCCCGGCCGATGCCCGCGACATAGCCGATATCCGACGTCTTGAGGCGCACGTTGCCCGCGATGGTGAACGGGACATCCACGGTCGCGATGGTGAGCCCAGCTCCGACCTTCACGAAAAAGTCGGCCTCGGAGTTCGGATACCACACGCCGGTAAGGGTCGCCCAACCCATGCGCCAGTCGCCGGCACCCTTCGCGGTCGTAACGCCGGCCGAGTAAACCGTGGTTTCGAGGCCGAGCGCAAACGGGCTGGCCACGTGTCCGGCGACTCGGAAGGTCCATGAAACGCCGTTCTGGCGATCAACCGCGCACGTCGGTATGCACGACGTGCCGACCGAGCTGGCCGCGGCGCCAATCGAGACGGAAACGCCGCGGCGACCGAACTCCTCGTCTTGTGCGTGGGCCGTGCCGGCACCTGCGATGAGAACCACCGCGACCAGGGCCGTCAGGCCGATTCGGTTGGACATTGTCCTAACCTACTCCCCGGACCGAGCGAACGTCACGGAGCGCGGTGGCGCCCGGCCACGCGCTCGATCGCGTCGCTGATCTCGCCAACCGAAGCCCGCGCGCGCACGGCAACGATGATCGTGCCCATGAGGGCGTCGCCGCTGCCGGCGGTCGGCTGCGTGACCACGGTGCGCATTGCGCGCTCCACATCCGCGAGTGCCGCGCCGACCGCGCCCGCGTCGCGGCGCGCCTTCGCTGCGGACAACTTCGCGACCTGGGCGGCTTCGAGCGCCCGGTAGTCGGGCGAGGGAAGCGTTGGGGCCGGCGCACCATCGGTGAACCGGTTCACGCCGACGACGATGCGCTGTCCGGCCTCGACGGCCTGTTGGTGTTCATACGAGCTTTGTGCGATCGCGTCCTGCAGCATCGCCCCCTCGATCGCCGCCACCGCACCGCCCTTGGCATCCACGTCCTCAATCAGCGTCCGCGCGCGCGACTCGATCGCATCGGTCAGCGACTCGACGTAGTACGAACCCGCCAGCGGGTCGGCCGTCGCCGCCACGCCAGACTCGTACGCAACGACCTGCTGCGTCCGGAGCGCCAGGGTCGCAGCTTCGGCAGTCGGAAGTGCGAGCGCTTCGTCGTACCCGTTCGTGTGCAACGACTGCGTGCCGCCGATGGTCGCCGCGAGGGCCTGCACCGCGACCCGGACGACGTTGTTCAGCGGCTGCTGCGCCGTGAGCGTGACGCCGCCGGTCTGCGTGTGGAACCGCAGCTTGCAGCTGGCGTCCGACGCGCCGAACCGCTCGCGCATGAGCCGCGCCCAGAGACGGCGCGCGGCGCGGAACTTGGCGACCTCCTCGAACAGGTCGCTGTGGCAGGCAAAGAAGAACGAGAGGCGGGGGGCGAACTCATCAACCGCGAGGCCCGCGTCGCGCGCGGCGCCCACATACGCGAGCCCATTGGCAAGCGTGAACGCCACCTCCTGCACCGCCGTCGCGCCCGCTTCGCGCATGTGGTAGCCCGAGATGGAGATCGGATTCCAGTTGGGCACGTGCCGCGCACAGAAGCCGATCGTGGCCGCGACCAGCGCCATCGAAGGGCCGGGCGGATACACGTACGTTCCGCGCGCCACGTATTCCTTGAGGATGTCGTTCTGGATCGTGCCAGAGACCTTGGTGCGCGCGATCCCCTGTGCTTCCGCCACCACGATGTACATCGCCAGCAGCGTCGCCGCCGTGGCGTTGATCGTCATGGATGTGGACACGCTGTCCAGCGGAATCCCGTCGAGCAGCGCGTGCATGTCGTCCACGGTGTCAATCGCGACGCCCACTCGACCTACCTCGCCAGCGGCGCGCGGCGAATCGGAATCGATCCCCATCTGCGTGGGCAGGTCGAACGCGACCGAGAGCCCAGTCTGGCCGGCCGCCAACAGGTGGCGGAACCGGGCGTTGGTTTCTTCCGCTGTCCCGAAGCCCGCGTACTGTCGCATCGTCCAGAGCCGGCCGCGGTACATCGTCGGCTGTACGCCGCGCGTGAACGGGAATACGCCCGGGTCGCCGAGGGCTTCCGCGTACGGTGCGGCGTCCGCGGGCGGCCGGATTACCGCCGCGACCGGAATCCCCGACGGCGTCCGCCGCTCATCGCGGGGCCCGCCGGCCCCGGCGTCACCCATTCGTCAGCAGCTCGCGCGCGATTTCCACGTCAGCGCGACTTCCGATGTAGATCGGCGTCCGCTGGTGAAGCGCGGTCGGCTGGATTTCGAGGATCCGCCCGCGCCCGTCAATCGCCGCCCCGCCCGCCTGCTCGCACACGAACGCCAGCGGGTTGCACTCGTAGAGCAACCGCAGCTTGCCTTGCGGGCTCTTCGCGTTCGCGGGATACGCGAACACGCCGCCCCCCAGCAAGTTGCGATGAAAATCCGCGACCATCGAGCCGACATACCGTACGTTCATCGCCGCGCGCTTGCCATCCAGCCCGCGGTATCGCTGGATCAACGACCGGACCTGTGGCGTCCAGTGCTGCTCGTACGATTCGTTGACCGAGAGGTAGCGGCCGTGCTCGGGGATCTTGATGTCGGGATGCGAGAGCAGGAACTCGCCCAGCAACGGGTCGAGCGTAAACCCGTGCACCCCGTGGCCGGTGGTGTACACGAGCATCGTGCTCGAACCATAGATGACGTATCCGGCGGCCACCTGCGCGGTTCCGGGCTGCAGGGCGTCGCTGACCTGGCCGCGTTGCCCGGCCGACGTCTTCGTAACCAGCGAGAAGATCGTCCCCACGGGCACGTTGACATCAATGTTGGACGAACCGTCGAGCGGGTCGAACAGGAGGACGTACGGGCCGGTCCGGAACTTGTCCGGAATCGGGATGAGTTCCTCGACCTCCTCCGACGCCATCGCGCAGAGGCGCCCACCGTGATCCATCGCCTTGACGATCGTGTCGTTGGCGATGATGTCCAGCTTCTGCTGCGTCTCGCCCTGCACGTTTTCCTGGTCGGCGGACCCGAGGACGTCGGCCAGGCCGGCGGATCGCACCTTGTTCGCGATCATCTTGGCGGCGAGCGCGATATCCGAGAGGACGCCGGAGAGCGTGCCCGACGCCCCGGCGTGGCGACGTTCCTGCTCGATGATGAACCGCTCGATCGTGACAACCGATGTCGAAGTATTGCGAACCACGCGCGTGTCGCTCGGGCTGAAGGTGGGGTGAGGGTTAAGGTCGAGTCCGCATGGGCAAAATGGAAGTGCGTCCCGACGCGGATTCCACCTCGAGGCCTTCGCCATCGGTGCGCAGGACGATCGTGCCGTCTCGATCGGTCCGCCACACCGACGCCCCGCGCGACTCAAGGTTGGCGAGGACTTCCGCGCTCGGGTGCCCGTAGCGGTTCCGGGCGCCGACGGAGATCAACGCCACGCGCGGGCCCACGAGGTCCAGGAACGCCGGCGTCGTTCCCGTCCGGCTTCCATGGTGTGCGACCTTGAGCACGTCGGCGCTGAGCGCGGCGGGGTCGCGCGAGGCCAGCCAGTCCTCCTCCTCGCGCTCGGCGTCACCGGTCAGCAGGAAGCGCCGGCGCCCGGCCCGGACCTTGAACACGGTACTGGCGAGGTTCGGATCCTTCAACGACGCCGTCCACGCGGAATCCGGTGCGAGGAACGTGAACACGACCCCATCGAGCACCGTGGAGTCGCCGGGCACCACACGCGCCCACCGCACACCCATCGCGCGCGCCATCCGGAGCGATGCGCCGTACGCCGGCGTCGGCCCGGGGAACGCCGCGTCCCGGATTTCCCGCGGCGCCAGCTGCTCGATCACTGTCGCCGCGCCGCCGATGTGGTCATCGTGCGGGTGCGTCAACACGAGCATCGCGAGTTCACCGCCACGCCTCCGCAGGTACGGCGCGACGATGCGCCGGCCTGCATCGAATGTCCGCGCCGACCCACCGGCATCCACGACGACCCACCGGCCGCGCGGCGTGCGAATCGCGATCGCGTCGCCCTGCCCCACATCCAGCATGTGCAACTCAGTCACCCCCGTCCCGGCGGGCAGCGTGGGCCACCAGATCATCGCCGCCATCCCGGAGGCCGCGGTGACCGCGAACGCGCCACGCCGCCGCCGGCTGCTGAGCCACCCGACCAGGCCGACCGCCACGACCCCGGCAGCCCAGGCGGTTGCCGCCGAGGGGAACAGGCGAAACGACGCAAACGGCAGTTGTGCGAAGGTCTCGGCGATCCCGTTCAGCACCGTCAGAAGCACGGTCGCGGCGTCCGCCACCACGCCGGTCAGCGCATGCAGCGGCGTGAACGACATCAGCAACGCCAGGAACAATGCGGGCTGCAGCAAAGCCACGACCGGCGCGGCGACGATGTTCGCGATCGGCCCGACAGCGCTGACCTGGCCGAAATGCCATGCCACCAAGGGCGCGGTCACGAGCGTAGCCGCGACGGAGACAGCCAGCTCGGCGGCGATCCGCCGCTTGGCGCCGCTCCATTTCACCAGCGCGCGCCCTGCCCACGCCCGCCCGGCAATGAGGGCGGCAAACCCGGCCACACTCAGCTGGAACCCGAGGTCGCGCACGACGAGCGGATCCAGAAGCATCGGGATCAACGTGCCAAGCGCCAGTGAAGCCCATGGGGGCACGGGCCGCTGGGTCGCCCAAGCGGCGACGAACGCCCCGAGCATGACGGCACTCCGGATGGCGGGCGGCGGCGCACCGATCGCCGCCACATACACGGCCGTCACCGCCACAGCGGCCCAGCGTGCGGCGCGACGGTTCATGCGCGCCGCCTCGAACGCGAGCAGGATGGCGGTCGCGATGATCGCGACGTGCAGCCCCGAGATGGACAGCATGTGGACCAGTCCCGACCGGGCGTACGTGTCGCGCAGCTCCGCCGGGAGTTGGCGCGTGTCCGCAATCAGGAGCGCCCGGGCCAGTGGTGCCTCATCGCGGAACACGGCGTCGAGTCGCTCGCCGGCCCGGCGCCGCCACGCCGCCATGGCGAGCGTGACACGCGACGCCTCATCGTACGCAGGCGCCCCGGCGGCGCGCCGCTGGTTTGCCGCAGGCGGGCGCGCGTCCGCACCGACGGAAGTCGCCACCGCGAACACCAGAAGGCACCCGGCGACCGCATGCCGTCCTTGCACCGCGGCCAGCAAGCCGAACACGGAGGCGACGGCGGCCGCGCCGTGCAACAGGGTTGTTGGAAGAGCGGACGTCCCACCGAAAAGGCCGGCGGCGTACGCGATCGCGGCGAAGCAGATGAGCGGCATCGGGAGTCCGGCACTGAACCTCGCCGACTCCCTGCCGGATCAGCGTATCAATTCACCGCGAGAGTGGGCAGTCTCACCGCACGGGATGTCGGCACGGGCGTCCCCGTGAACGTCGAGCCCGTCGTCCCGGTGAGCTCGACTTCGAGGTATTCGCCGATGGCGGTGCCTTCGGCGGGCACCATGACCGTGCGGAAGTCACGCGACCGCGCCTGCAGCAGGTCGCCGCCTTTGCGCGCTGCCTTCTCGACCAGCACTTCACGCCGTTCGCCCAGCCGGCGCATGTTGCGCTCACGCGAGATCCCCCGCACGACGCGTACCAGTTCCTCGTAGCGCGT
Organism: Gemmatimonadota bacterium; assembly: GCA_016874035.1. Taxonomy (GTDB): domain Bacteria; phylum Gemmatimonadota; class Gemmatimonadetes; order Gemmatimonadales; family Gemmatimonadaceae; genus Fen-1231. Next base: position 6,092 of record VGVM01000032.1, read on the forward strand.
GTCCACCACGTCGTCCGGGACGGTCAGCTCGGCCGGCATACGCGTCGCCGGCGTGCCCTCGCGCGCGGAGAACTTGAACGTGAACGCGTCGTCGAACCCGATTTCCCGGACCGCGGAGAGCGTGTCATCGAACTCCGCTCCCGTCTCACCCGGAAAGCCGACGATGATATCGGTGGTGATGCTCAACGCCGGAATCGCCGCGCGCATGCGCTCCACGCACGCGAGGTAGCCCTCACGCGTGTACCGACGGATCATCCGCTTGAGCATGCTCGTGGAACCGCTCTGCATCGGCAGGTGCACGTGCTCGCACACGGCGGGCGTCTCGGCCATCGCGGCAATCACACGGTCCGAGAAATCGTTGGGATGCGGACTCGTGAACCGCACACGACGAATGCCGTCCACCGCCCCTACGGCGCGGAGGAGGTCGCCGAAGTCGCCCGTGCCGTCGGTCCATGAGTTCACCGTCTGGCCCAGCAACACCACTTCGCTGAGCCCGGCGGCGACGACTTCGCGCGTCTCGCGGACCACATCCGCGAGTGCGCGGCTGCGCTCGGGCCCGCGCGTGTACGGGACGATGCAGTACGTGCAGCGGTAGTCGCAGCCCCGCTGCACCGGAATCCAGGCCTTCACGCCCTCGAAGCGCCGCGCCTGGAAGTCGTCGTAATGCTCCTCGAGGTCAAAATCGGTCGCGGTCGCGCGCTCACCCTTGCGCGCGCTCTCGATCAGGTCGGGCAGCGCGCGGTACGCGTCGGGCCCCACCACGAGTGAGACCCGCGAATCCGCGTCGAGCAGCCGCGCGCCAAGGCGCTGCGCCATGCAGCCCGTGACGCCAAGCACGGTGTCGCGCGTCATGTGGCGCCGCAGGTCGGTGAGCCGGCCGATCACCCGTTGCTCGGCGTTTTCGCGCACCGCGCAAGTGTTCACCAGGATCACGTCAGCGCCGTCGGGATTCTCGGTGTGCTCGTAGCCCGCGGCCGCCAGCTTCCCGAGCATGAGCTCGGAGTCGGCGACGTTCATCTGGCAGCCATACGTTTCGAGGTAAACCCGCGGCATTGGGGGAAACTACAACTGCGAGGGGTCAGTGGTCGGTCGTCGGTGGTCTGTAAAGGTGACCACAACCGACAACCGACCACCGATCACTCATGCCTCGCCCTTGCCGTTGATCGGCAACTGCACGTAGAACGTGCTCCCTTCCCCCTCCACGCTCGCCACCCAGATCCGGCCGCCGTGGGCCTCGACGGCGACTTTGCAGAAGGTCAGCCCCAGCCCGGAGCTGCGTACGCGCGGCGCGTGCTGCACGTACACCTGCTCGAACTTCCGGAAGATCAGCTCCTGGTACTCGGCCGGGATGCCGGGTCCGTTGTCCTGCACCGCGATGAGGATCCCCTTCGGATGTGGGCGCGCGGACAGCTGCAGTACGACGTGCCCGGGCGTGTGATTGACCGCGTTCTGCACGAGGTTCGAGATCACGCGCTTGATCAGCGACTTGTCGGCGTTGAAGACCGGCGCCTCGTCCGACACATCCACGGTGGCCGTCGCACCCTCCTGCTGGAACCTGAGCTGCCAGTCGTACACAATCTCCGAGAGCAGCGCCGCAGGCGCGATCGGTTCCGGCACGATCGCCACCGTCTGCTCCTCGATCTTCGACACCTCGAGCAAGTCCTCGATCAGGGTCAGCAGGTCCTCGGCCTTTGCTTCGGCGTCGGAAACCGCGCGCGACTGCGGCGACGCGAGGTTGCCGAAGTCACCCTCGCGCAGCATCTCGAGTGTCGCGAGGATCGAGGTGAGCGGCGCCTTGAGGTCGTGCACGATCATCTTCATCAGGTCGTCGCGGACCTTCTGCAGCTCGCGCAGCCGCTTGAGGGTCTCCTCCAGGGCATCCGTCGCGCCCTTGAGCTTGAGCAGCGCCTGCAGGCGCGCCACGAGCACGGGCCGATGGTACGGCTTGATGAGGAAGTCGTCGGCGCCGGCCTCGATCGCCTTCACGCGATCGGCGGTATCGCTGAGCGCGGTGATGAACACCACCGGCGTGCCGGCGATCCGCGGGTCGCGCTTGATGCGACGGCAGACCTCGAACCCGCTCTCGCCGTCCGGGACGCCCAAGTCGCCTGCCGGCATCGAGACATCGAGCACGACGAGGTCCGGGCGGTTTTCGATCGCGGCCGCGAGGGCTTCCGGTCCCGAGCGCGCGACGACGGACCGATACCCCAGGCCCGCCAGCTGATCCACCAGCAGTTCGACATTGGCCTCGGCATCGTCCGCAACGAGAACGAGCGGGGCCGAACGCTCACCGGCTGGGCGGAGTTCTGCCGGCGCGGTCATGAGGCGCTACGAGCCGATCAGGGACGGATGCCGATCCCGACGCTCAACACCAAGCCGCGCTCGGAAAGACCGCCCGAGGTGCGCGACGCGCGTACCAGGCCGAGGTCGAGCGCAGCGCGGCCGCCGACGAGCGGGATCCCCATGCCACCGCCGATCGTCTGTTCCTTCACCGCGGCACCGCCGACATCGAACGGCAGGTCGCGCGACCGGATCCCAGTCCGGAACGCCATCGGTACGCCACCAACCCTCGGGCCGGCAATCTCGGCGCCCAGGCTCATGTCCTTCGTGTCGCGGATGCGCGTGGGCCCCTTCACAAGCGAACGGAAGTCCGTCCAGCGCTCATTCGCGATGCGAGCGGTGAACAGCGCGCCGGGGACACCGTTGTACGACACCGAGAGGCCGGTGCGCAGGGGAATCTTGCCCGTGCCGACGGTCACCGAATCGCCCAGCCGCATCGTGACCCTGTTGCCGAGGCGGATATCCGCAGCGGCGAGGAAGTGCGCACTCGGAATCCACACCGCACCGAACGAAATCGCGGAACCCGCGAAACTGTAGGCGTCGGTGGTGGCGAAGTTGCCGGCCCGGGCCGAGTCGCTGAACACGCGCCCGATGCCGACGCGGTTCTGGCCCGGGTACACATGCATCGCGGCGCCGAGATGGATGCGCGTCGTGGGACTGAACGCGGCGGCGATCCGGGCGTCGCTGATTCCACCGATGCTTTGCGTGATCACCGTTGACGCGAGGCGCTCAGTGCCCACCAAGGTCGTGTCGCTGTACTGGTTGGCCCAGGTGCGGTCGAGGAAGGACGAGAAGGAGAGCGCGAACGTCGCGCGCCCCTGTCGGCCGCTTACGCTGAACGCCGGGAAGCGCACGGTCTTCGTGTTGACCGACGAGCCGCCCGTGGTCATGCGGCGGAACTCCGGCTCGAGCTGCGCGTACCCCTGCGCGCGCGAGTTGAGCACGATCGCCGCCGGGTTCATCGGCGACTGCGGGTCGAAGTCGGCGAGCGCGCCCGCGGCACTCAGCGCGCGCGTGCTGAGGCCGCCGCCCGGATACCCGAACCCTTGGAGGCTGAGCGCGCCCTGCGCCCCGAGTGCGGAGCTCCCGGCGAGTGCCAACAACGCCGCGCGGATCGCGAGTCGGATCACGGAACCCCCGCGCTGTTGCGCGGCACGTAGGTGATGCGCATGGTCGGCCTGAGCCCGCCGGCAGTATTCGCCGACCAGAAGGCGGCCATTCGCGGCAATGTCCCTTCATTAACAGAGATCAGCACGACGGCGCGCGGCGGCGCGCTGCTCAGCGAAGCCTGCGCGCCCCACGACCGAACCAGCGGATAGAGCTCGAGCGATTTCTGGCCCGAATCACGCGGTGTCACGACGATCGAATCCGTCACCAGGAGGCCGGCGAGCCCGATCAGCTGCGACGCCCGCCGGTAATCCGTGATGTTCGGTGAGGCCAGCACGATGTGCGGACGCACGATCAGGGTGTCGCGCGCGGAACCAAACGCGTACGGCCGCTGCGTGAGGCGCAGCGTCGCGCGGAGGATCGTGGTCGAGTCCGTGATGCGCCGCGGCAGGTTGAACCGCATGTACACGCGGCGACCGGGCACGCCCCCGATCTGCATCGTGTTCGGGTAGACCGGCAGGTTGCTCTTCTCGACCACGGTCCAGTCCAGCAGGTCGCGGAGCACGTCGAGCCGGTTCGTCGGCGTGCTCGACGCCGGCGCAACCTGCAGCGCGCGGGCCGAGGTGTCCGCCGACGGGCGGTAGTACAGCCGCGCGGGCTGGCCGCCTTCGGTGGCGCCGATACGGAACGACAACGGGCCCGTGCCGCGCGCGCGGATGCCGACCCGCAAGCGCCCCTTGCCCGACGTGGAATCCCTCAGCCGCTTGAGCAGGATCAAGTCCGAAATCGGGACGAAGACGGAATCCACGACCTGCGCCTTCGCGAACGTCTTCTGGCCAAGTCGGCGCGACGGCACGAAGCTCTGCGCGATCGGCGCCGTGGCGGTGTCGTCGTCGGTCGCGTCCACATCGTAGAGCTCGAACGTCACGCTGTCGGGCACCTGCGAACGCGTCAGGTCGAGGATCAACCGGATGCGCGCGGAATCCACGTACGTGATCGTCCGGGCCGTATCGAGCGCCGGCAGGTAGAACGTCACGAGCGAATCGAAGCGCACGACCGCGTTCACCTGCAGCGTGTCACCGCGCGAGATCAGCGGCAGGAACACCTCGCCGCCGCGCGCCGGGAACCCCGCGTACGTGCTGTCGAACTCCAGCGTCGGGTCAATGATCGTGTCGCGGATCTCGAGCGACTGACCCGGGCAGAGCACCGACGCCGACGAGCACACGGCTCCGCTGTCGAGCTCCTCACGGCAGGCGCCGACCAGGCCGGCACCGGCCAGCACCAGCGCCATCACGCCAGCGCGACGGCGCACGGCAAAGCGGCTCATCACGAAGCGACTCATCACGCGTGCCTCAGCGAATCGCCGGTGAAGGGCGCCGCCAGCAGCGCGTCGAGCGTCCAGGCGCCTTCCACGCCGGCCGCTCCGTAGCTGCGGATCGGCAGCGTGGGGGCAAACTCCACCAGCACTTGCCGGCACATGCCGCACGGCGACGTGGGCGTCTCGGCTTCGGACACGATCACCAGCGCGGTGAACCGCTGCTGACCCGCCGCGACCGCCGTGGCGACCGCAGCGCGCTCGGCGCAGATCCCGACCGGGTAAGACGAGTTCTCGACGTTGCACCCCGTGAACACGCGGCCATCCGCGGAAAGAAGCGCTGCACCGACCCGGAACTGGGAGTAGGGAGCGTAGGCATGCTGCTTGGCAGCAGTTGCGGCGGCACGAAGCGCGCCGAAGTCTGGTGAGGTCACTCGCCGATCAGAAGCGGGAGGAAAGAACGACCGGCGCCGCGGAACGGCAATCCGAACCACTCCGCCACGGTCGCACCGAGGTCGGAGAAGGAGTCGCGGCGGCCGACCGGGACGGGCTGGACACGAGGACCGAACGCCAGCAACGGCACGCACTCACGGGCGTGATCGGTGGACGGCGTGGTGGGGTCGTTTCCATGGTCGGCGGTGATGAACAGCAGGTCGTCCTCTCGAAGGGCGCCGACCAGCGCCGGAAGGGCGCGGTCGAACTCCTGTAACGCTCTATAGAACCCCTGAACGTCGTTCCGGTGCCCGTAGAGTTGGTCAAAATCTACAAGGTTGGCAAAGCAGAACCCACTTCCAGAGCGCAGCCAATTCGCGATCTGCCGGATCCCGTCGGCGTTCCCGGTCGTGTGCCCGCCATCAATACCCCGGCGGGCGAACAGGTCGTCAACCTTGCCCACCCCCGTTCGGGGGATCCCCGCGGCCGCGAGCGCGTCGAGCAGGGTCTCGCCCAGGGGCTCGACCGAGAAGTCCCGTCGGTTGGTGGTTCGCGAATACGCCCCCGACTCACCGACAAACGGGCGGGCGATCACGCGCGACACGTTGTGCGGGGGCACGAGCATCGCGCGGGCGGCCTCGCAACCGGCGTACAGCTCGGCGAGCGGGATGGTGTCCTCGTGGGCGGCGATCTGGAAGACGGAATCCGCCGACGTATACACGATCCACGCGCCGGTTGCCTGGTGCTCGGGACCGAACTGCTGGATCACCACCGTGCCGCTCCCAACGACATTCGCGATCACCGGGCGACCGGTGCGGCGCGAGAACTCCTCGATTACTTCGGTCGGGAAGCCGGACGGGTAGGTCGGGAACGGTGTGGAGAGCTGCAGCCCGGCGAGTTCCCAATGGCCGGTCGTGCTGTCCTTGCCCGCGGAACGCGGTTCGAGCAACCCGTAGGCGGCGCGCGGCGACGGCATCGCACGCATGCCCGCCAGCGGCGCGATCTTCGCCAGCCCGGCCGCCTCGAGCGCCGGCAGGACCAGTCCACCGACCCCGGTCGCGACATGCCCCAGCGTATCGCTGTCGCGGTCGCCGTACGACGCGGCATCGGGCGCAGCGCCGATTCCGACGCCGTCGAGGACGACGACTACGGCGCGTCGGTCGGTGATCGGTCGTCGGTCGTCGGTCATCGGTGCAACGGCGCTCACAGGTACACGCGCGGCAAGCGAGCGCGAAGACTGGTCAGGATTTCGTACGGCGAGAGACCCGCCGCGGCCGCCACGTCGGAAACGGTGATGACCTCGTCGCCATCGGGGCCGATCAACGTCGCGATATCACCGCGTTCACAGGCGAGGCCGGTCACGTCCACCATCGTCATGTCCATCGTCACGGTACCGACCACGGGGACTCGGGCGCCCCGCACCAACGCGGTGCCCTTGTTGCCGAGCACGCGGCGGTAGCCGTCGGCGTAACCGGCCGCGAGCGTTGCGATTCGTGACGGGCGCGTCGCGGTCCAGGTGGCGTCGTAGCCGACGGTATCACCCGGGTTCAGGTCATGGATATCCACCACCGCCGCTCGCATGCTCGCGACCGACTCCGGCACCAGCGCGCCCCCGTTCGGCACGCCGTAGAGGAACACGCCCGGTCGGGCAAGCCCGAAGGCTGAAGGCGATGTGCGCTCGATCGCGGCGCTGTTCTCCGCGTGCAGCAGCGCGGGGCGCACGGGGAGGCGCGCAACCGCGGACTCGAACCTGTCGAGCTGCACCTGCATCGAGCCGTCGTCGAGCTCGGCCGAGTGGAGATGCGTGAAGGCGCCCGACGGGGGGCACGACCGGAGTTCGTCCGCGAGCGAATCGACCGCGTCCCAGCGGACCCCGGCGCGGTGCATGCCCGTATCTATAGAAAGGTGCCAGTCCCCGGCGCCGGTCATCATCCAGAGCCGGATTGACGTTGCGTCACCAAGCGCAGGGGTGACGCGCGCCGCGCGCATCGCCTTTATCACGCGCGCGTTGGGCTCCATCGGCGCGACCAGCAGGATGGGCCGGCTGATCCCGGCCCGGCGCAGCTCGTCCGCTTCGGCGATCGTCGCGACGCCGTAGCCCCACGGGTCAACGGACTCGAGCGCGCGGGCGACCGGGACGGCGCCGAGCCCGTACGCGTCGGCCTTGATCATGGGGAGCAGCGGCGCGCGCGAGCGCCGTCCGCAGGCTTGCGCATTGCGGACGAGGGCGCCGAGGTCCACCTCGACCCAGGCGCGGTCGGGGAATTCAACCGGGGGCATCGTGGGTGAAATGTAGAAGGGCTATCTTCGGAAGCTGATATGACCAACAGGGTCACCGCTGAGCCGGACGCCGACACGCTTGCCATGACTCCTCCCTCCCGCCGCACCCTCGACGACGCCCTCGCCATCATGCGCGACCTCCGCGCGCGCGATGCGTGGGACAAGGCGCAGACGCACGAGTCGCTCCGGCCCTACCTGAACGAGGAGGCGCACGAGCTCGACGACGCGCTCCGCGTGCAGGACGACCACGCGATGATGAGCGAGCTCGGTGACGTGCTGCTGCAGGTGCTCTTTCACGCGATCATCGCCGAGGAACGTGGCGCCTTCGACGTGGGCCATGTGGCGGGTTCGCTGGTCGCCAAGATGGAGAAGCGGCACCCGTGGCTCTACGGCGACGCGAAGGAACGCGAGCCGTGGGAGCAGATGAAGTCCAAGTCGCGCAAGTCGCTCGCCGAGGGGCTGCCGAGCGGGCTGCCTGCCCTGCACCGCGCCCACCGGCTGCAGGAGCGCGCGGCGGGCGTCGGCTTCGACTGGCCGGATGTACACGGACCCGCCGAGAAGGTCCGGGAAGAACTCGCCGAGGTGGAGTCCGAGATCACGAAGCACGGCGCGCAGTTCGACACGCACGGCGTGCCGAGTGGCGATCCGCGGCACGAAGCCCTGGAAGCGGAACTCGGCGACCTGCTCTTCGCCGTCGTGAACCTCGCGCGCAAGGCCGGGGTGCATCCCGCGCTCGCGCTCGACAAGGCGAACGCGAAGTTCCAGCGGCGGTTCGAGGGAATCGAGAAGCTGGCCGCCGAGCGCGGTATTGACGTGAAGACCGCGGGGCTCGAGGCGCTGGACCAACTGTGGGACGAGGTGAAGCGCCACGAGGGTTGAAACTGAGAACGGGACGTCGCAGATGGTTTCCCAAGCGGCGCCCCGTTTCAGCTGTGAATTCGGTTCCTAACGTATGGGTAACTTGCCCACCGTTCCCGGCAGCGTCAACGGTGACTCGCTCGTGCTCGGACCGGGACTCGAACCCGGACTTCGTTAGAAACCAGATTCACAGTCTGGCGCGTCTACCAGTTCCGCCACCCGAGCCGAGTCGCCAACGACACGCCGAAGCGGTCAGTGACAACGACACGCGCGCTGTGACGCGCGTGCTGCGAGTCGGGTGAGACGATACGAAGACTGGACCGGAAAACCGTTACCGTTTCCGCGGCAGACGCGGCCAAATCACTGCAGTCCGCGGCCTGGGCGGTTCGAGGCGCGCACGTGGACAAACTGAGAACGGGACGTCGCAGATGGTTTCCCAAGTGCGGCGCCCCGTTTCAGCTGTGAAGTCCTTCTCCCAACGGTAGCCGAATGTTGTGTGCGCTTCGATGCTTCGTCAATGGGGCCTCGCTCATCCTCGGACCGGAACTCAAACCCCGCCGCCCCCCTGCCTGTCGCTACAAACGCCCTACCGCCAGCCGTAATGGCGGTCGAGGTACGTCACCAGCGCCGCAGCAAGTATGCCCGCGTACCGCTCGCGGTTCGCCTGCGTGTCGCGAATGCCGACGTTGTAGTGCTCGATCTGGATGGCGTCGATTGTGCCGCTCACGCGTGAGCCATGGCGATCGGTGTTGTATCCGCCGCTGAAGAACTCCTGGCCCGCGAGCGGGGCGCGATCCTGTTGTGACGGCACGGCGGGCACGCCCGCGGCCGCCAGCAAGGTGCCCAGGCTGAGCGCGCCGTTGAGCAACGACACCGGCGTTCCTCCGGCGCGTGCGTCGCTGGCCAACTGCCGGATGCTCGACGTGCTCATCGCATTCGATGCCGTGAGTGTCGCGTCGTCGGAGCGAAGCGTGCTCGCGCTCAGCAGGTACCCGAGTTCCAGGCGAGCAATGGCGTGTGCGTGGCCGTGGAGGTCGAGCACCAGCCCCCGCCCCGTCGCACGCGTGACGGCGGCCTTGGCGGAGTCAACGTAGGCGTGCAGGTAGCGCCACGGCCGATCCAGCGCCGCCGTTCCACCGGTCGCCTCGACTACTTCGCGGTTGCCGTCGAACTTCCGACGGTGCAGCCTGTTCACGGCAAGGTGCGGGCGCCTGCCCGTGCGCGCCGCGAACGAATCGGCGATCGCGCGCGCGAGCTCCTGCGTGTTCAGGTCGTTCGATGTCTCGCACCCGGCGCAGGTACGATCCGGCAGCGACGCGGGCGAGAGCGTGCCCCCATGCGGCGCGATCAGCACCAGCGGCGCGCTGCCGGGTTGGTACTCGATCCAGCCGTCGGGATCCTCGTACGTGCTGCCGACAACGAACGGGCCGGTCGGAGCGGACGGCGGTGTCGTCCCCGTGGGCGAAGGTGTTGATGGCGACCCACCCAGCGGGCTCGCCGGCCCACCCGCACCGCCCCCGCACGCGGCTCCCGTCGCGAGGGCCGTGGCGAGCGTGAGAACCGCCAAGCGTGGACCGTTCACCGTAAGCCTCCCACTCGCCGTCGGCGCGCTTGCTACGGCTTCAGCCGGTGCATCATGCGCGGGAACGCGATGCATTCCCTGATGTGCGGCGTGCCGCAAATCCACGCGACGGTCCGCTCGAGGCCAAGGCCAAAGCCCGCATGCGGGAACGTCCCATACTTCCGGAGCGCGAGGTACCAGTCGTAGGCCGGCTCGGGCAGTTTCTCCTCGCGCAGGCGATGGAGGATCTTGTCGAGGTCGTCCTCACGCTGCGAGCCGCCGATGATTTCGCCATAGCCCTCGGGCGCCAGGCAATCGTCGCAGAGCACGGTCCGCGGGTCGGCCGGGTTCTCCTTCATATAGAAGGCCTTGGCTTCCTTCGGGTAGTTCTTGATGAACACGGGCGTCGCATGGCCCTCGACCAGCAGCGCCTCATCCTCTGCGCCCAGGTCGTCGCCCCACTGCACCGCGCTTCCCTTCTTCTTGAGGATCTCCACCGCGTCGGTGTAGTCAATGCGCGGGAACGGTCCCTTGACGCCCTCCAGCTTGGTCACGTCGCGCTCGAGTTCCTTCAGCTCCGCGCGGCAACGTTCCAGCACGCGCGTGACGATGAACAGCAGCATGTCTTCCTGCAGCTGCATGTTATCGTCCGAATCGTTGAAGGCGACCTCGGGTTCGATCATCCAGAACTCGGTCAGGTGCCGGCGCGTCTTGGACTTCTCCGCGCGGAACGTCGGGCCAAAGGTGTAGATCTTCCCGAACGCCGCCGCGGCCGCCTCGCCGTACAGCTGGCCGGTCTGCGCGAGGTACGCGTTTCCTTCCTCGAAGTACTCGGTCGAGAACAGCCCGCTCCGCTCACCGATCGCCGCGGTGAGGATCGGGGTGTCCACGCGCAGGAAGCCCCTTCCATAGAAGAAGTCGTGGATCGCCTGCTCGATCTCGTTCCGCACACGCGCAATCGCGACCTGGCGCGGCGAGCGCAGCCAGAAGTGCCGGTTGTCGAGCAGGTAATCCACCCCGTGCTCCTTGGGTTGGATCGGGTAGTCGAGCGGGCTGGCGCCGATCACCGTGAGTTCGGTGAGTCCCAACTCGTGCCCGCCGGGCTGGCGAGCGTCCACCTTCACTTCGCCCGTCACGGCGATGCAGGCCTCCTGCGTCAGCGTGCCGAACCGCTCCCAGGTCTCGGGGGTGACCTGGCTCTTCACGAGCACCGACTGCAGCACGCCGGTCCCGTCGCGCATGACGATGAACGCGATCTTGCCGCTGGAGCGCAGGTGCGTGACCCAGCCGCGGACCGTGACCGACTGACCTACGTGATTGGGAAGTTCGGAGATGCGGGCGAATGGCATGCCCCAAACTTAGCGGCTGGCCGCGCGCTATCGCGTGTTATTGCGCCCTATCGCGCGGGAATCACCGGCAGGGTGACATGCGACGCTCGCGAGCGATCCATATACACCCGATTGGTCGCAATGCGTGCCCCGGTCGCGCGAGCTTCGGGCTCGCCCGTGTTTGGGTTCACGTCGAAATGGGGGAAGTTGCTGCTCGAGATATCAATGCGAATGCGGTGCCCGCGCGCAAACAGGTTGCTGGTCGGGAACGCATCCACCCGCACCTGGTACACCCGCCCCGGCGTCATCATCGCCGGCTTCTCCCAGGAATCCCGGTACCGCACGCGGAGGATGCCGTCCGTGAGGTTCATCGCGAAACCGTCCGGGTAATCCGCGTTGGGCGGGTACACGTCCACCAGCTTCACGGTGAAGTCCGTGTCGGGGGAATCGGAGGCGATCCAGAGGGTCGCCACGACCGGACCCGTGAGCTCGACAGGATTCTCGAGCGGCAACGTCTGGAACACAAGCACATCCGGCCGCTCGGCCAGCGGCCGGTACGGCTCGCGCGACCCGAAGAATCGCGGGCCTTCGCGCTGGTCGTACGCACCGCCTTCCATGACCGGGCGGCCCGACGTAATCGTGCCGCCAATGCTTGGCACGGGGTGCGCCGGGTCGAACCGGTACTCGCGCGACGCATCAGTGGCCTCTGGCCTCGCGCGGCCCAGCCTTCCGTCACGATGGAAGTAGTACGGCGTCCACTGCGTATCCGGGAGCGGCCAGTCGCGCTCCGTACGCCATGCGCCGCCGTGCTGCATTCGCCCTTGGGCGTTCTTCCGGCCGGAACCACCACCCATCACGAAGATCCGGACGCGCGGCTCGGCATCTACGCCGTTTGGCTCGTTCTTGAGCCAGCGGTCGAACCAGCGCCGCCGCAGCGTGATGAAATCGGCGGCCAGGTTGCCATCCACCGTCGCGGCGGGACCGAAGTCCACATCGCCCGCGTAGGTGAGCTGCCGGTCGCCATGCGTCCACGGCCCGAGAATCAGGTGCATCGGGCCGCGTTTGCGCTTGGCGAGCGCCATGAAGTTCTCGGTCGCCGTGCGCGGGTAGGGATCGAACCACGACGACATGTGCACCATCGGTGCGTCCACATACTGGTCGTAGAACCCTTCGGCGTAGATGCCGAGCTGCTTCCAGTACGCGTCGAAGTTGCCGTGCTCCCACTGCTCGAACAGGTACTCCTCGTAGTCCGGCGCGAGCGACACGGGCGAGGCGCCGCGCTTCCACGGGAGCTTCGCGAACCAGTCGCGGATGTCGACTGCCCGGAGTGCCGCCAGCTTTGCGGGGTCTCGTACGATCTCGGGACTCTCGAGCGCGTTCGTGTACGCCCACGTGGCCTGCTTGAGCTCGAACGCCCCGCCCTGCCGAATGCCGCCCTGGTACGCGTTTGCAAATCCACCGGAATCGAGGAACATCGCGGCCACGCCCGGCGCACCGGCGGACCCGAGCGCACCCTGCGTATGCGCCGCATACGACAGGCCCATCGTGCCGATCTTCCCGTTGCACCACGGCTGCTTGAGCAACCACTCGCAGGTGTCGAAGCCGTCGTTCCCGTCGCTCAGGTACTTCACGAACTCGCCTTCGGACTTGTAGCGCCCGCGGCAGTCCTGGTACACGAAGGCGTAACCGTGCTCGGTGAACCGCTCCGCAACGGCCGCGCGCCCGAGCGGCGTGGGATTCGTCGGAGTGCGCTCTGAACGGCTCGGCGAGGTCTTGCCGTACGGCGTGCGCTCGAGGATCACGGGATACCGACCGGCGCCGGCGGCCGGCAGATACACATCGGTCGCGAGCCGCACTCCGTCGCGCATCGGCACCATGACGTCGCGGAGCACCTCCGCGGTTCCTTCACCGGGGGTCCGGGCGCCGAGCGGTCGCCAGCGCGCACTCGCGCCGCTTGCACCAATCGCGGCAACCCAGGCGGCAAACTCACGGCGGTTCATTGGCGTCCAAGGTACCTTCCCGGGCGATGATTCGCCGCCTGCTCGCCGCCTGCGCACTCGGGTCCTGCCCGGCGCTCGCGTCAACGGCGCGCTCACAAGCGATTCCGCAGGCGCAACTGCGCGAGCCGCTCACCATCATGGCGCCCGCTGCCCCAGGCGGGGGCTGGGATCAGACGGCGCGCCTGATGCAACAGGTGATCCAGGGCGCCGCCCTCGCACCGAGTGCACAGGTGGTCAACGCCGCCGGCGCGGCCGGCACGATCGGACTGGCGCGGTTCGTCACGGCCGAACGCGGCAATGGAAACGCCCTGCTCGTCACGGGCCTCGTCATGGTCAGCGGCATCGTGACGAACCACTCACCGGTCACGCTGGCGGATGTCACCCCGATTGCCCGTTTGTCGGGCGAGTTCGAGGTGATCGTCGTACCCGCCGCGTCGCCGATTCGCTCATTGCCTGATCTCGTCGCCGAGTTGCGGCGGAATCCCCGAGGGGTTTCCTGGGGCGGCGGTTCCGCCGGCGGGACCGACGAGATCCTCGCGCGGTTGATCGCCGACGCGGTCGGCGTGTCGCGCGACTCCGTGAACTACGTCGCGTATTCCGGTGGGGGCCAGGCGCTCGCATCCATACTCGGGGGCCACGTGACCGCCGGAGTGAGTGGACTCGGCGAGTTCGCCGGGCAGATCGAGAGCGGGGCGCTCCGTGCGCTCGCCATCTCATCGCCTGAACGAATCGCGGCCGCGCCGACGATTCCGACGCTGATCGAATCCGGCGTTGACGTCTCGCTCATGAACTGGCGCGGGGTGGTCGCTCCGCCGGGGATCACGCGGGCCGAGCGGGCACGGCTTGAGGCACTGGTGGCCGCGATGGCAGGAGCGCCCGCGTGGCGCGAGGCGCTCGCGCGCAACGGCTGGACCGACCTCTTCCTCGGCGCCGACGCGTTTGGCGACTTCATTCGCGACGAAACGCGGCGGATCGGGCCGCTGGTGGCCCAGCGCAAGGCGAGCGCCGTACCCTGGGGCGTGGGCATCGTCGTGGCGGGAACGCTCGCGCTTCTGCTCGTGGGCGCGCGCGGCGGTTCCCTGCCCGCGGCGTCAATTGGCGCCAGGTCGCGCGTGACGTTGCTCGGGATCGCCCTGGCCGCGCTCGTGGGCCTTCCGGGGCTGATCGGTTTCGTGCCGAGCGCCGCAGTGGCGTTCACGTGCATCGCGCACGCGTTCGGGAGCACGCGCGTCCTGCGGAACGGTGCGATCGGCACGGCATTCGCAGTGGCGGCGTTCCTGCTGTTTGCAAAAGTCCTCGGCATCGCCCTCCCACCGTTGCCGTTCTGATGGGCGAGTCGCTCGCGGCGCTGGGGAACGGGTTTCTCGTGGCGCTGACGCCGATGCACCTGCTCTGGTGCCTGGCCGGCGTCGCGCTCGGAACCGCCGTCGGCGTGCTGCCCGGCATTGGCCCGGCGCTCACGGTCTCGCTGCTGCTCCCGATCACGTACTCGGTGGAGCCGACGGCCGCGTTCATCATGTTCGCCGGGATCTACTACGGCGCGATGTACGGCGGCTCGACCACCTCCATCCTGCTGAACACGCCGGGGGAGACGGCGACGATCGTCACGGCGCTCGAGGGCAACGCGATGGCGCGCGCCGGGCGCGGAGGCGCGGCGCTGGCCACCTCGGCAATCGGCAGCTTCGTCGCGGGCACACTCGCCACTGCCGGGCTGGTCCTGCTGGCCCAGCCCGCCGTGGCGCTCGCGCTCATGCTTGGCCCCGCAGAGTACTTTGCCCTAATCGTCGCCGCGTTCGCGATCGTGACCGGGACGCTGGGCGACTCACGGGTGCGAGGGCTCGCGAGCCTCGGCGTCGGCCTGACGCTCGGGCTCGTCGGCCTCGATCCGCGCGACGGACAGGCACGCCTGACGTTCGGGAGTCGGTACCTGCTCGACGGCATTGACCCCATCATCGCCGCCGTGGGCCTCTTCGCGGTCGGCGAGGCGATCTACGCCGCATGGCTTGGCGCGGCGGCCGGCGAGCGTGTGCCGCTCAAGGGTTCACTGTTGATGACGCGCGAAGAATGGCGGCGCAGCTGGAAGCCCTGGCTGCGCGGTACGGCGATCGGCTTCCCCATGGGGGTAATCCCGGCCGGTGGGTCCGAGCTGCCCACGTTGATGTCCTACGCCGCCGAGCGCCGCCTCTCGAGCCACCAGGACGAGTGGGGCCGCGGCGCGATCGAGGGAGTCGCGGGGCCGGAGGCGGCGAACAACGCCGCGGCGGCCGGCACGCTGGTGCCGCTGCTCACGCTTGGCCTCCCCACATCGGCGACCGCGGCCATGCTGCTCGCGGCATTCCAGCAGTACGGCCTCAAGCCGGGACCGCTGCTCTTCAGCGATGAACCGTCGCTCGTGTGGGGGATGATCGCGAGCCTCTTTGTGGGCAACGCGCTGTTGCTCGCACTCAACCTCCCGCTCGTGGGAATCTGGGTTCGCCTGCTCCGGGTCCCGCAGCCGTACCTGCACGCGGGGATCCTGGTACTCGCATCGGTCGGCGCGTACTCGGTCCACGGCTCCGCCGCCGACCTCATTGCGCTCGCGGCGGTCGGCGTGATCGGGTTTGCGCTGCGGCTGCGCGACTTTCCGCTCGCACCGGTCGTGATCGGCCTGTTGCTCGGCCCGATGGCTGAGTTGCAGCTCACGCGCGCGCTGGCCGTCGGTGACGGCGGCTGGCGGTCCGTGCTTGGGCGGCCCGGCGCCGCGACGATCCTCACGCTTGGCCTGCTGGTCGCGGTGGCGCCCGCAGCAGTGAATGCACTCCGGCGCGCGCCGGAGCAGGAACGCTCCCCTACCCGACCCTGAACAACTCCAGCGCCCGCTCGTAGCGGCGCCGCAGCATCGCGTGCAGCGGCGCGTTCTCCTTCGAGCGAAGCTCGGGATCCGCCGTGAGCATGCGATCGGCCTGCTCGCGCGCGATTTCATTGAGCGCGATATCCCGGAACGGATCGGCGACGCGGAACGTCGGCTCGCCGTGCTGCTTCTGACCGAACAGGTCGCCCATCCCGCGCAGCCGCAGGTCGGCCTCGGCGACCTTGAACCCATCCTGCGACTCGACGACCACCCGCAGCCGGTCCTCGGACTCGGGCGACACGTCGCCGAGCAGGATGCAAAAGCTCTCCTCCGAGCCACGCCCGACGCGCCCGCGGAGTTGGTGCAGCTGACTGAGGCCGAATCGCTCCGGATGCTCGACCACCATCACGGTCGCGTTGGGGACATCAATGCCGACCTCGATCACCGTCGTGCTCACCAGCACGTCCACTTCCCCGTCGCGGAAACGGCGCATGATGTCGTCGCGCGCGTCGGTGTCCATACGGCCATGGAGCAGTTCAACCTTCCTGTTCGCAAACGCGCCGGCGCGGAGTTCGTCGCAGGCCTGCGTCGCGGCCTTGAGCGCGACCTTGTCGCTCTCGTCAATCAGCGGGAACACGAAGTAGGCCTGCCGTCCCTTGTCGATCTGCTGGTTGACGAACGCGTGCACCTTCTCGCGCGCCTTCGCCGGGCGCCGCACGGTCGTCACCGGCTGGCGGCCGGGCGGGAGTTCATCGAGGATGCTGACATCGAGGTCGCCGTACACCGTGAGTGCCAGCGAGCGCGGTATCGGGGTCGCGCTCATGAGCAGCACGTCGGGGCGTTCGCCCTTCCGGCCGAGTGCGAGCCGCTGCTCGACGCCGAACCGATGTTGCTCATCCACGATCACCAGACCGAGCCGCCCGAACGACGTGCCCTCCTGCACCAGTGCGTGGGTGCCGACCACCAGGAGCGGTTCCTGCGACGCGAGGTGCTTGTTCGCCGTCGCCCGTGCCCGCGTGGACATCGAGCCGGACACGAACACGGGCGTGATGCCGAGCGGCTGGAGCAGCGCGGCGAAGGTGCGTGCGTGCTGCTCCGCGAGGAGTTCCGTCGGCGCCATGACCGCCGCCTGAAAACCGTTCTCCATCGCGAGCAGGGCGGCGAACAACGCGACGACCGTCTTCCCGCTGCCGACGTCGCCCTGCAGCAACCGATGCATGCGCTCGTCGCTGGTCATGTCCCGCACGATCTCGCGCGTGACCTTCACCTGCGCGGCCGTGAGGTCGAACGGAAGCTTCGCCTTGAGCTTGCTCGTCAGGTCGCGGCGATTGACGAACCGGATGCCCGACCGCGCGGCGCGCGCGAGCGTCTTCGCGCGCCGATGGAGGATGTTGACGAACAGGAGCTCCTCGAAGGCGAGTCGCGAGCGTCCCTGCATCGCCTCGGCGAGCGTGGCCGGCCGATGCATCATCCGGAGCGCGTCGCGCAGCGGTGGCAGCTTCGCGGCCTCGAGTGCGGGCGGCGGGAGGTATTCGTTGACCAGCGGCAACAGCTGGTCGAGGTGCCGGTCAATCAGCGCGCGGAGTTGCTTGAACGAGAGGCCTTCCGTCGCCGGGTACACGGCGAGCACGCGCCCCTTGGCTTCGTCGCCGGGATCGGCTCCGAAGTTGATCGTCTCGCGCGGCGCGAACTGGCGGCCGTGGAAGAACCGCGCCGAGCCGGCGAGCAGCATCAGGTCACCCACGGCGATGCTGCGATCGAGGAACGGCTGTCCCGGCCACGCACATTCGATTATCCCGGACTCGTCCTTCACGACAGCCTGGAAGACGCGCAGGCCGCGGCGCGTGGGGAACACGCCTTTCGAGATCACCCGACCCAGGATGGTCGCGTCCTCACCGATCTTCACGCGCTTGATCGGTGAGATCGTGCTGGCATCCTCGTAGCGGTGCGGCACGTGCATGAGGAGGTCGCGCACGGTGAACACGCCGAGTCGGCGGAGTGCATCGGCCCGCCCGGGCCCCACCCCCGTGAGGTACATCGCCTGCATGTCGAGCGTCCGCTGCGAGAGCCGCGCGGAGACGCCCTTGCCGCCGTCACGCACTGAACAGCCCGTCCGCGAACGCGCGCGCATCGAACGGCTCGAGGTCGGCGGCGCCCTCGCCGATCCCCACGAATCGCACGGGGACGCCGATCGCTTCGCGCACCGCCACCACGACACCGCCTTTCGCCGTGCCGTCCAGCTTGTTGAGGACGAGCCCGGTGAGCGGTACTGAGGCCGCGAACGTCCGCGCCTGCGCCACCGCGTTCTGCCCGATGGTCGCATCCAGCACCAGCAGCGCCTCGTGCGGCGCGCCGGGGAGGCGCTTGGCGATCACGCGCACCACCTTGCGCAGCTCTTCCATGAGTGCGTCGCTCGTGTGCAAGCGGCCGGCAGTGTCGATCAACGCGATATCCGCGCCGCGGGCAACGGCAGCGTCAATCGCCGCCCACGCAATCGCGCCCGGATCAGCACCCGGCGATGCACCGACGAACTCCGCGCCGGATCGCTCCGCCCAGACCCGCAGCTGGTCGATCGCACCGGCACGAAACGTGTCGCCCGCGGCGACGAGGACCTTCTTGCCTTCGTTCTTGAGGCGCGCGGCGAGCTTGCCGATGAATGTCGTCTTGCCGGCGCCGTTGACGCCGAGCACGAGGACAACGGTGGGGCCGTCAGATGCACGGGCCAAGGCGCCTCCGCCCGCCGGGTGCGAGACCGCTTCGGCGACTGCCTCTGCGAGGGCGCGTTCAAAGTCTTCGCCGGTCTTCACTTCCCCGCGTTCGCCGCGGCGCCGCACGGCATCCACGAGCCGCTCCGTGACCGACACCCCGAAATCGGACGCAAGCAGGAGTTCCTCGAGTTGCTCGAGCGAGCGACGGTCCACGCCGCCCTTCGCGATGACCTTGACGTCGGTCAGCGCGAGGCGCTTGAGGCGGGACCAGAATCCGGGCTTGTTCACGAGATGCGGGGACGGCGCTGCGCCCTTGGCCTGCGTGCCGGCGGCTACCTGAGACCGATCTTCCGGCGGAGAATCCATTCCGCACAGAGCGCCGCGAGCGCCAGCGCGGCGAGCCACCATGCCGTGCGGGCACCGGGTGCGCGACCCGCGGGGATCCCCGAGCCGATCGAGCCCGAGCGCACGGAAGGGCGGCGCGGCACCCACTCACGCGATTCATTAACCGCGAGCAGCCCCTCGGTCGCCCCGATACGCGTCTGGTAGACGCCGGGCGCGAGCGGCGCCGTCTCGGCGATCGCGCCGTTGGCGAAATCGAGGCGCAGCGTGTCGGTTGACGCCGCCCCCGCACCGCCCCGACGGCGAATCGTCACCGTGGCACTCGAGTCCTTCGCTCCGCCGCGGCGCCAAAGCACGGGCTCACCCACGCGAACCGAGACGGCTACCGGGCGCGGCCCGCGCTGATCGCTGGTCTCGCCCGCGAGCCAATCGAACACCGACCCCCACATGGCCGTGTAAGCCTCGGCAGTCCGGCCGCCGCGGAACTTCCACCGCCACATGCCGGCAGCCGGCACAACGACCGTGCGCGTCGTCGTCCCCATTCCGGCGATCACGCGCCGCTCGTCGAGCCGCCGGCCGCGGCGCGCGGCCAATGCCGTCCACTCGGCGTCGCGCGGCGGGTCACCGACCTCGACCGGTGGGAGCGAATCCCAGGGCAGCGCGCTCAGTGCCGTCATCAATGGCGAAGCCGGTGCGGTCGTCGTGTAGTACTCGTCGCCACGAGCGACCGGCGGCACAATGAGCCCGAGCGAGCCCTTCGCGTAGAGGCGGGGCGCCCCGAACACCGCCGAGTCGCCGTGGATCACGACGATAGACGCCTCGGTCGCAGAACGGCGGATCTCATCCTCACTGACCGCGGCAAGCGTGCCTTCGACGCGCCAAATACCGGGCGCGACGCGGAAATAGCCGCGCGTTGGCAGCGCCAGCGTCCCACGGAGTACATCGAGGGCGTAGCGGGCGTCGAAGTCAGGGGCGGTCGAGATGAAGACCGCCGATGCGCCTTCAGCGACATCGAGCACGGCACGAAGCGTGTCGTTGCGGGCGAGGCCGTCGCCGGTGGATGAGATCGCGGCCTGCACCAGGCGCGGCCCGGCCACGGAACCGGCGGATACTCGCCAGCGGATTTCCCGTTCGGTGTACGGTGCGATCGAGTCGAACGACGTGCTGGCGACCACGGCGCCGTCGAGCGAGAGGACCGCGGTGCCACCGCCGGCCCCCGCCCCACCGGCCGCGATCACCGCGGCGTAGTCGGCCGAGTCGCCGGTGACGACGCCGGCAGGACCGTTGAGCGCCGCAAGGCCGGCGTCGCGCTTGGGGGCGGCGTCCACGAGCACGATTGACGACCCGCCGGGGAGCTCTTCGAGGCGCTCAGAATCGTCCAGGCGGCCATCGGTGACCACGACGACGGCCCGTCCGGTGCCGAGGGCTCGCTCGACCAGCGGCGCGGCCCGGGAAGCCCCGTCCGTGGGGGATTCAGGGACCTCGCCCGCCCGGACGCTGTCGCCGAGGAGGAGGAGACTGTCGCCTCCGACCGAGTCCACGGCGGCGAGGGCCCGGCGCCAGAGCGCGGTGTCGTTGGATGCCAGCCAGCTTGAGGAGACGTCGAGCACCGCGTGGGGCGCGGCGGTGCGAGACCAGCCTACCCGGGCATTGAGGAACAGGGCGGCGATGATGACGAGGGCAATCGCCCGGATGGCCTGGAGGTACCGGAACTTGGAGGCGCCGCCCCAGCGGTACTGGGCGATGGATGCTGTGGTTCCGAGGAGAAGAGAGACGGCCCAGGCGAGCATCGGTGGAAGATACCGTCGGGGGATTGGAACTGCTTTAGCAGGGAAAAGACGGAAACGACGGATAACTACAGATACGGCAACGGCACTTCTTGGGAACGGCGACGGCAACTGCAACGGCAACTGCAACTACAACTGCAACTACAACTGCAACTACGCCCGCTCCGCAAATGACAACGGCGGCGCCCCCTCTCGGAGCCGCCGCCGTCGTTGCTGTTGTAGTTACCCCGGTAGTGCTGTTGTCGTATCCGCCGTTATCCGCCTGTTCCGCCGTTTCCCTGCGCAGGCAGTAAGAGCAGAGGCATCACTCAATCCATCTGTCTCCGAATAAAGGTCGGAATCTCCAAGTCATCGAGGTCAGGCGCCTTCCGCTCGACGGGCTGGGGCGTCGCCCGGCGCATGGCCGGCATCGCGCTGCCCGCGGGAGCCCCGGGGAACGCACTGCCGATCACGGGCCGCGGCCGCATCCCACCATCGATCGGGATCACCGGCGTGCCGTTCGCCGTGGCGCGAGCTGGCGACGAGCCCACCTGACGCGTTGGCGCAGCTGCCTGCGCACCCTTGCCGAACCCGGTCGCAACGACCGTAACGCGAATCTCGCCCTGCATGGACGGTTCCTGCACCGCCCCGACGCTGACCTCGGCTTCGTCGCCCGCGGCATCATGAATCACCGTGGCGATCTGCGTGACTTCGCCCAGCGTAAGGTCCGGGCCGCCCGTCACGTTGATCAGCACGCCGGTCGCGCCGGCGATCTGCACGTTGTCGAGCAGCGGGCTGGAAATCGCCTCGCGAGCCGCCGTCATCGCACGGTCCTCGCCACGTCCGATCCCCGTGCCCATCAGCGCCGCGCCGCCGTCCTTCATGACGGTGCGCACGTCGGCGTAGTCCACGTTGATCATCCCGATTCCCGAGATGATGTTCGAGATGCCGCTGGTCGCGTGGAGCAGAACCTCGTCGGCCTTCTTGAGCGCGTCCTGGAACGGGATCCCCTTCCCGACCACCGTCAGGAGCCGCTCGTTGGGCACGACGATCATCGTGTCCACGTGCTTGCTCATCTCGGCGATCCCCTCGTCGGCCTGGCGCATGCGCTTCCGGCCTTCGAACAGGAACGGCTTGGTGACGATGCCGACCGTGAGGGCGCCCGCTTCGCGCGCGAGTTCACAGATGATCGGGGCAGCGCCGGTTCCCGTGCCGCCGCCCATGCCGCAGGTCACGAAGACGAGATCCGCTCCGGAGAGCACCTTGCCCACGTCTTCGCGGTTCTCCTCGATCGCCTGGCGCCCGATTTCCGGGCGGGCGCCGGCGCCAAGGCCGCGCGTCAGCTTCTTGCCGATCTGGATCTTGACGTCCGACTTCGAGTTCAGGAGCGCTTGGGCATCGGTGTTCACCGAGATGAACTCGACACCGCTGAGGCTTTCGTCGATCATCCGGTTGACGGCGTTTCCGCCGCCGCCACCGACACCGACGACCTTCATGCGGGCGTTCTGGCTAGGCGCTTCTTCGAACTCGAAAATGCTCATCGTGCCGTGGAGTGCTGATGTGGGGAGCGAAATGATAGTGGACTGGGAACTTCAGCGACAGCGACACTTGCGTTTCGACCATCTGGACCGCGTTCACGCTGCTGCGCGACCGGTTGACGCGACGCGCCTCACGGTGTAGGGACGAGCAACGGCGAGGAAAGGCAAAGGGGGCCTGGCGCCCAGACAATCCACAGCGGCGCGGCCCGAAATACGGATGTGATATCGCAGCTACTACGTCGGGTGACGTATGGGGCGGACGGCCGGCGTGGGGCATCCTGCACATGACACCCACCCAGGAGGCCAACATGACCGTTCCGCGCATTCGCCCCAGCCGAGTGCCCTCGGCAGCTCGACGTGTGCGACCGCTTTCGCTCAGCGTGACCAGGCCAGTAGCGATCCTCGCCTTGGCCCTGAGCACATTCGCTGCCCCCGGACCCGCCGGGGCCCAACGCGCCGAGGCCGCAGGGGTTTCGCGGCAAGTCGCTGACTCCGGGCGCAAGGTTCGCGGGGGCAAGAGCGAAGAGTTGGCCGTCCTGCTGTCCATCCAGCCGTGGGTGCCGTTCCCCGGTTTCGGCCTCGGGTCATACTACGCCGGGAACCCTCGCCGAGGACTGCTCCACACAGGCATCGCATTTGGTTCGGCGGCTGCCGCAGTCGGCGGCGGGTTTGCCGATGACGGGGGACTGGTCACCGTCGGCTTCTTGGGCTTTGTTGGCAACTGGATCGCGTCGTGGTTCACCGCAGCAGCCGATGCGCGCGCCCGCAACTGCAAGGTCGGCGCGCGAACGGAGGGGTGCCCTCGCGACCGCGTAACTGCTCCGGCGGCATCAGCGGGAGTGTCCCGCGCCCCGGCGCCACCTCCCGACTCCGCCCGCCCCTAGAAGAAGTCCTGCAGCCAGGTCTTCGCCCGCTGGACGATCTTGTCCACGCTGGGCGCGGCGGTTGCCATGCTGATCCGCTTCCCCTTCGAGGTGGCGCCGAGCGCTACCCGGTGGGCTCCGTATTGCACGAGGCCGACGACGGTCGCGAACCGGGCCTGGGCCACGTTGTCGGCCAGCCCACCCAGGAACTCACCGGGCACACCGATCCGCGCGCCCGTGCCGAACACGTCGCTCGCCAGCTCGGCCGTGCCAGGCTGGGCCGCCGCGCCGCCGGTCACCACCACGCCCGCGGCGAGTTTCTTGATGTACCCGGCCTTCTCGACCTCGCGGACGACCATCTCGAACACTTCCGACGTGCGCTGGTGCATGATGTGCGCCAGCAGCTCGCGCGGAATCTGCCGCTCGCCCTGCGCCACCGTGCTCGGCAGCTGGATCACATCCGCCCGGTCCACCATGGGCTCATAGACGCAGCCGTATTGCTCCTTCAGTCGCTCGGCATCGGCTTGCGTCACCCCAAGACCGTGCACGATGTCGCTCGTCACGTTCATGCCGCCCAGCCCGATCGTGCCGAGGTGGCGGATCTTGCCTTCGTGGAACACCGCCACGTCCGTGGTGCCGGCACCCATCTCCACGAGGCAGACACCGAGTTCCTTCTCGTCGTCCGTGAGCACGGCCAGCGCCGAGGCGAGCGGCTCGAGCACCAACTCGCCCACCTTGTAGCCAGCCCGCTCGACCGCCTTCCGCAGGTTCATCGCCGGGCTCGAACCGATCGTCACGAGGTACATCTCGGTCTCGAGCCGCGTGCCGATCATCCCCACCGGGTCGCGCACGCCGATGTTCTTGTCCACGGAGTATTCCTGCGGGATCGCGTGGATGAGCTCGCGGTCCTGCGGGATGGGCTGCGCGCGCGCCACGCCGTGCGCACGCTCGACATCCGCACGCGAAATTTCCGCGGCGGTGACCGACGCGATCCCTTTCGAGGTCATCGCCTCGACGTGCTCGCCCGCGATCCCGGAATACACGGTGAGCACCTTCGCGCCGGCCATCC
>VGVM01000033.1 GCA_016874035.1 Gemmatimonadota bacterium
CCGAGTCCGGCTGGCCGCCGCGACCACCCGTCGGCGCGACTGCCGTAGACAGCGGCCCCGGCTGACCGCCACGACCTCCACCGCCGCCGGGCGGCGCTTCGATCACGTTGTTCGGCCCACGGATCGTGCCGTTGTCCTGGCGGTTCATCAGGACCCAGTACGGCACCTGCTTGTCCACGGCGACGTGATACGACTGCGCGTTCGGGAGCACGACGGTGTTGAACGACTGCCCGTGCGACGCCGTGATGCGCGCGTTGGCGTCGTTCGTGAGGCCGAAGTGATCGCCGTTGGTCGGGTCAATCCAGATATCGTGGTTGTCGCCGCCCCACGGGCGTTCGATGAACGTCTTGCCGCCGTCGGTTGACTGGAAGAACGTCGAGTTCGCGAGGAGGATCTCGTCCGGGTTGTTGGGCATCACCTCGAGCCGGATGTAGAACCCCGCGCGCCCGATCAGCGGGCGCTGCCAGTTGTGCACGCGCCACGTATCGCCGCCGTCGTCGCTGCGCCACAGAGAGCCTTGGTCCGCCGTTTGGATCAGCGCATACACGCGCTTGCCGTCACTCGGCGCGACCGCGACGTCAATCTTGCCGACCGGCGGCTTCGGCAGCCCCGGGTGCGTCATCTTCTGCCAGGTCTCGCCGGCGTCCGTGCTGCGATACACGCCGCTCCCCGGCCCGCCGCCCTTCATGACGTGCGTGGAGATCTGCACTTCCCACGTCCCGGCGAAGAGGATGCGCGGATCCTGCTTGCTGATGCTCATGCCTGAGCAGCCCGTGCGTTCGTCCACAAAGAGCACATGGCGCCACGTGTTGCCGCCGTCGGCGGTTCGGAAGACGCCGCGCTCACGCTGCGGCCCCGTGACGTGACCCAGCGCGCAGACGTACACGATGTCCGGGTTCTGCGGGTGGATGATCACCCGCGCGATGCGGCCGACCTCGCGCAGCCCCATGTTCTTCCAGGTGCGGCCCGCGTCGGTGGACTTGTACACGCCGTCGCCGCCGACATCGGAATCGCGAATCACCCAAGGCTCGCCCGTACCGGCCCACACGATGTTGGTGTTGGACTGCGCGACGGCCAGCGCGCCGATCGCCTGCGCCGTCTGGTCGTCGAAGATCGGCGTGTTGGTCACGCCGGCGTTGGTGGTCTTGAAGATCCCACCCGATGCGTTGCCGAAGTACCAGGTGTTGTTGTCGCCCGGGACGCCAGCGATGGCGGAGACGCGGCCGCCGTCGGTCGGACCGATGAACTGGAACCAGAGCGAGTCGCCGCGGATGACCGGCGCCTGGGCGGCGGGGGCCGCGGGCTGGGGACCGGCTTGGGCCGCGACAGCGCCCGGAGAGATGGAGGCAGTCAGGGTCGCTGCCGTGAGGGCGCCTGCGAGTCGGATCAGTCGCATCGGGGTGCCGGACTGGGGTTTCGAACCGTTTGGGGAGCTACGGACCGCCAGAATCTACTGTGCCGTCAGGCCAATCCTACTCGCCTGCCCGCTTCCTGACCGCCCCTCAGGCCAGCCGCGCCGCCACTACCTCCGCGACATCCTGCACCGCCACATCTGATTCGCGCGCCTTCACGCTGTCGGCCACCATCGTCATGCAGAATGGGCAGGCCACCGCAATCGTCTTCGCGCCGGTGGCAATCGCTTCCTCGGCGCGCTCGGCGTTGATCCGCTTGCCCGTGCGCTCTTCCATGAACATCCGTCCGCCGCCGGCGCCGCAGCAGAGCCCCTTGTCGCGCGTGCGCGGCATTTCCACGAGATCCATCACGGGCAAGGCGCGCTTGAGCGCCGTCCGCGGCGCGTCGTACACCTCGTTGTAACGGCCGAGGTAGCAGGAATCGTGGTAGGTGAACCGACTCACGGGTTCGTGGAGCTCAGGCTTGAGCGGCACACGACCGGCGGCGAGCAATTCCTCGATGAAGGTCGAGTGATGGATGGCCTCGTACGTCCCCCCCCACTGCGGCAGCTCGCTGCCGATCTGGTGGAAGCAGTGCGGGCACGCGGTCACGACCTTCGTCACACCGTAGTTGTTCAGCACGCCGACGGCGTCCTTCGCGAGCATCTGGTACAGGTACTCGTTACCCATGCGGCGGGCGGGGTCGCCGTGGCACTTCTCTTCCTGGCCGAGGATCGCGAAGCGCACGCCGGCCGCCTTCATGATCTTCGCAAACGCGACCGTGGTCTTCTTCGCGCGGTCGTCGAACGATCCCATGCACCCGACCCAGTACAACACGTCGGGCTTCTCGCCCTTGGCGTGCAGCTCGGCCATGGTCGGGATGTCGAGCCCCTCGGCCCACGTCGCGCGGTCCGAGGGATCGAACGCCCACGGCGAGCCGCGCTGCTCGAGCGATTCGAACGCGGGCATGACTTCCTCAGGGAAGCGCGACTCGCCGAGCACGAGGTTGCGGCGCATTTCGGTGATCACGGAAAGCTGGTCGATCGAAACCGGGCACTCCTGCACGCAGGCGCGGCAGGAGGTGCAGGCCCAGAGCTCGTCCTCCGTGATGTAGGTCTCGAGCAGCGCGCGGGCGGCGTCCGGCTCCGCCGCGGCGCGCCCCAACAGCGCAACGCCGCTCGTGCGCGCGATTTCTTCCGTTCGCTCGCGCACGTTGATCATGATCTTGCGCGGGCTGAGCGGCTTCCCGGTCAGGTTCGCCGGGCACACGCTGGTGCAGCGGCCACACTCGGTGCACGCGAACCCGTCGAGCAGCGACTTCCACGAGAGCTGCTGGATGTCCTTCGCACCGAAGACCTCGACGTCGCCTTCGAGATCCATCGGCGCAAGCGCGCCGACCTTTCCCGGCCCGTTCGTGTTCGACAGGAACACGTTGGGCAGCGACGCCGCGACATGCAGGTGCTTGGAGTACGGCAAATAGTTGAGGAAGCCGAGCACGAGCACGCCGTGCGCGAGCCAGTTGGCATGCTCGACCGTCAGCGCGTGCTCGTCGAGCGCCGTGCCCGCAAACACCGATGCGATCAGCTCGCTGATCGGCCGCCACGCGATCGCTCCCGACGCGGGCTCGGCGAGCATGGCGAATGCCTCGGTGCCGAACATCGTGACCATCAGCATCCCGATCCACGACAGGATCAGCAGCGGATCGCCCGCGTGGGTCTCGGCGCCCTGCAGGCGTTTCACGCGCTTGGTGAGGCGGCGGAACAGCGCGAACGCGATGGCACCCAGCACGAGCGCGCCCCAGATGTCCTGGTTGACCGTGTAGAACCGGTAGAGTGCGCGCGGCATCCAGTCCGCGAACGAGAACTGCGGAAACACGCCGGCGACGAGGAACTCGATCGTCCCCGCGGTCAGGATGCAGAAGCCCCAGAAGATCGCGGCGTGCATCGGCCCGGCGACCGAGTCACGGAAGATCTTTTCCTGGAGGATGCCGATGCGCATCAGGTTTGAGACGCGCACGGCGATGTTGTCGCGCCGCGAGTCGTCGGTGCGACCCAGCCGCAGCTGCTTGACCAGTCGCGCCGCGTTGACGGCGAAGAGGCCAAACGCAGCCGCGACGAGCGCGGCGAACCACCAGGTGATCGTCGGCATCGAGGCGGAACCTACCTGGCCGACCGGGCCGCCGCGACCGGCCTCAACCGGCTTTGGCCTTCTTCACCGCTTCGGTCAGTACCGGGAGGATCTGCAGCACGTCGCCGACCACGCCGTAATCCGCGACCTTGAAGATCGGCGCCTCGCGATCCTTGTTGATCGCGACGATCGTCTTGGACGTGCGCATGCCCGCCAAGTGCTGGATCGCGCCGGAAATGCCGCATGCGACGTAGAGGTCAGGGCTCACCAACCGGCCGGTCTGCCCGATCTGGTCCGAGTGTGGCCGCCAGCCGTCGTCCGTGACGGCGCGCGTGGCGCCAACGGCCGCATTGCCGAACGCCGCCGCGAGGTCCTCGACCAGCTTGAAGTTCGCGGGCTCCTTGAGGCCGCGCCCGCCGCTCACGATCACCGGGGCTTCACCGAGGTCGAGCTTCGCGCCGCCGCTCTTCTCCGTGGCGGTGACCTTGACGCGCACGGACGCCGGATCCACCGCGCTGCTTATCGTCTCCACCGCGCCGGCTTTCGCCGATTCACGCGGCAGCACGGCGCCGGCGCGCAGCGAGATCAACGCGGGCGCGGCCTTGAGCGTGAACGACTGGATCACCTTGTTGGTGTACCCCGGGTGCTTCACGGCGACCGCATCTCCCGAGACCGAGAACTCGGTGACATCGGAGGCATACGAGACGCCGAGCTTCGCCGCGGTCCGCGCGACGAGATCATGTCCCTGCGCGCTCGCGGCGAAGAACGCCGCGCGGTACCCACCCTTGACCCTCGCCGCGATCGTCGCGGTCAGTGCCTCGGGGTTGTAGTGCGCGAACGCATCGTGCTCGAGCACGAGCACTACGTCGGCGCCGTGCGCGGCCAACGCAGCGGCCTGTGACGCGATGCCCGGCCCTCCGGCCAACATGGCGTGGACCTGGCCACCGGTCTGGTCTGCCACGCCCCGAGCGGCCGTAACCGCCTCGAGGGCGGCGCGGCGGATCGTGCCGAACCGCGACTCGGCGAATGCAAAGACGTTGTTCATAGGACCTTGGCCTCTTCCTTCAGCAGGCGCACGAGCTCCGGAACCGCATCCGGACCCTCGCCGATAATCCGCCCGCCGGACCGTTCCGGCGGCAACTCGACCGACTCGAGCACGTACTGCGCCGTGCCCAGCTGCGCCGGCTTCACATCCATGGGTTTCTTCTTTGCCGCCATGATGCCCTTGAGCGATGGGTACCGCGCGCGCGCGATGCCTTCATCAATGGAGAGCACGGCGGGCAACGGGCACTCGACCAGTTCGTACGCGCCTTCGAGTTCGCGGCGCGCCTTCACGGTCCCGCCCTCGATGTCCAGCTTCGTGATCGCGCCGATGTACGGCAGCCCGAGCCGCTCGGCGAGATGCGCGCCGACCGAGCGATTCTGCGTGTCCACCGCCATGCGGCCGGTCAGGACGAGATCGTAGCCGCCCGAGCCAAGCTCGGCGGCCAGCGCAGCAGCGATCGCAGCCCCATCGTGCACGGGGCCGTCGTGCTTGAGCTGCACCGCGCGGTGCGCGCCCATCGAGAGCGCCTTGCGGAGTGTCTCCTGCACGGCGTCCGGGCCGACGGACACGACCGTGACTTCACCGGCGCCGGCTTTTTCGGTGAGTTGGATCGCGACCTCGGCGGCGTAGCCGTCGAAATCGCTCATGTCGAACTTGAGACCGGCTTCGTCTATGGACTTACCGCCCGGGGCGACCTTGAACCGGACATCCTGGTCCGGGACGCGCTTGATGCAAACCGCGATCTTCATTTCGGTGAGGTTCGTGAGTGTGGTGCGGGCTGAAAGTTAGGGCGCGCGCAGGGAGTTCTCAAACGACAACGGCGAGATGTGGATGATCGGTCATCGGTCGCCGGTTGAGGTGACTGCTGTCACCGTTACCGACCACCGAACACCGACCACCCATCACTCGCTATTGTAGTTTCGGCACATGCCCCGCCCAGTCGCTCTCGTCACCGGCGCCTCCGCCGGTATCGGCAAGGTCTTCGCGCAACGCCTGGCCGCCCGCGGGCACGACCTGATCCTGGTGGCCAGGGATGCCGGTCGGCTCGCTGAACTGGCAGCCGAGCTGACCGCCGCCTACGGCGTCCAAGCAGAGGCGCTCGCCGCGGACCTGTCCGTTGGTGCGGACATCCGGCGTGTGGGGGACCGCATCGCCGCCGAGCCTCGCCTCGCCGTCCTGGTGAACAACGCGGGCTTCGGTTCGAAGGGCCGGGTCGCGACCGCGGACATGCGCGTGCAGGAAGCCATGCTCGCCGTGCACGTGAATGCGCCCATGCTGCATACGCGCGCGGCGCTCGCCGGCATGATCGAACGCGGGCACGGCTGGATCATCACGGTGTCGTCGGTCGCCTCGTTCACGTGGTCCGCGGGCAACGCCAACTACTGCGCGACCAAGGCGTACCAGCGCGTCTTCATGGAGGCGGTCGGGCTCGAGGTCGCCGGCACCGGCGTGCGCGTGCAGGCGCTATGCCCGGGCTACACCTACTCGGAGTTCCACGACCGGCTCGGCACGGGCCGCTCCCATGCGCCGAAATGGCTGTGGTTCCCCGCCGAGCGCATCGTGGACGAATCGCTGGCGCAGGTCGAGCGCGGCGGGCCGGTCGTGTGCGTACCCACGAAGCGCTTCAAGGCGATCGTGTGGATCCTCAAGTACGCGCAGTGGGCGCTGGGGCCGATGCGGGCGCGGTACGCGCGGTCGCGAGGGGCGTAACTACAACGGCGAGTGTTGGGTGGTCGGTGGTCGGTGGTCGGTCGTGGGTAAAGGTGAGGGCAGTCACCTTCACCGATCACCGACCACCGACCACCCAGAACCCGTAGTTGTCCTTACTTGAACGCGTTGAACCCCGTCTCCGCCATCCCGAGCACCAGCGAGTGCACGTCGTGCGTCCCTTCGTACGTGTACACGCTTTCCAGGTTCGCCATGTGCCGCATGGAGGCGTACTCGGCGAGGATGCCGTTTGCGCCGAGCAGCCGCCGCGCTTCGCGGGCGATGTCCGTCGCGATGTTGACGTTGTTCCGCTTGGCCAGCGACACCTGCTGAGGCGTGAACGTGCCCGCGTCCTTCATCCGGCCGAGGTGGAGCGCGACCAGCTGCCCCTTCACGATTTCCGTGAGCATGTCGGCGAGCCGGACCTGCTGGATCTGGAACGCACCGATCGGCTTGTCGAACATCACGCGGTTCTTCGAGTACGCGACCGCCTCCTCGTAGCAGCCCATCGCCGCACCGATCGCGCCCCAGGAGATTCCGTACCGCGCCTGCGTCAGGCACATAAGCGGGCTCTTGAGGCCGCCGGACTTCGGGAGGATCGCATCCGCCGGCAGGTGGACGTCGCTGAACACCAGTTCGCTCGTGTCGCTCGCGCGCAGCGAGAGCTTGCCCTTCTGGTCCTTGGCCGTGAAGCCCTTGGTGCCGGCGGGGACGAGGAAGCCACGGATGCTCTTGCCGTCCGTGTCGCCTTCCTCCGTCTTCGCCCATACGACCGCGACGTGCGCGGCTGAGCCGTTCGTGATCCACATCTTCGCGCCGTTCAGGACCCACGTGCCGTCGGCCTGCCGGCGCGCGCGCGTGATCATCCCGGCGGGGTTCGAGCCGTAGTCGGGCTCGGTCAGCCCGAAGCAGCCGATCGCCTCGGCCTTGGCCATCTTCGGCAGCCAGTGCCGCTTCTGCTCCTCCGAGCCGAACGCGAAGATCGGGTACATCACGAGCGCGCCCTGCACGCTGGCGAACGAGCGTACGCCGGAGTCGCCGCGCTCCAGTTCCTGCATGATCAGCCCGTACGCCACGCTGTTGAGCCCGGCGCAGCCGTACTCTTCCGGCAGGTTCGCGCCGAACACGCCCAGCTCGGCCATCCCCGGGATCAGTTCGCGCGGAAACTTGCCGTCCACGTAGGCGTTGCCGATGACCGGCATCACCTGTTCATCCACGAACCGGCGGACGGAATCGCGGATCGCGCGTTCGTCCTCGGTCAGCGCGGCGTCAATATTGAAGAAGTCGCCGTCGCGCGGCTTCAGCTGCGGCGAGGCGAGGTGGGTGTCGGTGTTTGTAGATGCCATGGGTGAAAAATAGCCCGCGCGCTACTTGGCCCGCCTCATCACGTACGCGTTCTTTCGCGCCTGCCGGAACGCCCTGCCCTCCTCGTGCCACTCGTTCATCGTGATCCGGACGACGCCGTCCTCCAGCTCGATCATGTTCCACGAGCCCGGCCGGCCGCCGCGTGAACGGTTCGTGAGCGTGCCGGCGGTCGAAACGATGAGCTTCCGGCGCGCGACATCCACTTCCTCGACCCGCTCCTCGTGGTCGTGACCGCAGCAGACGAGGTCGGCGCCCGTGTGCGCGGCGTCCACGATCCCGAACGCGCGGCTCGCCAGCCCCCAGCGGTTGGACAGGTTGCCCCGGAGGAGGTTGTGGTGCATCACGAGCACCTTGAAGTCACCGTCGGGCGCCGTGGCGAACACGGACCGCGCGCGCTCCCACTGTCGCCCACGGATCGCGCCGACGACGCTCAGGTCGCGGGGCCGCGTGGTCAGCGTGTACCGCTGGATCCCGTGCGACGAGTTCACGCCAACGATGGTCGCGCCGGGAATCGAGACGCGCGGTTCAAGGTCCGACCGGATGTACGTCCGGTAGCGCTCGAACATGCCGTAGTAGCTGCCGAAACCCATAGGCGCGGTCCACCAACGGCAATCGTGGTTGCCCGGGATGACCACCGTCGGCGCGCGGTCCTCGCAGAGCCGCACGAACCGGGCGGCGCGCTCGAGTTCGCTCACGCGGTGCCGCTGCGAGAGATCCCCCGAGATGACGATCGCACTCAGTGTCTCCGTCGCGATCGCGTGCTCGAGCGCCGCCACCTGTTCCGGGCGACTCGGTTTCCCGAAGTGCAGGTCGGAGCAGTGGAGGATCCTCAGCATCGTGCGGTCGCGGGGCGCGAGATCAGCCGAGCGCCGCGATCACGGCGTCCGTGTACGCGGCGGTGGTCGCCGTGCCACCGACATCGCGCGTGACCGTCTTCTGTGCGCGCAGCGTGGACTCGATCGCACCGCGGATGCGCGACGCGAGCGCACCGTTGCCGGCGTGATCGAGCATCTGGCACGCGGCGAGCATGACGGCCGTGGGGTTCGCGACCCCCTTCCCGGCGATGTCGGGCGCCGTACCGTGCACGGCCTCGAAGATCGCCGCGTCCTTGCCGATGTTCGCGCCCGGCGTCAGGCCGAGTCCGCCCACGAGGCCCGACGTCAAGTCCGAGAGGATGTCGCCGAACAGGTTGGTCGTCACGATCACGTCGTAACGCTCCGGCTTCGACACGAGTTCCATCGCACAGGCGTCCACGATGCGCTCCTCGACCGCCACGCGACCGTCGAACTCCTTGGCGATCTCGCGGCCGACATCGAGGAACAGCCCCTGCGAGTACTTGAGGATGTTCGCCTTGTGGACCAGCGTCACCTTCTTGCGGCCGAGCCGCACGGCCAGTTCAAATGCGTAGCGGTGGATTCGCTCGGCGCCGAAGCGCGTCACGACCGCGATGCTCTGCGCGGCGGCGCGCTCGTCGCCGCCGATCTTGATGTAGTTCTCGATCCCGATGTACAGGCCTTCCGTGTTCTCGCGCACGAGGACGATGTCCACGTCATTGAAGCGGAGGCCCGGGAGCACCGACTTCGCGGGCCGCACGTTGGCGTAGAGGTCGAACGTCTTTCGCAGCGCGACGTTGATCGAGCGGAATCCCTTCCCGACCGGCGTCTCGAGGGGCCCTTTCAGCGCCAGCTTGTTCTTCTTGATGGACTCCAGCGTGGCGTCGGGGATCGGGTCGCCGTGCGCGGTGACCGCCGCCATGCCGGCGAGCTGCCGGTCCCAGGTGATCTTCGCGCCGGCGGCATCGAGCAGCCGGACCGTTGCATCGGTGATATCGGGGCCGATGCCGTCCCCAGGGATGAGGGTTGCGTTCAGTGACATGTCGTGACGAAGGACTGCGGGAAGTTGCTAGCGCGCTGCCACGAGGTCGGCGACGCGCTGCGCGAGTGCGCCGATTTCCGCGGCGCCGAACGGGGTGCCTCGTGCGAACGGCTCGCCCGCGACGTCGGCCATCCACACGACTTGGCCGAGCCGCCCGTCGAGGAGCACCAGTCGAAGTATCGGGCGCTGGCGGCCATCGCGCGCCTGGAACGCGAGGTCCACAGGTATCAGCGCGAATCGCGAATCGCCGAGGGCGATCAGCGAGCGGAGGTTGCTCACGAGCAGCACGGGCGCCGGGTCACCCGGGTTGAGGGGCCGGGCGCGCAGCTGGCCCGCGCCCAACGAAGCCGGGTTCAAGGTGTATCCGGCGTTGCGCTTGGCGAGCCGCTGGATGTCGGCCGCGTACGCCCAGTTCTTGCCGATGCCGCGGTCGGAAAGCGCGGCGCCCAGGGAATCGTCGAGCGCCTGCTTGATCGTGGCGACCGCCGCCGAGCCGGCGGGGCCGGAGTCCGGCGCGGCTGCGTACTGCAGCGGCATCACGGAAAGCTTCTGGGCGGCGAAGGCAGCCAGGGGCGTGGGGGCGGCCGGTTGCGCCCGGGCGGAACCGGTGGCGAGGCCGATTGCCGCACCGGCGAGAAGCGCGCTCCGTCCGATTTTGTGCGTGGTCCGCATCCCGAAAGCTAACCGACCGGACGAACCCCTATAACGGTTGCGCTCGCGCGGGGCGCATCCGCATCTTCTCCCGATGCCAAACTCCCAGAAGGCCATTTTCGGCCTCATTGCCGTTATCGGCGCCGGCGCGCTCGGCTACATCGCGGTCACGCGCGGCGAGACGATCGGCGCCGGCTGGCTGCTCACCGCGGCGATCTGCATCTACCTGATCGCGTTCCGTTTCTACAGCAAGATCATCGCGGCCAAGGTCTTCGCGCTGGATGCGAATCGCGCGACACCGGCAGTCCGGCTCGCGGACGGACGAGACTTCGTCCCGACCAACAAGTGGATCGTGTTCGGGCACCACTTCGCGGCGATCGCCGGCCCCGGCCCACTCATCGGCCCGACGCTCGCGGCGCAGTTTGGCTACCTGCCGGGGTTCCTGTGGATCGTAGTCGGTGTGGCGCTCGGCGGCGCGGTGCAAGACTGCTTGATCCTCTGCGCCTCGACGCGGCGTGATGGCAAGTCGCTGGGCCAGATGGCGAAGGAAGAGATCGGCCCAATCGCCGGCATGGTCGCCCTGGTGGCCGTGTTCGGCATCATGATCATCCTGATCTCCGTGCTCGCGCTGGTCGTGACCAATGCGCTGAAGTCGAGCCCGTGGGGCACGTTCACGCTGCTGCTCTCGATCCCGATCGCGATGATCATGGGCGTGTACCTGAAGTGGATCCGTCCGGGGAAGGTGCTCGAGGCGACCGCGATGGGGCTGGCGATGCTCACGTTCGCGCTCTTCGCGGGCAAGTGGGTCGCCGCGAGCCCGACCTGGGCGCCGATCTTCACGCTGACCGGGCCGCAGCTCGCGATCTACATCATGATCTACGGCTTCATGGCGTCCGTGCTGCCGGTGTGGTTCCTGCTCGCGCCGCGCGACTACCTCTCGGCGTTCGTCAAGATCGGCGTCGTGTTCCTGCTCGCGATCGCCGTGTTCATCATGCTGCCCACGCTGCAGATGCCGGCGACCACGGCGTTCTTCTCGTCAGGCAACGGGCCGGTGTTCGCGGGCAAGGTGTTCCCGTTCGTGTTCATCACGATCGCCTGCGGCGCGATCTCGGGCTTCCACGCCCTGATCTCGTCCGGCACCACGCCGAAGATGCTCGACAACGAAGTGGATGCACGGCTGATCGGCTACGGTTCCATGCTCACCGAGTCGCTGGTCGCCGTGCTCGCGCTCATCGCGGCATGCGTGCTCGAGCCCGGCTTCTACTTCGCGATCAACTCGCCGGCGGGCATCATCGGTACGACGGTGGAAAGCGCTTCCGAGGCGATTCGTGGCTTCGGCTTCACGATCACGCCTGAGCAGCTCACCGCGATGGCGGCGAGCGTCGAGGAGACCACGCTGCTCTCGCGTACCGGCGGCGCACCTTCGCTCGCCGTCGGCATGGCGCACATCTTCTCGAGCGCGCTGGGCGGCGGCGCCGGCATGGCGATCTGGTACCACTTCGCGATCATGTTCGAGGCACTGTTCATCCTCACCACGCTCGACGCCGGTACGCGCGTCGGCCGCTTCATGCTGCAGGACCTCGGCAAGCACGTGTGGGAGCCGT
Source organism: Gemmatimonadota bacterium (assembly GCA_016874035.1). Classification (GTDB taxonomy): domain Bacteria; phylum Gemmatimonadota; class Gemmatimonadetes; order Gemmatimonadales; family Gemmatimonadaceae; genus Fen-1231. The sequence continues at coordinate 11,766 of VGVM01000033.1, forward strand.
TCGGTCGCGTGTCGTGGTACCCGGCGGTGATCCTCTCCAGCGCGATCGTCGTGATGTGCTGGGGCTACTTCCTCTACCAGGGCGTGACCGACCCGCTCGGCGGCGTGAACACGCTCTGGCCGCTCTTCGGCATATCGAACCAGTTGCTCGCGGCGATTGCGCTCTGCGTAGGCACGACCGTGATCATCAAGATGGGCAAGGTGAAGTACTCCTTCCTCACGCTCATCCCGCTCACCTGGCTCACGATCGTGAACATGACGGCCGGGTTCCAGAAGATCTTCTCGAGCGACCCGAAGCTCGGATTCCTGTCGCACGCGAAGTGGGTGCAGGGCTTCCTCGACCGCGGTGAGTTGCCGCCGGGCGTGGCGAACGCCGCCAACGCGGGACGTATGATCTTCAATGATCGGCTCGACGCGGCGGTCGCGGCGTTCTTCATCGTCTCGGTGATCCTGATCCTCAGCAGCTCGGCGCGTGAGTGGTACCTGGTGCTGAGTGGAAGGAAGGAGATGAAGAGCACCGAGGTGCCGTTCCAGCCGCGCAGCGCGTTTGCCCAGAAGCCGACGCACTAGAACACGGCAAGGCCAGCAGGCCCTGGACGGGCGGAGCACGCCCGTTCAGGCGCAACAACGACTTCGCAGCGTCAGTCTCAGCCCGTTAAACCCCGCGCCGGGATCAGGGCCCCCCTCCGGCGCGGGGTTCCCGTTTTCGGTACCGGCGATCGCGACGCTTCCGGTACTCGAGTTTCCATCGCCCGTGACGTTTTTCGTGGGTGCGAATGGGTCGGGGAAGTCCACGCTGCTCGAGGGGATTGCGGCCGCGTGCAAGCTGCCCGTTGCCGGCAGCGACAGCGTCGAACTCGACCCCACGCTCGGGCCCGCGCGCGCGCTGGGCAAGGCGCTGCGTTTGGCGTGGTCGGCGCACTCCGTGCGCGGGTTCTTCCTCCGTGCGGAAGACTTCTTCGGCTTCACGAAACGGGTGGCGCGGGAACGCGCCGAACTGCGCCGACTGCTCGACGCACTGCCCGCGCAGTACGAAGGGCGAAGTCCGCTCGCACTCGAGCTCGCCAGTGGTCCGCTCCGCAGCTCGCTCGCCGACATTCAGGGTCGCTACGGCGAGGACCTCGACGCCAACTCGCACGGCGAGAGCTTCCTCAAGCTGTTCCAGGCGCGGTTCGTCCCTGGCGGCCTGTACCTGCTGGATGAGCCCGAAGCGCCGCTTTCGCCGCACGCGCAGATGGCGCTGATGACGATGATCCACGACATGACCTTGCAGGGCGCGCAGTTCATCATCGCCACGCACTCATCCATCCTGATGGCGTACCCCGGCGCGACGATCTATGACTTCGATTCACCGCCCATCCGCCGCGTGGCATACGAGGACACGGAACACTTCACGGTGACGCGGGGTTTCCTGAACGACTACCAGCGCTACGTGAATCGGCTGCTCAACGAGCGGTAGGACCCATGAACGCTGCGTTCGGTCTTCTGTTGGCCGTGCTCGTCCCTGCGGTGCAGGCCAATGCCCAGGAGCCGCCACGCCGCGGCGCCGTGGATGGAATCGTCACCGATTCCGCGATGCGCCCGGTTGCCGGGGCCTTGGTTTCGCTCGTTGGGTTTCCTGTCGAGGTGACGACCGGTGAAAACGGCCGGTTCCGACTCTTCGGTGTCCCGCCGGCAGAGTACATCGTTTCGGTCCGACGCATCGGCAGGAAACCGGTTAGCAGCGTCGTCTCAGTGACCGCGGGCGATACCGCCCGCGTGTTCTACGTAGTGTCGGAAGCGCAGTCACTGGATCCCGTCCTGATATCGGTAAAGCCGTACGGCGCGCGCATGGTCGAGTTCGACAACCGGCGGAAACTCGGCGTCGGCTACTTCCTGACGCGCGAACAGATTGACGCGGGCCGCTGGACGTTCGGGGCCGACCTGATCAGGACGTTCACGACGGTCGTGCGGGTATCGAATGGTCCCGGTGGCGGACAACTCGCGTTCAACCGCCGTCCCAATCCGGGAAAACCGTCCTGTGTGTTTCGCGTGTTCATCAATGGGATGCTGCAGCCGGACCCGTACGACCTCTCCAACCTCCCACGCCCACGCGACACAGCCGGCGTGGAGCTGTACGCCGGGCCCGCGACGATCCCGCTCGAATACAAGTCCGTTTCCATTGACGCGGCGTGCGGCGTGATCCTGGTCTGGACGCGCGACGGGTACTGATCCCTCGCCGGACTTGCGATACCTAGCACTGTTATGTATAATGGTGCAAGGTATCCATGGAAATCAGCAAAGACCTGACCGCGGCGTCCTCGACGCCGATCGTCCTCTCCATCCTCAATGACGGCGACAGCTACGGCTACGCGATCCTGAAGCGCGTGCGCGAGCTCTCCGGCGGCGAGATCGAGTGGACGGATGGCATGCTCTACCCCGTGCTGCACCGCCTGGAGCGGCTGGGGCACATCAAGGCACGCTGGGGCGAATCCGAGACCGGACGCCAGCGCAAGTACTACCGCATCACGGCGAGTGGCCGCGCGCATCTCGATGAAGAACGCAGGCAATGGAAGGTCGTGAACACGACGATGCGCGGCATCTGGGGTTCGATCCAGGTGGCTTTCACGCGCACGCCGCCTGCCCGGCCGTTGCTGCTCCTTGCACCACAGGGGATCTGACCAATGAACTCGATGAACACACCGAACGCTTCCGGCCCGCTCGAAGACGAGATCGCGCAGTGGCGGGCCTACCTCAGTCGCCGGCAGGCCGTGCAGTCCGTTGATGTTGCCGAACTCGAGGATCACTTGCGGGAGCAGATCAGCTCGCTGACCGGCGCGGGGCTCGCGGCCGACGAGGCGTTCCTCGTGGCCGTGAAGCGCATGGGCGCGCTCGATGGCCTCTCGCGCGAGTTTGCGCGCGAGCATTCCGATCGGCTCTGGAAACAGCTCGTGCTCGCGCCGACCGACAGCGGCGCGGATGCCGCCACGCAGCGGGACGGCATTGCGGCGTTGGGGTTCGCGATCGGCGCGGGCGTGGCGGTGAAGGTGCCCGTGCTCTTCGGGATGGACCTCGATACGCACGAGAGTGTCTACATCCGGAACTTGAGCTTCTTCGTTCTCCCGCTCCTGACGGCGTACTTCGCGTGGAAGCGGCAGGTCGGCACGGCCACGATCCGCGCGCTGGTCGCGGCCTTCGCGGTCGCCGCCATCGCGATCAACGTGCTGCCGTTCACGCCGGCCGGGACGACGGAGGTGCTGTCCGCGCTGCACCTCCCGATCGCCTTGTGGCTGGTGGTGGGCGTGTCCTATGCGAGCGTACGATGGAAGGAAGTCGACGGCCGCATGGACTTCATCCGCTTCTCCGGCGAACTGTTCATCTACTACGTGCTCATCGCGCTGGGCGGCGGCGTGCTGACCGGGTTCATGGCGTCGATCTTCCTCTCGGTCGGCATCCGCGTGGACACGTTCTTCCAGCAGTGGCTGATCCCCTGCTGCGCCGCCGGCGCCGTGATCGTCGCGTCGTGGCTGGTCGAGGCCAAGAAGAGCGTGGTCGAGAACATGGCGCCCGTGCTCGCCCGCCTGTTCACTCCGATGTTTGCGCTCGTGCTGATCGCGTTCCTGGTCACCCTGCTCGTTACGGGCCGCCCGATCGAGATCAAGCGCGAGATCCTGATCATGTTCGACGGCCTGCTCGCGGTCGTCCTGGGCATGCTGCTCTACTCGATGTCGGCTCGCGATGCGAATGCCGAGCCGACGGGATACGACGCGCTCCAGGTGATCCTCGTCGTCGCGGCGCTTGCGGCGGATGCCGTTGCGCTCTGGGCCATGGCGACGCGAATCGGCGAGCTTGGCTCGACGCCGAACCGCTTGGCGGGCCTCGGGATGAATATCGTCCTGCTCGTCAACCTGGCCTGGTCCGCCGTGCTCTACATCAAGTTCATGCGCGGGCGGGGCGAGTTCGCCGCGCTCGAGCGCTGGCAAACGAGTTACCTGCCGGTGTACGCGGCCTGGGCGGCTGTCGTGGCGATAGTGTTCCCGTTCGTGTTCGGGTTCGTGTAAGCGGCGGCAGTCAGGCGACACGTACTCGGCCGGTGCGCCCGTCGCATCGGCCGAGTATCGTTTGAGGATGCGCCTCAACACTGCCCAAGTGCTCATTGCGACCGCGCTCGCCGGCGCGGTCTCCGCCAGTCATGTGAACGCCCAGGCGCGCCCCGCACGCCAAGCCGGCTTCGACCTCAGCATCGCCAACATCATGCGCGGCCCGGAGCACTACGGCCGCGAGCCGCAGAACGTCCGCTGGTCGCCGGACGGCCAATGGCTCTACTTCCAGTGGCTCCCCGCCGGCTCGGACTGGCGTGACACGCCAAGGCCGTACCGCGTGCGCGCGAGTGCCGGCGCCCAGCCCGAACGCGTCGCCGACGCGGAGATGGACCGCCTCGCGCCGCTCGTGGCGAACGGGACGCTGTCCGCAGACCGAAGCCGGAAGCTGACCGAGGTTCGCGGCGACCTCTGGCTCGTGGACATGCGGAGTTCCGGCGTGCGGCGCCTGACCGAGACGGTCGCCGCCGAATCGAATGCGCGTTTCTCGGCCGACGGGCGCCGCGTGACGTACGTGCGCGACGGGAACGCGTGGTCGCTCGACCTGACCGACGGAACCACGCGGCAACTCACGGACTTCCGGAGCGGCGCCGCGGCGGGTGGGCCGGGCGGACAAGGTGGGCGAGGCGCCGGCACCGGCCGCGGCGGGAACCCGCAACGCACCGTGCTCGAAGCGGATCAGCGTCGGCTGTTCGAGGTCATTCGCGATCGCGACCGCGCGGATTCGCTCCGCCGCGCCGACCAGCGCGACGACCCGGCGCTGCCGCGTACCGTAAACCTCGGCGCGACCGAGCGCATCGGGCAGATCAGCGTCAGCCCAGCGGGCGACGCCGTGATCTTCACCACCACGACACCGGCCACCGACGTCCGCTCGGCGATCGTCCCGAGCTACGTGACCGCCACCGGCTACACGGAGGACATTCCCGCCCGGAGCTTCGTCGGCGACCTGCAGGCGACAGGGCGCATGGGGTTCATGACGCTGCCGCGCGGTGAAGTGACGTGGATTCGCTCGCTTGATGGCGACAGCAACCCGCCGGCGAACCAATCGGTGGTCGCATGGAACGACGGCGGGACGTCGGCGATCATCAGCGCGACGGCGCGCAACTGGAAGACGCGCCAGCTCTCCACCGTGGACGCCAAGTCGGGCGCGGTCTCGCAGATCGAAGTCCTCCGCGACTCGGCGTGGGTGGGCGGACCGTGCGGAAACTGCGCCGGCTGGTATGATGGCGGCCGCCGCGTGTACTGGGTGAGCGAAACCAACGGCTTCGCGCAGATTCACTCTGCGGCGGCGAACGGCACGGACCGTCAGGAGCCGACCGGCCTTGGCAAGTGGGAGGTGTACGACGTCGCGCTGTCGAACGACGGGCGCTCATTCTGGTACCACTCGAGCGAAACCTCGGCGTTCGATCGCGACCTGTGGTCCGTGTCAGTGACGGGTGGGGCGCGCACGAAGCACACCGCCGCGAAGGGCGGCCACCAAGCCGTGCTCTCGCCGGACGAGGCGCGGTACGCGGATGTCTTCTCCACCAACGCGCGTCCGCCGGAGATCTTCCTGAACACCGTCTGCCGCGCGAACGCGCCCTGCGAGCGCACGCAGCCGCAGCAGATGACCACATCGGCAAGCGCGGCGTACCTCGCGGGCCCATGGAAGGAACTGGAGATCGTGAACATCCCTGCCTCGGACGGCGTGCAGGTGCCGGCGCACATCATCAAGCCGCAGGACATGGGCGCGCGTCCGAACGGCGCCGCCGTGATCTTCGTCCACGGCGCGGGATACCTGCACAACGTCCACCACTATTGGAAGAGCTATTCGCGCGAGTACATGTTCCATCACTTCCTCGCGTTGAAGGGCTATGTCGTGCTCGACATCGACTACCGCGCGAGTGCGGGCTACGGCCGCGATTGGCGCACGGCGATCTACCGCTGGATGGGCGGCCGCGACCTCGGCGACCACGTGGACGGCTCCGCGTACCTCACGAAGCAGTTCGGCATTTCACCGGAGCGGATCGGGATCTACGGCGGCAGCTACGGCGGGTTCATGACGCTGATGGCGCTGTTCACTGCGCCGAAGTCGTTCGGGGCGGGCGCGGCGCTCCGCAGCGTGACCGACTGGGCGGCGTACAACCATCCGTACACGAGCCAGATCCTCAACCAGCCGCAGGACGACACGCTCGCGTACCACCGGTCGTCGCCGATCTTCCACGCGGAAGGGCTCGAAGACCCGCTCGCGATGTTGCACGGCATGGTGGACGTGAACGTGCATTTCCAGGACATCGTGCGGCTCACGCAGCGATTGATCGAACTTGGCAAGACCGACTGGACGCTCACGCCGTACCCGGTCGAGGACCACGGATTCGTGCGCCCCGACAGCTGGACGGACGAGTATCGGCGGATCTTCGAGCTGTTTGAGGCGACGATCGGGCCACGCGGGACCAAGGCGAGGCGGTAGCGCGACAACACAGGGCGACCGTAGCTTTTCAGCCGAGACCGTTTCCATGACCACCCCGTCCGCCTCCGTCTCCGTCGAGCTCCCGCGCACACTGTGGGGCCGCATCGTCGCGCTCACGCGAAAGATCATCGGCGTGCCCGACTACGAGACCTACGTGCGCCACATGGCGGCCTGCTACCCGGACCGCGCGCCGATGACCGAGGCGGAGTTCGCTGAGGAGCGGCTCACCGCGAAATACTCGCGGCCCGGGCAACGCTGCTGCTAGTGAGGCATCGGGTGGCCGGCGTGCGCATCGCGCGGCGCGCCGGTCGGCCGTAGGCGCAGGAACACGCCACCGCCCAGCGGCATGCGGGAACCGTAGGCGGCGCGAAGCGACTCCGGCACGAAGTTCACCGTGCCGATCGCCCCGATCCCGAGGGTCATGCCCGCGCGAGCGCCGAGTTCGCGGATGTAGCCGGCACTGATCGCCTTCACGCCGCTGCCATGGTGATCCACGTCGCCGGTGACGACGCCAAGTTCAGCCGGGCTCTTCTGCGCCCACTCCGCGCGCGCAAGCCACGTGTTCGCGTCGCCCATGTTGGTTTGCGCTTCGAGCAACAGGCTGTTGCTGGCCTCGTCGCCACCATGCCAGTTGGTGCCCAACACGGCGGACGCCGCGAGCTGCCCACCACCTGTCAGGGCCCGTCCGTAGAGGATCGATGCCACGACACGCCGCGCCGACTCACCGGGATGCGCGGCCTCGGGCTCGTGCAGGTAACCGTAGCCGGCCGTCATGCTCCAGTTCGCCGTTGGGTTAAGCGTGACGCGCCCGGAATACGAATCGAGCGCACCGAGGTCAATGTTCCAGCGCTGGTCGTCCGGCTCACGCCCGTTGAACGCTGACGCCTCGAGCTTCCACTTCTTGCCGAACACCCCCAGGGTCGCCGTACCGAACGTGATGTGCGTGGCGTCCTGCCAATGGTGACCGAGCGGTGCGAAGAGGTTGTCCATCCCCGACTGGCGATGCATGAACGCCACCGCACCCAGCGCCGGCTCGCCGGCGGCGGCGACGTACGCCGAGAGGCCGATCCGCTCGCCGACGGCGCGCTCGTACATCGCGGCCACCTCCATGAACGCATCGTGCGGATGTTGGCGGTCCACGATCGGTTGGCCCCGGTAGCGCTCACCCGACTGCAGGAGGAGCGGATACCCTGCGCGCTTGATCGTAGCCGGGTCCACGCTGAGCATCGTGCGAAGCTGGAAGCGCCCGCCCGACACATCGCGCGTGGCCATCAGCATGGCCCAGTTGAGGCTGCCGAACTGCTCCGCGCCGCGGTCGCCGCCCTGCTTGATCTGCTGCAGGAAGCCGAAACCGTGGACCATCATGGACCATTCGCCCGCGGCGAAATGCTTCGACGGGAGCACGATGGCGTCAGGAGTCCAGGTCGTGCCTGAGCCTTGTCGCTCCATGGCGATGCCGAGCGGAGCGGCAGGCATCGTCATGCCGGGCATGTCCTGGGCGCGCGCGGCGGTGGAAGTGAACGAGATTATGGCGAACGCGACAAAGCCGCGAGCGCGCAGGGGGGTGCGCATTTGAGTTTCGGTGCTCTTGAGTGGAGCCGCCGGGCAAACCGTGCCCGACGACGATGGCCTGCGTCGTACCTGCGTCCGCGAAGTTCCGCGCGACGCCGGACGTCGAACGCCTAGGCCTGCTTCGGAGGGGGCGTCTCCGGACTCGTCATCGCCGAGTCGAGCGCGAGACGCTCGGTGGTGCGCGATTCGGCGGCTCGCGGCGCGTCAGCGCGCGCATGCTCGGCCCGCACGATCATAACCCCGCCGCAGCCCACGGCCGCCAGGCAGCACTGGCCACCCTTTTGCGACGACTCGCTTGAATCGTGGCTCGGCGACTGCGATTCAGGACCACCGTGGTGCGCGGCGTGGTCATCCGGAACGGCCGTGGTGGCTTCGCCCCGCGTCGTACACACGGACGGCCGCGCCCCGATGACCTGGAACGCGGTCATCGTGACGAGCAGCAGCGACGCAATCCCCCGCCGATTCATGCGTGAAAACTATCGCTTGTAGGCGGCATTCGGGACCAGCGCGATCAACCCGAGCGAAGCGACAGCCGCAAACGCCGCGCCGACGCCGAAGGCAACCGGAGCCCCGGCGCGATCCCAGATGAGTCCGAACACCAACGACGCGGGCAGCACGGCGATCCCGGTCGCGAAGTTGAACCAGCCGTACGCCGCCCCGAGCCGGCCCTGCGGCACGAGATCGGCGACCAACGCCTTCTCGGCGCCCTCGGTGAGCGCGTAGTAGCCGCTGTACAGCACCATGAGCACCCAGATGTGCCACGCCTCGGACGCCAGCGCAAATCCGGCATAGACGGCGGCATACAGCGCCCATCCGGAGATGATCGGCAGCCGGCGACCGATGTGATCGGAGAGGTGACCACCAGCGGTGCCCGCGAGGGCCCGCACCAGGTTGTGCACCGCCCACAGCGCGGGGATCAGCGCGACAGGGACACCGATGTCGGTCGCGCGGAGCAGGATGAAGGCGTCCGTGGATGCACCAAGCGTGAACACGGTCAGTACGCCGATGTAACGCCAGAACGGTGCACCTAACGGCGCCGGCGGCGACGCTGAATGTACCGGTGCTGCTGAAGGCGCCGGCGCGGCCGCCGCCGCGCCAACCGGACTGCTCGGCGTTGTCTCGCGAACCCAGACAATCAGTACAATCACCGAGAGCACGGCGGGCACGGCGGCCCACGCAAAGACGGAGCGGAGCGGCACGTCGGCCTGTTCGAGCAGGGCCCAGGCGAGCAGCGGTCCCAGGACGGCGCCGGCAGTGTCGGCGGCCCGATGAAAGCCGAACGCTCGGCCACGGTCGGCCGGCGGCGTGGCCTCCGCGATCAACGCGTCGCGAGGCGAGCTGCGGATTCCCTTCCCGACTCGGTCAATCGCCCGGATCACGAGGACATGCATGGCGGAACCCGCAATCGCCATGGCCGGGCGCGCGATGGAGGCAATAGAATAGCCAAGCACGACGAGCGGCTTCCGCCTGCGTCCCCGGTCGCTCCACCAGCCGGCGGCGAGCTTGAGGAACGCTGCGATGGCGTCGGCGATGCCCTCGATCGCCCCCAGCATCGTCGCGCCGGCGCCCAGCACGCCGGTCACGAACATCGGCAGGAGCGGCGCGATCATCTCGCTCGACACATCGGTGAGGAAGCTCACCGCGCCGAGCGCTCGCACGTTCCGGGGGAGTGGTGTGTCAGCCATCAGAACGTCGCCGCCGACGGGCGCGTGAGGAGGAACTTCGCGCCGCGCGCCACACGGCGCGGCATCTGCGGGAAGTCGGTGCGGTAGCGCGCCTCCCATTCGGCGATGAAATGCGTGGCCTCGGCGCCGCGCACCATCGCCCACACCGCGCCGCCGAACCCCGCGCCAAAGGCCGAGGCAGCGACCGCGCCAAGCGCGCGCGCACGCTGTTGCAGGGCAATCGTCTCCGGCACCTGGTTCTCAAGCGCCGATTCCGCGAGCCGCTGCGACCGGTCAACAAGCTGGCCCAGTTTCGCGAAGTCGCGCGCCGCCAGCGCGGCCGCCACACCGGGCACGATGACGTCACACTCTTCGCGGAACTGCGCGAGCCGCCGCGTCAGGTACTCCGCGGGTACCGGTGCGCCCGTCGCGTTCGCCGCAATCGCATGCAACCGATCGCCGGCGTCGCTCGCGCTCGCGAGCGCGGCGGCGAGTGTCGCGTCGTCACGGTAGGTCATGCCGCGCCACTCGCGCACCAGCCAGCGCACGGCGTCGGCCGCGCGGTTGTACGCCGCCTGCGCGTTGCCGGTCTTCGAGGCCCGCACACCGCTCACCGCGATCGCCAGTTGGTAGTCGGTTGGCCAGGGCGTGAACCCAAGCTCGCGGGCCGGGATGTACGAGAACTGCCCGACCATTCCAGCGCGCGAACAGCAAACGGCCACGTGATCCTGCGCGCCCCCGCGCACACCCACGCCCGCATCGCCCGGCCAAGGACCGAACGCCGAGCCCGTCTCAATCGCCGCGACATACTCGGCAAAGGCGATCGGCGTGGTCAGGTGCTCCTGGAAGGCCGGGTCATCCGACAACCCGGTGGCATCCACCAGCGCGCGCGTGATCGCCACGGTAAGCGCGGTCGAACTCGACAGGCCCGCCGACGGCGGCAGGGAGCTCGAGAGGCGCACGTCCGCGCCGTTCCGCAACTGCGGGAAGTCACGCGCCACGCGGCGCGCAACGGCAGCCGCGTAGGTACTCCAGCGCACGCGCGTTGGCTGGGCAGTCCCGTCGAGCGGCAACTCGACCGCGTCGCGCGACCCACGCTGCCTCACGCGGAGGATCCGCTCGGCGATCGGCGAACCGCTTGCAGTGACCGCAAACTCGACCGCGCAGGTAAGCGAGCGTCCGCCGCCGTAGTCCACATGCTTGCCGACGAGTTCCACGCGGCCCGGCACGCGATAGCGGCGGATCGGCGCAGGGGTGGTCATGGCCGCGGGGTGACGCCGCGAAGCCGTTGGGCGACCGCCCCGACGTCGGCACGCGCCGAGAGGTCGAGCACGCCCGCGCGCTCCCGGATCACGTGGAACGTCGCTCCCATCTCGTCCTTGGCAATCCGCACGGCGTCCACCAGCTCGAGTTCACCGCGCGCGGACGGCGTCACCGACCGGCACGCGGAGAAGATCACATCGGTGAACGACCACAGGTTCATCGAGACCCAGCGCTCCGTGCGCCGCGCCAGTGGATGGTCCGGCGCGGGCTTCTCGACAATAGTGTGCATCGTGTCATCCGGTCCGATATCCACCAGCGCAAAGCGCAGCACCTTCTCGGCCGCGATGCCGCCCTCGCGCACGAGCGAATCGGCCTCGAACGCGACCAGCCCGTTCCCGCCGATCGCCGCCAGGCGGTGGCACGCCTTCGTGGGGTAGAGGTTGTCCGAGTTCAGCATGAGGAATGCGCCGCGGTCAACGGCATCTCGCGCGGCGTAGAGCGCATCGGCGGTCCCGCGCGGTTCAAGCTGCTCGGCGAAAGCCACGGTGACGCGGCGCGGCGGTGCCGTGGCGGTGAAGTGCTCCCGCAGCGGGTTCGGGCCCGGCGCCACGACCAGGATCACGCGCGTGATCCCAGCGTCAGCGAGCGACGACACGACGTATTCGATGAATGGACGCCCGACGTTCATCATCCCTTTCTGCCCTGCGGCGGCGCTGGCGCGCTGCTCGGCCGTCAGCGCCGCACTCTCGCGCGAGTCGTCATCACGCTGCATGCGCGTGCCGAGTCCACGCGCGAGGATGACCGCCTGCGTCGTGGCCGTCATGGGATCGCGGACACGACCCTACGCCTTCGCCGGCGTCGCCCAGAACCCCGCGAGGACCCTGCGCACGCCGAGCCCGCTGACAACGAAGACGACGAGCCACATCGCAAACTGCGGCATGCGTCCATAGATGAAGCTGCCCGTGCCGAACAGCGCCGAGTACACGAACGCGCAGCCGAGCACCCAGCCCAGCAAGGCCTGCGGCAGCGAATCGGGGGCGGCGGTGAGGCGGGCCTTTGCGGCGATGTGCGCCCACCCGCGACCCGCGGGGCGTACGAGTTCGTAGAACTTCACGAGCGTCGCTTCGTCGGTCGGTTTCGTCATGAGCGTCGTGACGATCCAGACCACGCTCGTGGTCCCCACCGTGAGCAGCAGCGACACGTGATCGGGGATCGCGGCGCCGGACTGCTTCGCAATGAGGAACCCGACAGCCACCACGAACGACGCGATCATCGCGCTGATCTCGCTCCACGCATTCACGCGCCACCAGAACCAGCGCAGCAAGTAGAGGAGCCCCGTGCCCGCGCCGATCGAAAGCAGGAGGTTGAACCCGGCGCTCGCCGTGTCGAGGAGGTACGTAAACGCGGATGCCGCGAGCATCAGGCCGGCCGTGACCAGGCGCCCGACCATGACATAGTGCTTGTCCTCCGCGTCGGCGCGCACGAAGCGGCGGTAGAAGTCGTGGACGAGGTACGACGAGCCCCAGTTCAGGTGCGTGACCAGCGTCGAGACGTACGCGGCGAGCATCCCGGCGATCATCAGGCCGGCGAACCCGGCGGGCAGAAACGTGAGCATGGCCGGGTACGCGATATCGTTGCCGATCAGCGCGCGGTCCACGTGGGGGAATGCGCGCGCGATGTCATCGAGCGTCGGGTACACGAGCAGCGACGCCAGCGCGACGATGATCCACGGCCACGAGCGCAGCGCGTAGTGCGCGACGTTGAAGAACAGCGTCCCCGCCAGCGCGTCCTTCTCGCTCTTGGAGGCCAGCATGCGCTGCGCGATGTAGCTGCCGCCGCCGGGCTCGGCGCCGGGGTACCAGACCGACCACCATTGCACGGCGATCGGCATGATGAGCACCGTGAGCGTCAACGACCAATCGCCGAAGTCCGGGAGCAGCGCGAGCATCCTGGGGTCCACCTTCTCGAGCAGGCCGCTCAGGCCGCCGACCTCCGGCCGCTGCAGCGCGAAGTACGCGGCCGCGACGGACCCGGTCATCGCGATGCCGAACTGGATCAAGTCTGCGACGAGCACGCCCCAGAGCCCTGACGTCGCCGCAAAGGCGACGTTGAGCACCGCGCAGATGAGCAGCGTCTTGCCCATCGGCCAGCCGAGGAGGATGTTGGCGATCTTCGCGGCGGCGAGGTTCACCGTTGCCATGATGACGCAGTTGAAGAAAAGGCCGAGGTAGATGGCGCGGAAACCGCGGACAAAACTCGCTGCCCGGCCGGCGTAGCGGATCTCGTAGAACTCGAGGTCCGTGAGCACGCCCGAGCGCCGCCACATGCGCGCATAGAGCATGACCGTCATCATCCCGGTGAGGAGGAAGCTCCACCAGGCCCAGTTGTTCGCGACGCCCTTCGAGCGGACGAGGTCCGTGACGAGGTTGGGTGTGTCGGTGCTGAAGGTGGTGGCGACCATCGAGACGCCGATCAGCCACCACGGGGCCGCGCGACCGCTGGTGAAGAACTCCGCCGTGGATTTGCCGGCCCGCCGCGCGAAGAACAGCGCCGGAAGGAAGGAGACCACGATGCTTGCGGCGATGATCGTCCAGTCCAGCGGGGTGAATCGCATGGGCGGATTTCTGGGATGAGGTTCGCTGCTACCGGGTCGGGGCGGAAGATAGTGGTGGAACGATGGGTCTGGTGGTGTTTCGGTACGGGATTCTACGGCTATAGCGGGGATATTGGGGAAAATGCTGATAACTGCGGGTACTGCGACGGCAACGGCAACTGCAACTGCAAACTCTTGGGAACTGCAACGGCAACTACAACTGCAACCCCAACTGCAACTACAATCGCAATCCTCTCCCCATGGCAACAGTGACTTCACCGGACTTTCAGCACGCGGACCTCACCGACGCGATACTCGGTGCGTACTTCGCCGTGTACAACGCGCTTGGCACCGGGTATCTCGAGGCCGTGTATCGCCGTGCCATGGCGATGGAGCTTCGCGCGCGAGGGATGCCGCTTGCGCTCGAGGTCCCGTTCCCTGTGCACTACCGCGGTGAGTGCGTGGGCCAGTACCGGGCGGACATTGTCGTCGCGCGGACGGTGATCGTCGAGTGCAAGGCGGCGGACCAGTTATCCAAGGCGCACGATGCGCAGTTGCTCAACTATCTCAAGGCGTCAGCGCTGCCGGTGGGCCTGGTCCTTAACTTCGGCCCAAGGACCGGAATCCGGCGGATCCACACCGGACCCCGCCCCCGCCCGTAGTTCCCTCAAGAATTTGTAGTTGTAGTTGTAGTTGTAGTTGTAGTTGTAATCGTATTTGCCGTATCCGTAGTGATCTGTTTTTCCCGCCCTTTCCCCGCAAAGGCAGTATCCGAGGTATCGGCCCCACTGAGCTACGGACTGCTCTTCCTCTCAGCGTTCGCCGCAGCGACCCTGCTGCCCGGCGGCTCCGAACTCGCCGTGACGGCGATGATCAGCCAAGGCAAGGACGCATGGATCGTCCTCGTCGTCGCCACCGCGGGGAACTACCTCGGCGCTGTGGTGAACTACGCGCTCGGCCGCGCAGCGCGCCGGGGCGCGAGCGAGATCGCCGCCCGCAAGCCGCACGAGCCAAACCGCTGGTCCGCAAGCGCCAAGCGCATCTATGACCGGCTCGGCCCCGCATCGCTGCTGCTGTCGTGGGTGCCGTTTATCGGCGACCCGCTGACGGTGCTCGCCGGCGTCGCCGGCATGCCGTTTGGCGCGTTCTCGTTCTGGGTCGCGCTTGGCAAGGGCGCCCGGTACGCGATCCTGATCGGCAAATTGCTCGCCTAGAAATCCGCGGACAGATCCCGGCGCCCGGCCTCCACCGCACCGGAACTATCCCCCACCCGCAGTTCCCCCCAAGAAGTTGCAGTATCCGTTGTGATCCGCCGTTTCCGCCGTTTCCCCGCTAAAGCAGTTGCCGTATCAGCCGTTATCCAGCTGTCCGCGCAAACTCTCCCCTCGTGAAATCCGGGAACTTCACCGGCGCACTCCCCTTCGCGACGCTCTGCTCCGAGATCGGCAGCGGCGCGCTCCACGCGGCGGCATCGTACACATCGAAATCCGGCGGCAGGCCCTGGCGGATGCATTCCACCAGCCGGTACGCCATCACGAAATCCATTCCGCCGTGCCCGCCGTTGGTGCGCGCGAGCTCGCCCACTTTGGTCCACAGCGGATGCTCGTACTGCGCCTTGTACGTATCAACGTTCGTCCAACGCTCGCCGCCCGCCTGACCTTCCACATAGAAGCGCGCCGGGTAGTCGTTGAACGCGCCCTTCGTGCCCTGCAGGTTGTTGAGGCGTGAATAGGGCCGCGGGTTCGACACGTCGTGCTGCAGGAGGATCGTCTTCCCCTTCACGGTCTTGATCAGCGAGCTGTTCAGGTCGCCCGTGATGTAGCGCTCCTTCCACTTCGCGTTCGACTTGTCCGGTACGGTCGCCTCGCGGTGCAGCGTCAGCCCGCGCTCAGCGGTGCTCATCGAGACCATGTAGTCGAAGCGGTCGCCCTTGTGGATGTCCATGTACCACGACACCGGGCCCAGCCCGTGCGTCGGGTACAGGTTCGCGTTTCGCGTGGTGTGCCAGGTGCGACGCCACAGCCCTTCATCGCGATCCTCGAAGAGGATCCTCCGCAGGTCGTGCAGGTACGCCGCCTCGGCGTGCAGCACTTCGCCGAACGCGCCCGCATGCACCATGCGGTTGACCATCATCTCGTTGTAGCCGTAGTTGCAGTTCTCGAGCTGGATACAATGCCGGCGATTCTTCTCGCTGGCGTCCACCAGCGACCACAGCTCCTTCAGTGTCGTCCCGACGGGGCACTCGGCGGCTGAATGCTTGCCGTTGTTGAGGCCCGCGAGGAGCACCGGGACATGCCACTCCCACGGCGTCGCCGTGTAGAGGAAGTCCACATCGTCGCGGCGCGCGAGTTGCTCGAACCCGCGCTCGCCCGCGACGATGATCGCCGGCTCCGGATGCCCCTTGTCCGTGATCATCTTCGCGGCGCGGCGCGCCTTTTCCTCGACGATGTCGCACACCGCGGTGATGCGCACGCCGTCACCGATGGCGAGGAGCTCGCCGATCACCGACCGCCCACGAAGCCCCGTGCCCACGACGCCGAAGCGCACCGTGTCGCGCCGCTCGAACGGCACGCCCATCATGGTGGCGCGCGCGGCAAGTCCGGCCGGAACGGCATCCGGCGCGCTGCCCGCCGCTACCGACTCGGCAATCCCCGGAAACGCGCTCGCATCGGCGGGATTGAACAGCCCGGCCGTCGCGACCGAGGCGCCGGCAATCGCGGCGCCCTTGAGCAGGTCCCGCCGGCTGAGTTCGCTCATACCGGCGGCTTCTTCATGACCATGCCTTCGTGCTTCATCATGCACGACTCGGCGAAGCTCTCGAAGGTGTCGTGCGCGCGCTTCAGTGTGACCTTGACGGCGTCGTCCGACGCCTCGCGCTTGACCGCGTCGGCGTGCCAGTTGAGCGCAGTGATCATCTCCTTGAGGCCGTCGCGCGTCTTCTGGTTCTCGCAGGCCGCCGGCCCCTTTGACTTCTGCCACGCGCGGGCTGCGTCGAGCAGCGCCTGGGCCTGCGCCCGGGCCGGCTTGGTGTCGCCCGAGCCGGCCGGATGCCAGCTGGCCGCCAGCACCTTGTGGAAGGCATCGAGTTCCTTCCAGCCGCTCATCTCGCTGCCGTGGTCCATCTGCGCGGCGGCTGTGGCGGGAGCGATGAGAATCGCGAGGGTCGCGACGAGTCGGGTCATGCGCATGGGTGTTTCTCCTATGTGGCGTCGGGCTTCGCAGCTACGGAGGTAGTCTAACGCTTAGGGGCGCGGCGCAGGTACTCCGGGCCACAGGCGACGGTGAAGCCGCTGCAAGGAATTGGTACCAGGCACCGCTTCCACGCGCACCGCCGAACGCCGACACTTGCTCGCCGGAGCAACACCGACGGCTTGACATGAACTCATGATGTGAGGTAATATCACATGCCGGCAGATGATCCCACGGTCAACCCGCTCAGGCCACCAGCGGCCAAGGCGCTCGCGAGGGACATCGCCGAGAACGGGGTCGTTGAGTTCTCGGCACACGCGCTTGATGAGATGGCGAAGGATGGCCTGGACACCACCGACTGCCTGAACCTCTTGAGGGGCGGAGTGTTCCGGTTTCCCGAGGTTGAAAACCGGGAATGGCGTTACCGCGTAAGCACATCCCGGATGTCCCTTGTTTTCGCCTTTCGGCCGCGGCACCGCTTGCGAGTGGTCACCGCATGGAGGAACAGACCATGAAGTGCGAGGAGTGTGGGGGCAAGACCGCGGTCGAACGCAACGCCGTGCACCGATACGACTCCGGCGGGGTCTCGCACGTCGAACTGCATGGCGTTGAGGTGACGCGGTGCCGTACGTGCGGGAAGGAGTCGATCGCCATTCCGCGGATCGCCCAACTGCATCGCGTGATTGCACACGGGTTCGTCGAACACAAGCGGATGCTCGCGCCTATCGAGATCCGCTTCCTCCGGAAACACATGGGACTTTCAGGGTCCGATTTTGCCCGCCGAATGGGCGTGTCCAGGGAAACGGTGTCGCGGTGGGAATCGGGTGCACAGCCGGTGGGCGCTGTCGCAGACCGGCTGCTCCGGCTCCTTGTGGCGACCCACGAGCCGACGCAGAACTATGCGGTCGAGGACCTCTTGCGAGACCTGACCGACGTGCCGGCGCCGAGTCGCCTGTCGCCAATGACCGTTCGCAACAACCGCCTCAAAGGCTGGTTGACCACTGGTGAGCGCAGAGTGACATCGGCTTGACCCAATTGCACGTGGACGCCGCCATGCGTCCGCGTGCGCCTCACCCCTCGCCGCGCACCTCGGCGTGATCTCCCAGGGACGCCTCGCCCTTCACGCCCGTGACGACCGCATGATCGCCGATCATCGAGTTTGCGAGCGTGCAACCGGTGATCGCGGACTTCGCGCCGACGATCGTGTCGCGGAGCACGCTCCCGCGCACGGTCGTGCCGGGGCCGACCACGACATTGGGGCCGATCGTTGACGCGGCCACCGTCGCGCCCGGCTGCACCAGCACCGGCGGAACGAGCTTCACATCGGCGCCGATGTCCGCACTGGCCGTGG
>VGVM01000034.1 GCA_016874035.1 Gemmatimonadota bacterium
CGGCGCGGACGCGGCCAGCGCGAGATCGGAGGCCGGTCGCCGCCCGCCACGCGGCGCTGGCGAGGTCGGCGATCGCGCCGTATGCTCCAAGAATCGACGGCCCACCCCGATTGAAATTCCTATCCCGGTCCACCGATACGGGCTGCGCATTCCACTGCGTCCCTTCTTCGCGACGACCAGCGCGCTGCTCTACTGGATGGCGTTCGTGTTCTTGGGCAAGGGAATCCGCGAGCTACAAGAGGGCGGGGTCGTTTCGCTGACCGTGCTGCCGGAGTGGCCCAGCGTCGAGGCACTTGGCCTGTTCCCCAGTGTCGAGACGTTACTGGCGCAGGCGGTCTTGCTGGTGCTGCTCGTGGTCGCCCTGCTCAAGACGTTCTGGCCCAGGCGCTCGGTCGCGCTGCCCACCGTCGATCCGCGCCCGGCCGAGCCGGCCGGCACGGTGGTCCGCCGACTCACCGAGCTCGAGGAGAAAGTGGCGGCGATGGAGGAGGCGTTGAGCGAGGGAACGGAGCGCAAACGCCACTAAGGCCCCGCCGCTCGACGGCGACGACCCCGCGGGGCGGAGACGCTCGACAAGCTCTCGGCGTTTTGTCTTGACCTGCCTTGTTAGCGCCCGACGCTGTTCCCGGCGATTCACCCCCGTCGTGAGCCTCGATCGCCATCACGCGGGGACGAGGCTGTCGCAGCGGTCTAGACCACCTCGAAGTTGGACATCATCCCCATGTCCTCATGTTCGAGCCGGTGGCAATGGATGAGATAGAGTCCGCGGTAGGTGTCGAATCGGATCAGCACGTCCACCGTTTCCCCGTTCTGCAGCAGGACCGTGTCCTTCCAGCCGCTTTCCCACGGAAAAACGCGCCCACGCCCGCCGCTGCGGGAGACCACCTGGAAGTAGGCGCCGTGCACGTGGATCGGGTGGTTGGCGTTGTGGGTGGTGAATCGCCACAGCTCCATCTCGCCAAATGGCACCTGGAAATCGACGCGATTGATGTCGTACGGCTGGCCATTGATCAGCATCGCTCCATCGAAGGAGAAGCTCCGCGTGCGCACGGCCTGCGATGGCTGCCACACCGGGATCGTCGATAGGGTCGTCGGGACTGGCTGCGAGAGGGTTACCTGGCGAGTCACGACGAATTCCAACAAGTCGAACGTCGTCCCCGCTGAAGTGGACCGGAGCATGACACGAGTGCCCACGGGGTGCCCGACGAAGTCGACAACAACGTCCACTCGCTCGGCGGGCCCGATCGTAATCGACGCGACCGACGAGCGCGTGCGCAACAGGCCACCGTCGTTGCCGATCAGCAGGAACTTGCGTCCGTTGCTGAGCGCGAGGTTGAAGAGCCGGGAGTTGCTGCCGTTGAGGATGCGCAGGCGATAGCGCGCGGTGTCGACGTTGACGGTCGCGTCACGCACGCCGTTCACCAGCATCACCGGCCCGCCGTGCCCCGGAGTCCCCTCGACGTACAGGAGTTGCCCGTTCGCGTCGAGGAGCGCGTCTCGAATGACCAGCGGCAGTTCGTACGCGCCGCTTGGCAGGTTCAGCGATGCCTCCTGCGCGTCGTTGACAATGAAGAAACCGGACAGGCCCTGGTGGACCTGCCGGCCCGTGTGCATGTCCGGGTAAGCTCCCCTATCCCGCAGACCACGTGTGCTAGACTTTCGGGGGTGCCTTTCAGGAGGCATCACCGATGCGGAAGTCCCGATTCACCGAGAGTCAGATCGTTGCGATTTTGAAGGAAGGGGAGGCCGGGGTCGCGATCCCGGAGCTACTCCGGAAGCACGGCATCAGTCGCCCGACGTATTTCGTCTGGAAGTCGAAGTACGGCGGGGCCAGTGTGCGGGAGCTCACGCGGTTGAAGGAGCTCGAGCAGGAGAACGCGAAGCTGAAGCGGATGTATGCCGAACTCGCGCTCGAGAACGCGGCGATCAAAGATGTGCTCGCCCGAAAGTTGTGACGCCGTCCGCGAAGCGGCAGGCCATCGAGATCCTCACTGGCGAGCACGGGCTCGCGGTGCGTCACGCGTGTCGCGTGATCTCGATGGCGCGGGCGGCCTACTACCGCCCGCCGCCGGAGCGTGTGCTCCGCGACCAACCCGTGATCGATGCGTTGCACGCCGTGGTGGCGAAACGCAGCACCTGGGGGTTCTGGAAGTGCTTCGACGCGCTCCGTTTGGCGGGGCGTTCGTGGAACCACAAACGCGTGCATCGCGTGTACTGCGCGCTGCGGCTGAACTTGCCGCGGCGGGCGCGCCGCCGGGTGCCGCAGCGTGTGCAGCATCCGTTGGCCGCGCCGGCCCAGCTCAACCACACCTGGGCGCTCGACTTCATGACCGATACCCTCTACGACGGCCGCCGCTTCCGGACGCTGAACATCCTGGACGAGGGCAATCGGGAGGGGCTCACGATCGACGTCGCGATGTCACTCCCCAGCATGCGGGTCGTGGCGCGGCTCGACGAACTCGTCGCGGTGTACGGGAAGCCGCAGGCCTTGCGGATGGACAACGGCCCCGAACTCACCTCGATCGCGCTCACTCGGTGGTGTGCCCAGCACGGCGTGGCCCTGCGCTACATCCGGCCAGGCAAACCCCAGCAAAACGCGTACATCGAACGCTTCAACCGCACGTACCGGAACGAAGTCCTCGACGCCTACGTCTTCGACTCACTCGCGGAGGTGCGGACGCTCACCAGTGAATGGCTCGTGTGCTACAACACCGAGCGGCCCCACGACAGCCTCGGGCGGGTGCCGCCGCTGACGTTCATCCCGAGGTCCACTGCACCCCTGGAGTCTACGTTCGAATGGTCCGCTTGACGGGGGAGCTTACCACATCACTGAGATCGCCTACGAGTTCATGCAATGATCGAAAGCGAATCACATCAGCTGAACGATCGGGAACATAGGTAACACTTTAGTCCGGCAACATCGGTAACAGGTCAGGTCTCCGATCGGACGGGCTTTGCGCGCAGCGTGCACGCCTCGGCATGCGGAGCCGCCCTGTTGTTGACCTCTTCGGCCCCTGCGTCAAGCCTTCGTTGCTTCATCCAGTCTTGAAGACGAACAGGTTGGCTCCCGCTACGTATGAAGGATCACATACGATCGACTTGCCCCCGAACCCTGGCCCGACGACCGTCGCCTCATGGCTCCACGTCCGGCCGCCGTCGCTGGATCGGTAGGCCACGATCGCCTGCCTGCACACGTACAGCCGCGCCGCGCCCTCTGCCGTTCGTGCCAGCTCGGGCACGCCGCCAAAATCGAGCGTCGCCTCACGCGTGAACGTCAGGCCGTCCGACGAACGCGCGATGATCGTGCGCTGGCCGGCGGAGATGGCCATGAGCCAACTGCCATCGCCAAGCCGCAGGAGGGACGGATCGGTGAGCAACTCCGCCGGGTTGAACGCCAGCGCGACGCTCTTCACGGTGAACGCCATGCCATCGTTGGAGTCCGCGATGCACATCGCGCGCGGCGTCGTCGCTCCCGGCGGCCCGAAGCCGCCAAAGTAGGCCAGCCGCACGGTACCGTCGGCCATGAGCGTCGCGTCCGGATCGACGACCCCGGCCGGTTTTGCCACGCCGTTGATCGTGATCGCGCCCACGACGCGCGCGGTGTCGCCCTCGATCCGCGCCGCCCAGACCGCACCGTCCTGACCATTCACATAGTAAACGGTGACGCTGCCATCGGCGAATCGCACGCCGTCCGGAACCGATGCATGATCGAGCACCTGGTGCGCATTGGTGAGCGTCAGCCCGTTCGGGCTCTGCGCGATCACGGTCTGGTGAAAGAACGGGCCTCTCGGATCGGTGATGGGGCCGCCGAAGACCGGGTTCGTTGGAATGCACGCCGCCATGGAGACGGGCGCTGCGGTCGGAGCGACGTCACTGCCGCACGCGACAAGCGCGATGGCGATCACCGGAATGGCAACAGCTGCGTGAAGCCCTCTCGTGTCCATCGCATTCCTCAAGGGCCTTCGGGAAAAGACTTTCAATCGGGGTCTGTTGAGTCTATCGCCCGGTGGCCAGTCGCGCGAGCGCGGGGTGTGCGCGCCCCGCCGCAATCAACGGCGCCGGAACGCCCGGACGAACTCCTTCTCCTGGTCCACAGGTCAAGTCTCCTGCCACAGCATCGCAACCTCCGCGGTTACGTGCCATGTTAGCCGTGTTACCTATGTTCCCGATTGTTCGCGACGTCACGACTCGATGAACTCAATCTGTTGGAGGCGAATGTGAAGCTGATCGCGGCAGCCCTCGTCGTCCTCGTTGCAGCGTCGCAGACGTCGGCGACGGCGCAGTCCCGTGGCTCCGGACGCCCGAACATCATCTTCATCATGACCGACGACCACGCGGCCCACGCGATCGGCGCCTACGGGTCCCGCGTCAACCAAACGCCTCACCTCGATCGACTCGCGACGGAAGGGGCGTTGTTCTCGAGCGTGTTCGCCACGAACTCGATCTGCACGCCAAGCCGCGCCGCGATCCTTACGGGGCAGTATTCCCACATCAATGGCGTGACGATGTTCAACCGGTTCGATAGTTCGCGGATGACCGTCGCACGATTGCTGCAGCAAGGCGGGTACTACACCGGGATGATCGGGAAGTGGCATCTGGGCAGTGACCCGATGGGATTCGACCAGTGGGAGATCCTCCCCGGACAGGGCGTCTACAAGAATCCCGTCTTCTATACCGCTACCGGGGAGAAGACGTACACCGGCCGGTATGTGACGGACGTGATCACGGATCTCGCAGTCGACTTCCTCGACAGGCGCCCACGCGACAAGCCGTTCTTCCTGATGATGCATCACAAGGCGCCGCACCGACCCTGGGACCCCGATGACGTCCACGCGTCACATTTCGCCGGACGACGTATTCCGGAGCCGCCGACGTTCTGGGATTCCTATGCGACGCGGACCGACGCCCTGCACGAGAACGAGCAGCGTGTCGTTGCGGACCTGACGAATCGGGACCTCAAGCTCACGCCACCGGATGGCCTGAGCCCGGCCGAGTTGACACGCTGGTTCGCGATCACGCCCGATTCGGTGACGACAGTGATCGATGGGCGCACGGTGACGCTCACCGGAGAGGCACTTGGCCGCTGGAAGTACCAGCGGTACATGCAGGACTACCTCGCCACCGTGCAGTCGGTGGACGAGAGTGTCGGCCGTGTCCTCGACTACGTGGACAAGTCCGGCCTGTCGCGAAACACGATGGTCATCTACACAAGCGACCAGGGCTTCTTCCTTGGTGACCACGGCTTGTTCGACAAACGATTCATGTACGAGGAATCGATTCGGATGCCCTTCCTGGTGCGCTGGCCCGCTCGGATCAAGCCGGGCACGAAGAGCCAGGCGATGGCACTGAATATCGATTTCGCGCCGACGTTCCTCGCGGCCGCTGGTCTTCCCATTCCGGCGGATATGCAAGGCCGCAGCCTTCTGCCGATCCTACGAGGGACCACGCCGGCGAACTGGCGCACGGCGATGTACTACCGCTACTACCACGACCCCGGCAATCACAATACCAGGGCGCACTATGGTGTGCGGACGGCCACACACAAGCTGATCTACTTCTGGACCAAGGATCAGTGGGAGTTGTTCGACCTCGTTCGAGATCCTTTCGAACTTCACAACCTGTACGGTCAGCCCGGCCAGGCAGCCCTCACGGAGTCGCTGAAGACCGAACTGGCGCGACTCAAGCGCGAGGTCAACGACCTCGACCAGCTGGCAAATCAGCAGCTTCCAAATGGCGTTGACGGACCGGTCGCACGGCTTCGTGGGAAGTAGCGGGCTAACTGTATGCTGGAGCCGGAGGCAAGACCTGCTTCACTTTTGTAGACACTTTCGCCTGACCATGTGGAGGTGTCATGGCACGTGCGGAACCGCGGAAGCAGTTTCGCTAGCGGGCCGGCCGGGTGCCCGTTACCCCCGACACGACCACCCGTCAGGATTCACCACCATGATGCGCGCCTGCTCAAAGCTTGCCCTCGGCTGCGCCGCATTGCTCGTCAGCGCGTGCGGTGATTCGTCGCCTACCGGGTCACCCGCCGGATCGTCCGGCACGCCAACGATCGCATGTGCTCCCGCAAGCGGCGGCCCTGACCTCACCGGATATTCGGTCGCGCCGGTCACGTCCACGTACGCCACCGCCGGCGCCGCCGGTGGTTTCTTCTCCTCCGGACAGGCCGCCGACGTGATGCTCTCGGGCCTGGGTTTCGACAATTCCGGTGGCGCACTGCTCTTCAACCACCCACGGTCGCTCGCCTCCGACGGCACTCGGCTGGCACTCTCCGACGGCAACAACAACCGCGTGCTCATCTGGAACGTGGCGCCGACCGGCAACACGCCGCCTGATCTTGTGCTCGGGCAACCGGACTTCACGCGCAACGCGCCCGGCAACGCGTTATCGCAGATGCGCTGGCCGGGCCAGGTGGCGTTCACGCCGGACGGTAAGCTGCTCGTGGCCGACAGCTACAACGATCGCGTGCTGGTGTGGCTCACGGTGCCCACCACCAGCGGTACGCCGGCGGATCTCGCCATCGCCAACTCGTCGATGCGCTGGCCGTGGGGCGTGTGGAGCGACGGTACGCGCCTGGTGGTGTCGTCCACGGGGACCTCCAGGGTGCTCGTCTGGTCCGCGTTCCCCGCCTTGGGAACCGTCGCGCCGTCATTCCAAATCACGGGCAGCGGCATCGGAACGCCACGCACCGTCACGAGCAACGGCACAGCGCTCATCGTCGGCGACCACAACGCCAACGGCTCCAGCGTCGGCAACTGGTTCTGGACGACGTTTCCCACGTCGGCGGCGTCGGCGCCGCAGTTCTTCAGGTCGGACCCCACCGACGTCAACGCCGCTTGGATGCAGGGGACGTATCACGCCGACGGACGCCTGCTGCTGCTGGGCGGCCGTTCGCTCAATGTCTGGAATTCCACCCCAACGAGCGCCACCACGGCGCCCAACCTCATCGTCACGGGCCACCAGTACAGCGGCGGCGATGGCGGCGCCGTAGCCATTATCGGTGGACGAACCTACGCCTTGGAGTACAACGGCAACCGCATCGCCGTGTATTCGGACGTGCCGTCCACGGCGTCGCGCGCGCCGGATTTCACGATCGGCAGCCCGAACCTGACCACCAACACGCTGCTGACCAACTATTTCATCACCAACGCCATGCCCGCGGTGGCGGCCGGTCGCCTGTACGTGTCGTCCGACTTTGACCGGAAGCTGTCCGTCTGGAACACGCGGCCCGGCACGTCAGGCGCGCGGCCGAACTGGGTGTACTCGCTGCCGTTCTCGCCCTGGGACAACGCGGCGACGGACACGATGTTCGCGCTGGCGGGGCAGAAAACGGTGGCCATCTGGAAGGCGCCGCCGGCCAATGGTTCCCTGCCCGACATCGTGCTGCGCAGCACGGCCGGGAGCGTCGCCCTGCAGGAGGTGTTGGGTGTGGCGATCGACGCGAAGTACTTCTACCTCTCTGACTTCGGCGCCAACAAGGTGTACGCGTGGCGAGGCGTGCCCACGGGCGCCTGTGCGCCAGAGGTGACGCTGGACGTTCCGTCGCCGGGCCGGATCTCCAGTGACGGCACCTGGCTCGCGATCACGCCGCGCGGCAACCCGCCAGTCGTGCGCCTGTATCGTGTTGCAGACCTGGCCACCACTGCGGCGTTCGCGAGCGTGGGCGGGTCGGGGATGTTCAACTTGCCGGAGGACGCGCAGGTGAGTCGCGGCAGCCTGTTTGTCGCCAGTACGCCCAACAACGTGGTGCACGTCTGGCGCGACGCGGCGAACGCGGCGGCGGGACTCCCAGCCGAGATCATTCTGGGAGCGGCCAACGCGACGCCCGTGCCGCCACCGACCATTGGCGCGAGCACCTTCTTCTGGCCCGGGGGCATGGCCTGGGACGGCAGCTACCTGTGGATTGGTGAGTTCAAGTTCTCGAACCGTGTGCTGCGATTCACCGCCCGTTAGGCGCTGTGACGTTCCCCCCGTGCTTTCTCCAGTTCTAGGCTGAGAGCAGGACCGGGGGTGAGGTGGGTGGAGGGAAGGTTCGAGCGAACTCGCTCGGCGTCAAGGGATAGCAGGCGATGTGCGGCCGGTCGGTGTTGTACGCGCGGCGCCAGCGATCGAGGTGGAACTGGGCGTCCAGCAGCGACAGGAAGTAGTGCTGGTTCAAGCATTCATCACGCAGCCGCCCGTTGAAGCTCTCGATGTGGGCGTTCTGCACGGGTTTGCCGGGCTGGATGAAGTGGAGCTCGATGCCGCGCTCGGTTGCCCACGCATCGAAGGCGATGCTGCGGAACTCGCTGCCGTTGTCGAGCGAGAGGCGGGTCGGTTGTCCGCGCGTGGCGATCACGGTCTCGAGTGCCGCGATGACGGCAATCGCTGGCAACGAGCGCGCCGCAACCACCGCGAGCGCTTCGTGCACGCCCTGATCCACGACCGTGAGACAGCGGAAGCGTCGGCCATCGGCCAGCTGATCACTCACGAAGTCGATCCCCCAGACCGCGTTGGGACCCACCGCGAGTGGACGGGGCACCCGCGGCACCGCGAGCCGTTTGCGCTTGCGCCGCCGCACGGCGAGCCCCTCGAGGCGATACAGCCGCTCCACGCGCTTGTAGTTCACCACGAGTCCGTTGCGGCGGAGCCGCCAGCACAGCCGCGGCATCCCCCAGCGCGGGTGCGCGCCGGCGAGATCTCGGAGTGTGGCGCGCAGCGGCGCATCGCGCCCCGGGCGCACCGGCTGATAGCGGATGCCCGTGCGCTCAAAGCCCAGCGCCCGACACGCGGTGCGTTCACTCACGGGGTAGCGCCCCTGCACATCCCTGACCATCGCGCGGCGCTCATCGATGGTCAGGACTTTTTTCCCAGCACATCCTTCAAGATCTGGACGTTGAGGGCTTGGTCGGCCACGAGACGCTTGAGCTGGGCATTCTCCTGCTCGAGCGCGTGCAGCCGTTTGGCATCCGGCACCGTCATCTCGCCGAAGCGTTGGCGCCAGACATAGAGCGAGCCGGCCGCAAAGCCGTGCTTGCGGGCGAGATCCTCGGCCTTCGCGCCGGCGCGATGTTCCTGCAGGATCGCGATGATCTGTTCCGTCGTAAATCGTGTGCGCTTCATCTTCAGAGCTCCTGGTCGCCATAAAGGGCGACCGATCGGGGCCCTGCTTCAACTAGATTCTGGAGGGAAGCGCGGGGGGAACGTCAGCCCTGGCCACGAACTACCGGTATTTCTTGAGCTTTGGTGTGAGCTACACCTTCGGCTCGATCTTCAACACGGTGGTCAACCCGCGGTTCAACTCGCGCGGCGGCGGGGGTGGAGGGTTTGAAATCCGGTTCTAGCGCCAAAGGCGGCACCGGAAGCCCGGGAAGGGGCGGCTGTGGCCCAGCCGCCCCTTTGTGCGTCTATAGTTGAGCCAGCCGCGGTCTGAGACCGTCGGACGGCGACGCTGACGCGTAAATTCCGCCCTCCCCATGGCCGAACCCGTTACTTCCGTATTCAACGACGCATACATCGCGGAGACCTACGAGGTCTGGCTTCGCGATCCGTCGGCCGTTGAGGAGTCGTGGCGCCAGTTCTTCATGCTGGCGGGCCGGTGCGCCGCGCCTGCGGTGGCGCCGGTCCCGCAGCCATTCGTCGTTCCGGTCGCGCAGCCGTTGGCCTCGCCTGTGGCCCCCGTGGTGGCCATGCCCGTGGCCATGCCCGTGGCCATGCCCGTGGCCCCACCTGCGGCTCCGCCGGTACCCCCCACAGTCGCTGCCAGCCAGGATTTCGCGCGCCGCGTCGTCGGCATCAGCCGCTACCTCAACGCCATCCGTCGCTACGGGTATCTCGCCGTCCAGCTCGACCCGCTCGGGGCGCCGCCTACCGGCGCGGTCGAGCTGCACATTGACCAGTACGGCATCACCGAAGACGACCTCGACCTCGTCACCGGCGAAGCGCTCGGATTTCCGCACCTCAAGACCGGTCGCGATGTCGCCGAACGCCTCAAGCAGCGCTACACGCGCAACATCGCCGTCGAGTTCGTGCACTGCGGCACCGACGAAGAGCGCCAGTGGTTCCGCCAGCTCTTCACGGCCGAGCAGCTCACGCGGCCGCTGACGCCGGACGAGAAGCGCGAGGTCCTCACGCGGCTCTCGCAGGTCGAGGGGCTCGAGAAGTTCCTCGGCCGCGCATTCACCGGGTACAAGCGGTTCTCGATCGAGGGCACGGACTGCCTCGTGCCGATGCTCGACACGGCGCTGGAGGAATCGGCCGCCGCGGGCGCGCAGCGCGTGGTCATCTCGATGGCGCATCGCGGGCGCCTTAACGTGCTCACGCACGTCATGGGCAAGCCGTTCGAGCACCTGTTCGCCGAGTTCCATGGCCGGCACGATCACCTCGGCGGCTCGGCCACCGGCGACGTGAAGTACCACCTCGGATTCGACAACCAGTTCACGACCCAGCACGGCAAGCCGCTGCACATCTCACTGGTGCCCAACCCGAGTCACCTCGAAGTGGTGAACCCGGTGCTGCAGGGCGTGGCGCGCGCGAAGCAGCGCAACCCGAACGACCCCTACGAGCGCGACGAGTTCGCGGTGGTGCCGGTCTGCATCCACGGCGACGCTGCGTTCATCGGCGAGGGCATCGTCGCCGAGACGTTCAACCTTGCGCACCTCCGCGGCTACACCGTGGGCGGAACGCTGCACATCATCGTGAACAACCAGGTCGGCTTCACGACCGACCCGACCGACTCGCGGTCGACGCGGTTTGCGAGCGACCTCGCGAAGGGTTTCGAGATGCCGGTCATCCACGTGAATGCGGATGACCCCGAGGCCTGCGTGATCGCCATGCGCATCGCAGTCGCGTACCGTACGACGTTCGGTCGCGACTTCCTCGTGGACCTGGTCGGCTATCGCCGTTACGGCCACAACGAAGGCGACGAGCCGGCGTACACGCAGCCGCTGCAGTACGACGTCATTCGTGCGCATAAGACCGTGCGCGCGCTGTGGGGCGAACGCCTAGTGCGCGACGGCCTCGTGACGCCCGCCGATGTGGACGCCGCCGAGAAGGCCGTAGCGGTCGAGTTGCAGCGGGTGCACGATGCCAGCAAGGACGCCGCGTCCGACGAGCACTGGGAAGAACCCGAAGCGGAGCCCGCCCAGTCGCGCGTGACATCGGTGCGCCGGGACCTCCTGCTCACGCTGAACGAAGCGCTGCTTACATGGCCGGAATCGTTCACGCCACACCCGCGGCTCGCGAAGCAGCTCGAGCGCCGGCGCGACGTCATGGACGCGGTCGGCGGCATTGACTGGGGCCACGCGGAATCGCTCGCGTTCGCGAGCGTGCTTGCCGAGGGCGTGAGTGTGCGCCTGACCGGGCAGGACGCCGAGCGCGGGACGTTCTCGCATCGCCACTCGGTGCTGCACGACGTCAAGACCGGGCAGACGTGGACGCCGCTGCAGCACATCGCGGGCACGGCCAGCGCGTTCGAGGTCTATAACTCGCCGCTCTCCGAGACCGCGGTCATGGGCTTCGAGTACGGTTTCAGCGTGACCGCGCCGGATGCCCTCACGCTCTGGGAAGCGCAGTTTGGCGACTTCGTGAACGTGGCGCAGCCGATCATTGACCAGTTCCTCGTGGCGGACCGTGCGAAGTGGGGGTTGGACTCCGGTCTCGTCCTGCTGCTGCCGCACGGCTACGAAGGGCAGGGGCCGGAGCACTCGAGCGCGCGCCTCGAACGGTTCCTTCAGCTGGCGGCCGAAGCCAACATGCGGATCGCGTACCCGAGCACGCCCTGCCAGTACTTCCATATCCTGCGCCGGCAGGCGCTGATGAAGCCGCGCCGCCCGCTGGTGCTCATGCAGCCGAAGTCGCTGCTGCGCCTGCAGCAGGCGATGTGCAAGCTCACGGACTTGAGCGAAGGCGCGTTCCATCCCGTCCTGGACGACCCCGACGGCCCGAACAAGCGCGAGCGCGTGCATCGGCTCGTGCTCTGCAGCGGGAAGGTGTACTACGACCTCGTCGCGAAGGACGTCCCGCCGGAGATCGCAGTGGTGCGGATCGAGGAGCTCTTCCCGTGGCCGCACAGCGACCTGACCTGGTTGCTCGACGGCTACACCGGGCTGAGGGAGATCGTCTGGGTCCAGGAAGAGCCGAAGAACCAGGGCGCCTGGATGTGGCTGGCGCCGCGGCTGCGCGCGACCGCCGGCAATGCGGTGGCGATCCGCTACGTGGGCCGCCCCGAGCGCGCGAGTCCCGCCGAGGGGTACACGGCCGCGCACAACGAGGAGCAGGGTCGGATCGTGGCGGAGGCGCTGTCGCTCGCGCCGCGCTCGGCGACCCCGCGGAAGTCCGGGGTGCTGCACATCGTGTAGCGGGCAGGCGGCGCGCCGTATCTTTTCCCGATGCGCCTCCCAGTCCTTGGTTCGGCGGCCGGCCGAATTGCCTCTGCGGGGCTGTTCGCGTCTTTGGTCGGGTCGTCGGCGGCTGCCGCCCAGGACCGCGGCTCCGCGCAACTCGACCGCCTCGTCCGCGGGATGGCGACCACCGCCCGCGTCCTGATGATCGGCGCGCACCCGGACGACGAGGAAACGCAGACGATCGCGTGGCTCGCGCGCGGCCGGAGTGTGGAGACCGCCTACCTCTCGCTCACGCGGGGCGACGGCGGGCAGAACCTGATCGGCAACGAGCTCGGCGAAGCGCTCGGGGCGATCCGGACCGAGGAGCTCCTCGCGGCGCGCCGGATTGACGGCGGGCGCCAGTACTTCACCCGCGCCTACGACTTCGGATTCTCGAAGAATGCGGACGAGACGGCCAAGCACTGGCCCCGCGACTCGATCCTTGCCGACGCGGTGACGGTCGTCCGCGCGTTCCGCCCGCACATCATCTACTCCATCTGGAGCGGAACCCGCGCGGATGGCCACGGGCATCATGAGACCTCGGGGCTGGTCGCGCGGGAAGTATTCGCGGCGGCAGTGGATACGCTGCGTTTCCCGGTGCCGCGCTACGGCGAGCCGTGGGCGCCGCTCAAGCTGTACATGCGAGGTCCGGGTGTCGCGCTGCCCGTGCAGGAATACGACCAGGTTGCCGGGCGGACGTACGCCGAGATCGCCGCGGAGAGTCGCGCGCAGCACCGGTCGCAGGGCTTTGGCGATGCGCAGCTGAACCTGGAACTCCCGGTGGCGAGCGGGCGCGGTGGCGGCGGCCGTGGCACGGGCTTCGCCTCGCTGCGGCGCGTCATGAGCCGCGTCAGCGCCGATTCGGCCGCCGAGTCGTCGCTCTTCGCCGACATAGACACCACGTTCAACCGGCTCGTGATCGCCGCGCCGGCGCGCGTGCAGGACAACCTTGAGGGCGTCGCGATCAAGGCGGATTCCGTGCGGGAGCTGCTCAACCTGCGCGAGCCCTGGCGGTTGGCGCCGCTGCTGGCGCGGCTCGCGAGTGCGGTGCAGCAGGTGCGCTCTTTCGTTCCGCCGTGTGCGCTGCGGGTGCGAGCCGCGTTCTCGGCGTCGCGCGGCGTGGGCGCTGCACCGCGCTGCGGGCGCGAGGAACTGGATCTCGATGCGTCGCTCGAGACGCTCGAACGGCGGGCCACCCAGGCCTTGCTCGCGGCAACCCAGCTTCGCGTTGACGCGGTCGCCGCGCGCGAGCTCGTCGCGTTCGGCGACTCCGTGCCGGTGACCGTCACGATCGTGAATCGCGGCCGGCAGGCCATCGGCATTGCGGACCTGCGTGTCACCGGTTCGCGCGCACTGTTTGACCACACGGTACTGCGCCCGGACAGTTTCGTGGTCACGCGCCACGCCGTGATCGGGCTCCCCGACGCGCGGTCCTGGTGGATGGGCGGGCGTGAAGGCGCGCTGTTCGCGCCCAAGGTCTCGCCGCTTGACGGCATTGCGCGCGTCTCCGCGACATCCATGATGATGGTCCCCTCGGTGGCCGTCTCGGAGGAGCGTCGCCGGATCACCGACGTCCGGCTCACATTGGAGATCGCGGGGCAATCGGTCGTGGTGAGCGCAGGGCCCGTGGTGTTTCGCACGGCGGACCCGCTCTTGGGGGTGCAGGAGCGGCCGCTCGGTGGCGTCCCCGCGGTCACGCTGGGTTTTGACCGCGGGCTGGAGTGGTTCCCGGCCGGCAAGCCGGCCGACCGGTTCCTCCGGCTCACGATCAAGTCGCATACGGACCAGCCGCGGTCGTTTGCGCTCCGCTCGGTCGTGCCGCCCGGGATGTCGCTCGACTCACTGCCGGCGAACGTCACGCTCCGCCCGCGCGAGCAGCGCGAGATCCTGCTTCGCGTCCGTGGGACGCTCGCGGAAGGCCGCCATGAGTTCGGCGTCGTGGGCACCGGCCAGTTGACCGGAACGTACGCCGAGGGCTTCAGCACGATCAGCTTTCCGCACATCCAGCCGATACACCGGTACCGGTCGTCAGGCGTGTACTTCGCCGCCGTTGACATCAACGTGCCGACACGGATGAACGTGGCGTACATCCAGGGCGTCGGCGACGACAACGCGGTGTTCCTGCGCCAGCTTGGCGTCCCGATCACGATCGTCCAGCCGGCGGATGTCGCGCAGTGGGACCTCTCGCGCTTCACGTCGGTGGTGATCGGCACCCGGGCGTTTGAGACGAATAGCGGCCTCGACGCCTACGCGTCGCGGTTCGCGGAGTACGCGCAGAATGGCGGTACGCTGGTCCTGCAGTACGGCCAGACGTTTTCGCGGCTGCCCCAGTTGTTCCCCTTCCCGCTGCAGTGGTCGCAGCCGGCGCCGCGCGTCACGGTCGAGGATTCGCCCGTGACCGTTGCTGTGCCGCGATCGCGGCTCCTGACGACGCCCAACGTCGTTCGCGAGTCCGACTGGCAAGGATGGACCCAGGAACGGTCGCTGTATATGCCCAGTACGATAGACCAACGGTACGACGCCCCAATCGCTATCAACGATCCCGGGGAGGCCCCCAACACGGGCGGCATCCTGTCCGCGCCCTTCGGCAAGGGAACCTTCGTGTTCACGTCGCTCGCCCTCTTCCGCCAGCTTCCGGCGGCGGTCCCCGGGAGCGCCCGTCTGCTGATCAACATGATCGCCGCGCAACCCGGGCCGCTGGGGCGCGTCGTTCCCTAGCTTTCAGCAGTATCCGCCCTGATCCGTAGTTCCCGCCGTTTCCCTGCAAAATCAGTAGAACCCAGCCATGCAACGATCTTTCAGCAGGATACTCATCAGTGTCTTGAGCGCGGAGCTCGTGGTGTGGGCCCTGCTCGCGCTCCTCCAGCAGCGCTACAACCCCTGATCGAATATCCATGCATTGGATAAACTGGCTGGTCCTCGTCGCCTACCTCGGCTTCCTCGTCACCGACAGCATCCGCCGCGCGCGCGGGCTGACGACCATCGAGGGCTATTTCCTCGCCAACCGCGGGCTCCCGTGGTGGGCGGTCGGGCTCACCGTGATGGCGACGCAGCTGTCGGCGATCACGCTGATCGGCACTACCGGGCAGGGTGCGATGGACGGGATGCGGTTCCTCCAGTTCTACTTCGGCTTGCCGCTCGCGCTCGTGATCCTTGGTGTCACGATTGTGCCGTACCTGCACCGCGCCAACGTGTTCACGGCGTACGAGTTCCTCGAGCGCCGGTTCGGTCCCACCACGCGATCGCTGACGGCGTTCCTGTTCCTCTGCTCGCGCGGGCTGTCGTGCGGCACGATCATCGCCGCG
This sequence comes from Gemmatimonadota bacterium, assembly GCA_016874035.1. GTDB lineage: Bacteria > Gemmatimonadota > Gemmatimonadetes > Gemmatimonadales > Gemmatimonadaceae > Fen-1231. Next base: position 15,671 of record VGVM01000034.1, read on the forward strand.
CCGGCCGTTGTCCTTTCCGCGATCTTCGGCTGGCCGATGCTCACGTCGGTGGCGATCATCGGCTTGCCGACGGTGTTGTATGTGGTGATCGGCGGCGTGCAGGCGGTGACCTGGGCCGACGTGAAGCAGATGTTCGTGGTGGTGGCAGCGCTGGTCGCGGTCGTCATCGTCCTGATCGTGAAGATCCCCGTGTCGCCGGATGCGGCACTGACGATCGCCGGGGCGGCGGGCCGGCTCCGTGTGTTCGACTTTTCATTCTCGCCGACCGAGACGTACACGTTCTGGAGCGGCATCATCGGTGGCACGTTCCTGATGCTCTCGTATTTCGGGACGGACCAGAGCCAGGTGCAGCGCTACCTGACGGCCAAGACAGTCGAGGAAGCGCGCAGTTCACACTTGATGAGCGCGTATTGGAAGATCCCGCTCCAGGCGCTGATCCTGCTCGTGGGTGTCCTCGTGTTCGTGTACTACATGTTCACCGCGCCGCCGTTGTACTGGAACCCCAGCCACGGACGCGCAGTGCAGGCGGCGGACCCGGCGGCGTACCTGCAACTCGAGCGCGAGGCGAACGCCGCGTGGATGACCCGCACGACGCTCGCCGGCGAGATCGGGCGCGCGCCGCGGGCCGCCGTGCCCGAGCTCAAGGCGCAGTTCCGCACGGCCGATTCCGCGTACAACGCGGTGCGCCGCGCGGCACTCGCGCGCGCCGGCGAGGTCACGGGGCAGTCAACGCGCGACGTGAACTACATCATCCCGCACTTCGTGTTGACCGGGCTGCCGCTCGGCCTGGCGGGGCTGTTCATCGCCGCGGTGATCGCCGCCGCGATGAGCGCGGTCGCCGGCGAACTCTCGGCGCTCTCGACGTGCAGCGTGATTGACTTCTATAGAAGGTGGTTCAAGCCGGAGGCGACGGATGCGCACTACCTGAAGGTCGGGCGCACGGCGACGGCCCTCTGGGGACTCATCGCCTGTGGCGTCGCGGTGTACGCCGCCTCGCTCGGCTCGCTGATCGAGGTGGTCAACAAGTTCGGCTCATTCTTCTATGGCTCGATCCTCGGCGTGTTCATCCTCGCGATGATCCCGCGCGCGCGGACGGCCGGCGCCCTGGTCGGCATGCTCGTGTCGCTCGCACTCGTGGGCTACACAAGCTGGACCCGGCCGGACATCAGCTTCCTCTGGTACAACGCGATCGCCGCCGTCGCGACGGTCGTCCTCGGCCTCGTGGTCAGCCAGTTCACCGCGGGTTTTCGGGAATCGTACACCCCGCCACGCCCCCAGTAGCCCTCCAGCCGCCCCATGGAACTCCTCACACAACCCGAAGCCTGGCTCGCCTTCCTCACGCTGACAGTGCTCGAGCTGGTGCTCGGCATTGACAACGTGATCTTCATCGCGATTCTCGTGGACAAGCTGCCCATGGAGTTGCGGGAGCGTGCCCGCAAGATCGGCCTTGGCGTGGCGATGCTGGCACGGGTGGGCCTGCTGTTCGGGATCACCTGGATCGTTGGCGCGACAGCGCCGCTGTTCAACATCATGGGGAACGACATTTCCGCGCGCGACCTGATCCTGATCGCCGGCGGCCTGTTCCTGCTGTACAAGAGCACGAAGGAAGTGGATCAGCTGCTCGAGGGTGAGGAAGGGCATAGCTCGAGCGCGGTGAAGGCCACGTTCGCCGCGGTGCTGACGCAGATCGTCATCATTGACATCGTGTTCTCGTTCGACTCGATCATCACGGCGGTCGGCATGGCGAAGGACATCGCCGTCATGATTGCGGCCGTGATCACCTCCGTGGCGCTCATGATGGTGTTCGCGGGCAGCATCAGCCGCTTCGTCTCGGCCCACCCGACCGTCAAGATGCTGGCGCTGTCATTCCTGTTCGTGATCGGCGTGCTGTTGATCGCCGACGGCTTCGACCATCACGTTCCGAAGGGGTACATCTATTTCGCGATGGCGTTCTCGGTCACGGTCGAGATGCTGAACATCCGCGTGCGGCGAGCGAAGGGGAAGAAGACAAGGCCGGTGGACCTGCACGAGCCCTACGCCAAGGGTTAGCGGCCGACTTCGGCCGCGCGTTCCGCGCTTCGGCCGCTCGACACGTCGCTCCGGCGAGCCAATGGCGACGATGAAGCCGTCGCCAAGGGGCTCGCCTATGCGACGTGCCATCGCGGCCTCGCGATCGGGGTAAGCGGGCGCGAAGGCGCTCCGCAGGGGCGAACCCCTTGGCCGCAGCAGTACCGCGGCTATTGGTTCGCCGGCGCGGAGCGGCGAGCAACCGCATGGCGCAGACCGCCCGCATGGCGTTGAGCGCCCGGGTCGAGTGCGCCGTAATAGAAGTGCCTTTCAGGACCGATTCCGGTCAGCGAGATTCCGACATGCAGCGTCGCATCCTTTTCCTGCTGGCGATCGCCCTGATCAGGGGTGCTGCGGACCTCGGCGCGCAGAACGCGGCGGCCGACGCCACCGCTCGCGCGATCAACCCGGAGACCGCGCCGCGGCCGTCCACGCCGGCCCGGAAGGCGACGCGAGTGATCAAGATTGACGGTCGGCTCGATGACGCCGACTGGGCGTCTGCGCCCGTGCTGACCAACTTCGTGCAGCAGCTCCCGCGCACCGGCTTCCCGGCGACGTTTCGGACGACCGTGCGGATCCTGTACGACGCTGACCACATCTATGTCGGCGCGGTCAACCACGACCCGGACCCCTCGAAGGCGATCACGGTCGGGCTCGAACGGGACTTCAACTCGGGCAACAGCGACATCTTCGGGCTCGTGCTCGACACGTTCCACGATCGCCGCAACTCGTTCCTGTTCCTGATCAACCCCAAGGGCGCCGTGCGCGACGAGCAGACCTACAACGACTCGCGCACCATCGTGGACGCCTGGGAAGGCGTGATCAACGTACGCACGAGCACGAATGACTCGTCCTGGATCGCGGAGATCGAGATCCCGACGCGTACGCTGCGCTTCGACGCTTCGAAGGGCACGCAGGATTGGGGGCTCAACCTCATCCGACGCGTGCGCCGCGTGAACGAGACGTCGTACTGGGCGCCGCTCGAGCGGCAGTACCGCGTGCACCGGATGTCCAAGGCGGGCACGCTCACGGGGCTCGAAGGGCTGACGCAGGGACGGAATATCCAGCTCAAGCCGTACGGCATGACCAGCAACTCACGCGGGGCACAGGTGCCGAGTACCGCGGTCGGCTCGCAGGCGGACGGCGGGTTCGACGTGAAATACGGCGTCACGCCCTCGCTCACGCTGGACGCCACGTACAACACCGACTTCTCGCAGGTCGAGGTGGACCAGGAGCAGGTCAACCTCACCCGCTTCTCGCTGTTCTTCCCCGAACGGCGCGAATTCTTCATCGAGAATGCCGGGGCGGTGCAGTTCGGCGACGTACAGGAGCGCAACCTCCGCACCGGGGCGACGCTGCGCGACTTCACGCTGTTCAACTCGCGGCGGATCGGCCTCACCAGCGACGGTCGCCCGCTGCCGATTGTCGCGGGCGGGCGGCTCTCCGGACGCATCGGCGGCACGGAGGTCGGCGCGGTCAACATGCAGACAGGCGCCGCGCTCGGCCAGCCGGCCGAGAACTTCAGCGTCGCGCGCCTGCGCCGGAACATCTTCGGGTCGTCCGACGTGGGCGTGATGGTGCTCAACCGGCAGGGCACGGATACCTCGAAGTTCAACACCAGCTTCGGATTCGATGCCAACATCCGCCCGCTGCCGAACACCGTCATCAACTCGTACTACGCGCGCTCGGAGGCCAACGGGTCGTCGTCCGACGGCGACGCCGCGCGGGTCTCGATCGGCTATCGGGATACGTACTGGAACTCATCCGCGATGTGGAAGCAGGTCGGAGACGACTTCAATCCCGGGCTCGGCTTCGTGCGGCGCACGGGAATGCGCCAGGCGTACGGCACGGTGGGCATTCACCCGCGCCCGCGAGTCCGCGGCCTGCAGGAAGTGAATCCGTACGTCGAGGTGGACTACATCACGGACACGCGATCACGGTTGCAGTCACGCACGCTCTCGTTCGGCACCGAGGTCTTCTTCCAGCCCGACGGCAAGCTCTCGCTCGATTTCAACGACCAGTTCGACCGGGTGGATGCGAGGTTCACGGTCCTCCCCGGCGCCGCGATCGATCCGGGCGCCTACAGTTTTCGTGAGGCGACCGTGCGGTACACGGCGGGACAGGCGCGCAAGGTGTTCGGAAATGCATCTGTCTCCGGCGGCGGGTACTACGGCGGCGACCGCCGCACGTACAGCGGCGGGCTGACCTGGCGTCCGCGCTACGACTTCTCGCTCGAGACCTCGTACCAGCGCAACAACATCACGCTGAAGGGCGACGACTTCCATGCGGATGTCGCCGCCCTGCGCGCGCGCTACGCATGGTCCACCCGGCTCTTCGGGAGCGCCTACGTGCAGTACAACACCCAGAACAAGTCCTATGTGACCAATGCGCGCATCAACTTCCGATGGGCGCCGCTGTCCGACGTGTTCGTCGTGTTCACCGACCGTCGTAACTCGGACACGCGCGCGCTCAATGAGCGCAGCGTCGTGCTCAAGGTCACGCGCATGGTCGCATTCTAGGAGAGAATCGCTTGCCATCGGTATGGGACAGCATCGAACGTACCAAGCTGGTTGAGCGCGCCCTCACGCTGACCGCGGCGACGCCCGCGCAGTGGGGACGTTTCGACGCGACCCGCATGCTCTCGCATGTGAACGACGGCATCCGCATGGCGCTCGGCGATCTCGCCGTCGCGCGCAGGCCGGGCCCGCTGCGCCTGCCACCGCTCAAGCAGCTGATCATCTGGGTGCTGCCGTTCCCCAAGGGCGCGCCCACCGCGCCGGAACTGCTCGCGCGCGGCTCCACGGCGGAGTTCCAGGCCGAGCTCAGTGCATTTCGGACGCTGGTGTCGTCACTGGAAGCGCGGCAGTCGCAGCCCACGTGGCCGGAGCACCCGGCGTTCGGCACGATGTCACGCGACGCCTGGGGGCACCTGATCCACAAGCATGTGGATCACCACTTCAAGCAGTTCGGCGTATAGCGCCCCGGTGTAGTCGCTACCGGATCCGCTCGTAGGTCGCGAACGTGACCGCGCTCGTCGTGCCATTCCCGTCGTCGCGCATGTAAATCACCCCGATCGTGTTGCCGTCGGGCGAGAGCACGTTGGTCAGGACCTGCGTCACCTTGCCGTCGCGCTTGTTCACGATCTCGTTCACGCGGTTGTTGATGCGGCGCACGGCGGTGTGCGTGGTGCCCGAGTTGCCCGACACGGGCATGTCCTTGCCGTCGAACTCGGTCGTGTACCACCACGACGTGGTGTCACCGCGGGCGTTCACGCTGGTGACCGTGACCTTCATGCCGTTGGCGCCCGACGGTTCGTACGTCATGATGTTGCTCTGCGGGGCCGGCGCATCGGACTTGAGCTTCCACCGGCCGAATCGCGCGTTGGGCTCCTGCGACTCGCTCGTGGCGACGAAGCCGGCGGTCGCGACGGCCACGGCGGCCGTGCGCCAGGCGAATGTGGCCGCAGAGACGAGGTGAAAGGACCGTTGGCTGTGGCGACGGGACGTTTGCATCGGTAAGCTCTCCAGTGTTCACACCTAAAGGAAACGGACTGCCATGCGTGTACGCCGCGTTGAATCTCGTACCCATCAAGTTGCGACGGTCGTCGTGTGCGCCGCCACTCTCATCGCCCTGTCAACGGGGCCGCAGGCGCTTGCCCAGGGTCCCGTGCGCACCGCCGACCCGATCAAGCGCGGCCTGCAGCTCTCCGAGTTTCCGCGCACCGTGAAGCTCGCCGAGAACGTGTACGGCTACGAGGAGATCCGGCAGCCGGGGTTCACCACCGTATCGCTGATCGTCGTCGGGCGGAACGGCGTGCTGGTCGCGGACGGGCAGGGGAACGCGGCCGCCACGCAAACCATGCTCGATCGTATCAAGGCGATCACGCCCCTGCCGGTAAAATGGTATGTGGTCGGGTCGGATCACGGCGATCACACCGCGGGCAACAGCGTGCTCCCCAAGGACATCACGTACATCGTGCATCGCGCGTCGCGAGAACAGCTCGTGCGCGACTCGGCGGCGGCTGCTACGGCGAATGCCCGCGCCGCGGCGGACGCCGCCGGCCGTGGGGCTGCCCCTCCGACTCCGCGGGTCGTGGTTGTCCCCCCGGTCGCCATGACGGCTGACGAGCAAAGCATTGACGTGGGCGGCACGACGGTCAGTGTGCGCTTCCTCGGCCGCGCGCACACGGGAGGCGACCTCAGCGTCTACCTGCCGCGCGAGAAGATCCTCTTCATGAGCGAGGCGTACCTCAATCGCGTCTTCCCGGCGATGCGCTCGGCGTTCCCGACGGAGTGGGTCGCGACGGTGGATCGCGCCCTGGCGCTCGACGTGCAGCGCTACGTGCCGGGCCACGGGTTCATCGAGGACCCGGCGGCGTCGCGCGAGGAGCTGGTGAAGTTCCGCGGTGCGCTGGTCGCGGTGATCGCGGAGGTGAAGCGGCTCAAGGCGCTCGGCCTTTCGGCGGACGACGCCATCAAGCAAGCCAACTGGGGCGAGTACAAGGACTGGTTCATCGCCGACCAGCAGGCGCCGGTAGCCGTGCGCAAAGTGTACGACGAGTTGGACAACAAGCTGCCGCCGCGGCCGTAGTGCGCGTTTACGCCGACTGCGGGAGGGCCGTTCCTGTCCCGCGGGCCGCGCCAAGTCCGCATTACGTTTCCTGCATGACCAACGCCACTCGCACCCTTATCCTCGCCGCTGCGCTGATCGTCGCTCCAGCGGCCGCTCTCGCGCAATCCGCCGCCGGGGATATCTCCGGCAAGTGGAGCTTCAGTGTCCAGAGCGAGGTCGGCACCGGCACGCCGACGGTCACGTTCGTACAGAAGGGCGACTCGATCTCGGGCCGCTATTCGTCCCAGGCGCTCGGTGAACGCGATTTCACCGGCACGGTGAAGGACGGCAAGATCACCTTCGCGTTCACCGCCGAGCTCCAGGGTCAGCAGTTCACGATGACCTTCAGCGGCACGGTGGAGTCGAAGGACGCCATGAAGGGGACGATTGATTTCTCCGGTATGGCGACCGGGACGTTTACGGGGAAGCGCGCCGCACCGTAGGCAGAAAGGCGCCTACGGCCTCACCAGGTACCACGCCGTCTGGTGAGGCCGGAAATACACCCAGCCGTTCTCCGTCAGGTACGCATCGTCCTCGGCCATCACGGTCACCTTCTGGCCGCCCCACTCGGGCACCGCGGTTGACGTGCTCAGCTCGATCGAGATGTAGGAGCCATTCCTGAGCCGCTTCGCCGTCGCGGCGGCGTTGCGCTGCGCAGACCGAAAATCGATTGCCGCGCCGAGTCCGTGGCCGTGGTTGCCGATCGGATGCGAGTAGATGCGCGCCTCGATCCCGCGCCGCTGCATTTCCGCCATCGTCGAGTCGTACACCTCGGCCGACGTGCGCCCGGGCCGCGAGTGCCGCTTCATCAGCGCTTCCTGCAGCGCGTTCGTGTTTCGCAGCGCGGCCTTGAGCCCTTCAGGGACATCGGTTTCACCCGGCTTGAGCACGTAGGCCATCTTCTGCCAGTCGGTGTCGAAGCCCATCGCGGTGATCCCGAAGTCCACGTGCACGACATCACCGTGGCGGATCACCGTGCTCTCGGGCGCGACACCGAGGAATCCGCGTGAGCTGTCGTTCGCCGCGGCCTGTCGCTGCACGCGCAGGTCGGGCTGGAACCACGTGCGGACGCCGGCCTTCCACATCGCGTCGTAGAAGTACCGCCGCACGTCGCCGACAGTCGTGCGCCCTGGCTTGATCACCTCGTTCGAGAGGCCGCGTCTCGTGATGTCGTCCGTGAGCGCAACCAGCGCCGTGTAGTACGGCCGCTCTTCCGGCAGTCGCGTGTCCACATACTCCTCGATCAGGTCGGCCGCACTGGCGAAGCGAGACTCGGCTTCCGCGCCCATCGCCTGCGCGAGGAACTCGTAGCTCCCCTTGGTGAGCGACCGCGTCACGCCACGCGTGCCGCCGATCGACAGGCCGATCTTCGCCGGCTTGTGCTCCTGATACAACGCCGCCAGCGTCTGCGCCGCCGGCCGCGGCTCGTTCGTGCTCTCGAAGAACCGCTTGAGGTTGTCCTCGGAGTACCCGGTCAGCGCCACGGTGCGCAGGCGATTGCCCGCATCAATGAACACGAACACGTCGCGGTTGCCCGTGTACGGCCGCGGCGGCGCGACCAGCTGTGAAAGCGGGTCGTCGTGGAACTCCTCGTTCACCACGATCCACATGCCGATCCCATGCCGCCGCATCATCGGCAACATCATCTCGTGCCGCTTCACCAGCCATTCCTCGCGCACGCGGATCTGTTCGGACCACGTGGGCACGTTGCCGGGGATCGCGTCCAGCAGCATCGCCGCGGCGCGGCGCAGCGCGCGCCCTCCGGCGGCCGCGCCCTTGTAGTGGCCGAGCCGCACGATCGCGAGGTCGTGGGTCGGGTAGATGAGTACGTTCTGCCCGCCCACGCCCGCCATGTAGTACATGTTGGTCGGGCCGGGGAATGCGTCGTCGCCGTTCAGCCAGAAGAACCCGCCGTATGTCGGGCGTTTGTCCGCCGCCCAGGCCGGCGCGAGCGAGCTGACGAACTTCACATAGCCTTCGGGCAGGATGCGTTCGCCATTCCACACGCCGTCCTGCAAGTACAGGTTGGCGACACGCGCCCAGTCACGTGCGCTGCCGAGCTCGTATCCCTGCGTGAGGAAGTTGCCGTACGGGTCCGTCTCCAGCACCATGCTGCGCACGCCGATCTTGTCAAACAGCGCCCGCGTCGGGTACGCGTGGTAGTTCTCCTTGCGCTTCTCGACGGCGAGCCGGATCAGGTAGTTCGCGAGCACGGGGTCCGTGTTGCGGTAGCGCCCCACGGTGTTGGGCAACCACTGCTGCGGCCGCGTCGCGGCGTACTGGAATGCGTTCGCCGTGCTCGTGTAGGAGTAGAGGTGGTCCGGGTACGGCCCGCTCGGGCTGTAGTCGGGGTCCTGGGGCGCGATGATGCGGAGCCCGCTCGCCATGTTCAGGATGTTGCGGACGCGGATCTTCGCGCGGGGGTCGTTCCCCGACTGCCACTCGGGGATCGGCGCCGGTTGGTCCAGCGTGTACGCGCCCTTCTGGATCAGCGTGCCCAGTACGGTGGCGGTCAGGGACTTGCCCATGGACCAGCTCTCGAGCGGCGTGTCCTTGGTGACGTTCGGACCGTAGCGCTCCGCGATGATCTGGCCCTTGTACGTCACCACGAAACCCGCGGTCATCCCAGAGTCAAAGGCGGCGGCCACGGCGGCCTCGACTTTTTCCTTGTCCACGTTGGCCGGCCACGGCGCCTTCGACGGCGCGTCGCCCATCGGCCACGGTTGCGTTGCGGCGGCCGGCAGCGCGCTGCGGACAACGCTCGGCGTGAAGTCCGGCCCGGACTTTCCCACGGGCAGTCCGACACACCCCTGGCTGCCAAGACGCTTCGCGGTGCGAACGGTGCCATCCGGCAGCGTCACCGACACCGACTGTTGCGCCCGGTTCACCACCGGCTTGCCCACCTTTGCGCGCATCTCGTACGGGCCCGTGAAGTACCCGATGTTCTCCGCCACGAAGTCGGGATCAAACCCGGAGATGAACACGCCCGAGCACATCACGGTCGCGAACCCGGCGGCTTCGTGAGAGAGGCGATCGCCCGGCACCGGCACATAGGGTGTGCCGAGGTCAAGCGACTTTCCGCGAGCGATGAGCGCTTCGCGGGCCGATGCCGCGTTGCCCGCCTGCGCGGACTGTGCGTCGGCGGAACGCAACGCCACGATGGCGGCACACGCAAACGCGGCGCGCTGGAGCCAAGGGCGGGCGACGACTCGTCGGGAGGGCATTGACGAACCTCTGGGAGTGGGGGAGCGCCCTGCAATCATGCGCACCGGCGCACGCGGCCACAACTACGCCTCAGGCGCCCGGTGGGTCCAGCCAGAAATCCACGTACATCCAGACGCTGCGCGCGTATTGGAACACGAGGCTCGCAGAGAGCAGGTACACGCCGAACCCGATCGCGAAACACCACTCCCAGTCGAGCGTCGGCCAGACCCTGCGGACCATCAGCGCAACCGCGGTCGAGAGCGCGACGGCCAGGAAGTACCCGATCGCCAGCGCGCCGAGGAAGTACCCCGGCTCGCGCTCGAACACGTAGCGACACACCGGGCACTGCGCGTGCATGCGTGGCGTGAGGCCCGGGAAGATCGGGCCGCGCTCACAGTTCGGGCATCGGCGTCGTGCGAGCCCCCACAGGCGCGATGGGATGCGCCGGAAGTTCCATGACGCAATCGGCCGCATTACGCCCGCGTTGCCGCCTGCGAAGCCGCCAGCTCCGAGAATCGCCCAAGCCGCGCGATCGTTTCCTCGATTTCCGCCCGTGTGGTCGCCGGGTGCATCGGGCAGAGCCGGAGCGCGGGCCGCCCGCGCAGCATCGTGGACATCACGAGCGCGTAGCCGTCCTCGCGCGTCAGGTCCACGGTGCGCGTGGTGATGGCATCGGTGCGCGCCGCATCACCACCAGCGAGGCGAAACGTGACGATGCCCATCTGCGCCGGTGTCACGATCTCCCAGCGGCTGTCCGCGCGCAGCACACGCTCGGCGTGCTCCGCCATCTCGAAGCCGACCTCGACCCCGCGCCGAAACTCGGGGAGCCCGAACGCGCGCAGCGAGAGCCAGAGCTTGAGGGCCTTGAACGACCGCGTGAGCTGGATGCCGTGCTCGAAGAAGTTCACATCCTGCTTCACATGGCGCACCACGTCCGTGAGGTAGTCGGCGTGGTCGTGGTCCTCCACGCGGAACGCCCGCCGCAGTACGCTCCCGTCCCGCACCAGCACGCAGCCGAGCTCGTAGGGCTGGAACAGCCACTTGTGCGGATCGAGCGTCACGGAGTCCGCGCGCTCGATGCCCGTGAGGAGCGCCTTGCCGCGCGTCGTGATCACAGCGGCCGCACCGTAGGCGCCATCCACGTGCAGCCAGAGATTCTCGCGCGCGCAGAAATCGGCGAGCTGGCCGAGCGGGTCCACCGCGCCCGTGTTCGTGGTGCCCGCGTTGGCGACCACGCAGAATGGCTTCAATCCCGCCGCTCGGTCCTTCCGGACGGCTGCCTCCAGCGCCGGGATCGAAAGGCGGAGATCCGCGTCGGTCGCAACGGTGCGGCGCTGGTCCGCGTGAAAGCCGACCACCCGCAGTCCCTTGCCCACCGACGAGTGCGTCTGGTCCGAGCAGTACACGATCGCGGCCCGATCGGCGCCGCCGAGCCGGATTTCGCGCGCCGCGGCAATCGCGGTCAGGTTCGCCATTGACCCGCCGCTCACGAAGATCCCGCCCGCCTCCTCCGGGTATCCGAGCAGTTCCTTCAGCCAATCGAGCGTGGTGATCTCGACCTGGCTCGCCGCGGACGACGCCATCCAGTGGCCGAGGAACAGGTTGTGCGCACTGGTGAGCATGTCCGCCGCCACGCTCACGAAGTTCGTCGGGCTCGGCACGAACGCGTAGAACCGCGGATGGTCCGTGCGGAGCGCATTCGAGAAGACATCGCGCTCGAGCTGGTCAAGGAGCGCGTTGATCGGCGTCGCCTGTTCCGGGAGTGGCGTGCGAAGGAGCGGTTCCGTCGTGGCGCGCGGGAGCGTGCGTGCGACCGGCGCGTCGCGGTTGTCGGCGAAGTGTCGGAGCGCGATGTCGAGCGTGCGCTCGCCGATCGCCCGCATGGCGTCGGCGGAGAGTTGGAGCGGGGCAGTGTGGGCGGGCATCCCGTCAAAGTTACCGCGCCGTCACCGCGCCTTGGCGGCATATTTCGGCGCCGATGCCAACGATCCTCGTCGCCAGTTACTTCGAACCCGAGCACATCGAGCGCATTCGCGCGCTCGACCCGCGCCTCGAGGTGCTGCACGCGCCCGACCTGATGTACACGCCACGCTATCCGGCGGACCACTGGCCCGGCCAGTTCACCCGTACACCGGAAGGCGAGGCGCGTTGGCGCGACATGCTCGCGCGCGCGGAGATCCTCTACGATTTCGACAAGTCGAACGCCGCGGACCTGCCGGCGCTCACCCCGAACCTGAAGTGGATCCAGGCCACCAGCGCCGGGATCGGGGAGTTCGTGAAGAAACACCAGTACGACACGCGCATGCCGGGCGTGACCTTCACGACCTGCGCCGGGGTGCACGCGCAGCCGCTGGCTGAATGGTGCGTGATGGTGATGCTGGCGTTCCACAAGAAGATGCTCGAGTCGCTGGCGGACCAGCGGATCAAGCGCTGGGAGCGCTTTGCGGCGCGCGACCTGCGTGACCAGACGCTGGTGATCGTCGGCATGGGCAACATCGGTACCGAGATCGCTCGCATGGGGCAGGCCTTCGGGATGCGCACCGTCGGGGTGAAGCGTTCGATCGCGGGCATTGCGCCGGCGGACCTGCACCTCGACGAACTCAACGCGCCGAACGACCTCCCGCGCGCGCTCACGCAAGCCGAGAACCTCGTGCTGATCGCACCGCGCACGAAGGACACCGAAAAGATGATCGGCGCCGAACAGCTTGCGCTGATGCCCAAGGGCGCGGTGTTCATCAACATCGGGCGCGGCGCGCTCGTGGATGAACCCGCGCTGATCGCGGCCCTCCGCTCGGGTCACCTGCGCGGCGCGGGGCTCGATGTGTTCGAGACCGAGCCGCTGCCGGCCAGCAGCCCGTTCTGGGAAATGGACAACGTGATCGTGTGCCCCCACTCGGCGAGTACGGCCGATCGCGAGAACGCGCGGATCACTGAGTTGTTCTGCGAGAACCTGCGGCGCTACCTCGACGGGCGCCCGCTGCTCAACGTGTACGACCGCGAACTCGGATTCTAGCGAGCGGCTAGGTCGCGACGCGGTTGATGTCGCGGCTCTCGAGGATCCGGGCGGGATTGCCGGCACGCGCCACCGAGATCATCGCACGGCTGAGGCGGCGTTTACGAATCGGCGCATAGCCGCATCCTGATCGGTGGATCCGCCGCCGAGAACGATCAAAGGGATCGGTATGGTCACGGTGTCGGCAGCCGAACCCACAATTCCGATCGAACCGGGTCGCAGGTCCGGCAACGGGGGCGTGGTTCGGTAAGCTCCCCCGTCAAGCGGACCATTCGAACGTAGACTCCAGGGGTGCAGTGGACCTCGGGATGAACGTCAGCGGCGGCACCCGCCCGAGGCTGTCGTG
>VGVM01000035.1 GCA_016874035.1 Gemmatimonadota bacterium
CTGGAGCGGAATCGCCGCGAGCACCGGCGTCAGCATGTCCACGGTCTCCGGAATCCGGATCTCGTGGTCCATCAGGCCGGCCAGCGACGGCTCGTCCCGCGACGTGAGCACGATCGTGCGTCCGTGCCGCGCGCGGACTTCCTGGAGGTTCGATACGACCTTGTCGAACACGGCGTCGTGCGGCGCCACGAACACGACCGGCATCTGGTCGTCAATGAGCGCGATGGGGCCGTGCTTCATCTCCGCGGCCGGGTAGCCCTCGGCGTGGATGTACGAGATCTCCTTCAGCTTGAGCGCGCCTTCGAGCGCGGTCGGGAAGTTGAACCCCCGACCGAGGTACAGGAAGTTCGACGCGTTCTTGAACTCCTCGGCAATCTGCTCGATGTGCGGGGCTGTCTCGAGTGTCTCGCGGATCTTGTCGGGGAGGTCGTGCATGGCCTGCGCCATCTCGCGGCCGCGCATCACCGAGAGGTCGCGCTTGCGCGCCAGCTTGAGCGTGAACAGGGCGAGCGCGATCACCTGGCTTGTGAATGCCTTGGTGCTCGCGACGCCGATCTCCGGGCCCGCGTGCAGGTACACGCCCCCGTCGTCCTCGCGCGCGATCGTCGAGCCCACCACGTTGACCAACCCCAGCGTGCGCGCGCCCCGTCGTTTCGCCTCGCGCATCGCGGCCAGCGTGTCGGCCGTCTCGCCGGACTGCGAGATCACGATGCAAAGCGTCCGCGGCGTCACGATCGGGTTCTTGTACCGGAACTCGGAGGCGTACTCGACCTCCACCGGAATCCGGCACAGTTCCTCGATCATCATCTCGCCGATCAGCGCCGAGTGCCACGACGTCCCGCACGCCGTGATGATGACGTTGTCAATGTCGAGCAGCTGCTCGTGCGACAGGTTCAGGCCGCCGAGCTTGGCGGTGCCGTCGTCCAGGATCAGGCGCCCGCGCATCGTGTTCTCGACACTGGTCGGCTGCTCGAAGATTTCCTTGAGCATGAAATGCGCGTAGCCGCCACGCTCGATCTCGGCGAGGTCCCAGTTGATGCGGTCCACGTTGCGCGAGATCGGCGCCTGGTTGATGTCGAGGACGCGGTAGCGCTCCCGCTCGATCACCGCGACATCGCCGTCGTCGAGGTACACCACCTGCCGGGTATGGGCGAGGATCGCTGACGGGTCCGAGGCGAGGAAGTTCTCGCCGTCGCCGACGCCGATCAGCAGCGGGCTGCCCTTCCGCGCGGCGACGATCTTGTTCCGATCCTCGCTCGACACAACGGCCAGGCCGTACGTGCCCTCGATCTTCCCGAGCGCGCCGATCACGGCTTCCTCGAGCGACCCGTCGAAGAGCTCTTCAATGAGGTGGGCGACGACTTCGGTGTCGGTGTCCGAAACGAAGACGTAGCCCATCTCCTTGAGGGCGCTGCGCAGCGCCGTGGCATTTTCGATGATGCCGTTGTGTACGACAGCGATCGTGCCGTCCGCCGAGCGATGGGGATGCGCGTTCTTCTCGACGGGCGGACCGTGCGTAGCCCAGCGGGTGTGCCCGACTCCGGTGTGACCCTCGAGGGGCGCCTTGGCGAGCGCTCCCTCCAGCGCCGCGATCTTCCCGGCCGCGCGGCAGGTCTTGAGCCCTTCGCCATTGAGCACGGCGACGCCGGCGGAGTCGTAGCCGCGATACTCCATGCGCTTGAGCCCCTCCAGCAGCAGGGGCACCACCGGCTTCGTCCCGACGTATCCGATGATTCCGCACATACGTCACGCTATCCCTGTCATTGGGTGATCCGTCGTCCTACGCCGCGCCGACGACCGCGGCGCGTCCCCGCTCCACGAGCGCGGCCGCGCCTTCGCGCGTGGGCGCCTCCGCGATGACCCGAATAATGGGCTCGGTCCCCGACGGCCGCAGGTGCACCCAGCGGTCCGGCCAGGTGAGCCGGAGCCCATCCTCCGTGTTCGCGACGGCGTCCGGAAAGGCGGCACGCACCGCCGCGTACGCGCGGTCCATCGCGACAGTTCCGCGCTCCAGCTTGTCCTTGATGATGACGTAGCGCGGGGCACCCTCGACAAGCGCCTCGATACTGCGGCCATCCGTGGCGAGCAGGTGCAGCGTAAGGGCCACCGCGAGCGGCGCGTCGCGCCCCAGATGCAACTCAGGCAGGATTACGCCACCGTTGCCTTCGCCGCCGATCACGGCAGCCGCCTCGCGCATCCGGACGGCAACGTTGACCTCGCCCACGGGCGCGTATTGCATCGTTCCGCCGGTGCCGACGACGGCGTCTTCCACGACGCGGCTCGTCGAGAGGTTGGCCACCGCGCCGCCCTTGGTCCGGCCCAGGATCACGCGACACGCGAACGCCAGCGTGTAGTCCTCACCGATGGCGCGCCCGGCGTTCGACACGAGCGCGAGGCGGTCCACGTCCGGGTCCGTGGCGAACCCGACGGCTGCGCCCGTTCGCTTCACCAGCGCCTCGAGGTCGCCCAGGTTCTCCGGCACGGGCTCCGGGGGCCGCGGGAAACGCCCGTCGGCCTCCAGGTTGATCGCATGCACGGTGCAGCCCAGCCGCTCGAGCAGGGTCGGGATGATCCGCCCCCCGGCGCCACGGCACGCATCGTACGCGACGCTGAACTTTCGCGCCTTGATCGCCGGCACATCAATGCAGGGCAACGCCAGCACGGCGTCCAGGTGGCGCGCGATCGCCTCAGCATCTGTGCGCACCGACCCAACGCGATCGTACTCGACGTACGGCACGCCTTTCGCCGACAGCGCGCGCATTTCCGCGCCGGCGGCCGCGTTGAGGAACAGCCCGTCCGGCCCGATGAACTTGAGCGCGTTCCACTCGATCGGGTTGTGGCTGGCCGACATCATGAGCCCGCCGGCCGCATGATGGTGCTCGACGGCCATCTGCAGCGTGGGCGTCGTCGTCAGGTCAATGTCGATCACGTTGGCGCCAACCGACCGGAGCGCCGAACACGCCACGGCATGGAGCATCGGCCCGGTGATGCGACTGTCGCGGCCAAGCACCACATCGCGCGACTGGCCGCGACCGACCGCCCACGCGCCGAACGCGGCGGCGTACTCCGCGACGACCGCCGGCGTGAGGCCGTGCCCGACGCGCCCCCGGATCCCCGAAACCGACACCATGAGCCGCGGATCTGTCATGGGGGAAAGTTAGCCGTCCGCGCGGGGCGGGACGCTATCTTCTTTGCCATGACGCGCATCTACGACGAAGACCTGAAGTACGGCTTTTCCACCCGCGGCATCCATGCCGGCCAGCGCCCGGATCCGACCACCGGCGCCATCATGCCCCCGATCGTGCAGACGAGCACCTTCGTCCAGGAGGCATTGGGCGTCAACAAGGGCTACGAATACGCGCGCGGCACGAACCCCACGCGCCAGGCGCTGGAACGGAACGTGGCCACGCTCGAAGGCGGGCGGCACGGCTTCGCCTTCTCCAGCGGCATGGGCTGCACCGATTCGATCATGAAGCTGCTCAAGGGCGGCGACCATGTGATCTGCGGCGAGAACGTGTACGGCGGCACGTACCGGCTGTTCGACAAGATCCTCCAGCATTTCGGGCTCTCGTTCACGTTCGTGGACACCCGCGACGCGCAGCGCATCGCGGACGCCGTGACGCCGAAGACCCGCATGGTGCTCGTCGAGACGCCGACGAACCCGCTCATGCGCATCACGGACCTCAAGGCGGCGGCCGAAGTCGCGCACAAGGCGGGCGCACTGCTCATCGTGGACAACACGTTCGCCACGCCGGTCTTCCAGCGCCCGATCGAATCCGGCGCCGACATCGTCTATCACTCGACCACGAAGTACCTGAACGGGCACAGCGACATGATCGGCGGCATCGCGGTGCTGACGGATGATGACCTCGCCGCGCGCCTGCAGTTCATCGTCAACGCCGCGGGCGCGATCCCCGGGCCGTTCGACTCCTGGCTGGCCCTGCGTGGCACCAAGACACTCGCCCTCCGCATGCGCCAGCACGATGCCAACGGCCGCGAGATCGCGGCGTGGCTCGCCAAGCGCGTCGGGGATGATCGCGTGTTCTACGCGGGCCTGCCTTCGCACCCGCAACACGCGCTCGCCAAGAAACAGATGAGCGGCTTCGGTGGGATGATCTCCGTCGAGATGCAGACGAAGGAAAAGGCGGGCGAGCTGCTCAAGCGAGTGCGCGTGTTCTCGCTCGCCGAGTCGCTTGGCGGGGTCGAGTCGCTGATCAGTCACCCGGCCAGCATGACCCACGCGTCGGTCGAGCCGGCCCGGCGGGCCGCCCTCGGCGTGACCGACGGGCTGGTGCGCTTGTCGGTGGGTGTCGAGGACGTCGGCGACCTGCTCGGCGACCTGGAATCGGCCTTTGCCGGCCTGACCTGAGGCTGGCACCAGATCCCGCCGAAACCCGTAGTGACCTGATCCACCGCAACCGGAGCGCCCGATGGCCGTCCGCACCTTCCTGACCGACATCTCCTCGACCGCCTGGGAACACCCGGCGGATCGCGCGGCGCTGAATGCCCTCCGGGCGATCCCGGGATTCGACTCCGTGATCAAGCGGATCGCCGGCTTTATCGGCGACCGGGCACTCCGGCAGCTGTTCTTGGGCAGCGCGGTCCGCGTCGGGCCGACCCAGCGCCCACGCCTGGACGAGCTGCTCACCGAAGTGCTCGCCACGCTGGACTGGGCCGAGCGCCCCGAGCTGTACGTCACCCAGTCGCCGGTGATGAACGCCGCGGCGGTCGGGTTCGACAAGCCCTTCATCGTGCTCAACTCGTCGCTGCTCGAACACCTGACGGACGACGAAGTCCGCGCGATCATCGCGCATGAAGTCGGGCACATCATGAGCGGGCACGTGGTGTACCGGACGATCGCGATCATCATCCTCTACTTCGGGCTCACGGCGCTGCCGTTCCTCGCCGCCGCGGTCATGTTGCCCTTCCAGCTCGCGCTGCTCGAGTGGTACCGGAAGAGCGAGTTCTCGGCCGATCGCGCGGCCCTGCTCGGCGCGCAGGATCGGAGCACCGTCATGATGCTGCAACTCAAGCTGGCCGGCGGGGCGGAGTACGGTCACCCCGTGGACCTCGAGGCCTTCATGGCGCAGGCCATGGAGTACGAGACCAAGGGCGATGCATGGGACCGCGTCCTGCAGATCCTGAACACCGTGATGCGCGACCACCCGTTTGCGACGGTCCGCGCGGGCGAGCTGCAGCGCTGGATTGATTCCGGCGCCTACGACACCATCCTCGCCGGCACCTACGCGAAGCGGTCCGAGCAGAAGGACGCGCCGTCGCCGCACAAGAAGGACTTCGACGAGGCGGCGCAGTACTACGGCGACCAGGCGCGCGCCGCGGTCGGCTCGCTCGGCGATGTGATCAGCCGCGCCCGCGAGGCGTTCGATGACGCGTTCAAGGGAGCCGCTCGGTGAAGGTCCTCATCGTCGGCGGAGGGGGGCGCGAACACGCCCTCGCCTGGCAGCTCCGCCGCGATGACTCCTCGATCGAACTCATAGCCGCCCCGGGAAACCCCGGTATCGCGGAGCTCGGCCGCTGCGTCAACGTCGCCGCGGCCGATGTTGACGCGCTCGCCGCGCTTGCGAAGTCCGAGCGCGTCGCCTGGACCATGGTCGGCCCCGAGGCGCCGCTGGACGCCGGCATCGTGGACCGATTCCGCACGGAGGCACTGCCCGTCTTCGGGCCCACGAAGGCCGCGGCGCGTATCGAAACGTCCAAGTCCTGGGCGAAGGCGCTGATGACACGCGCCGGCGTGCCCACGGCGCGCGCACAGGTGTTCTCGTCAGCGAGCGACGCGCGGGTGGCAGTGGCGGCGATTGGCGCGCCGGTGGTCATCAAGGCCACGGGACTCGCGGCCGGCAAGGGCGTGGTCGTCGCGCAGACCGTGAACGAGGCGAACGACGCGATTGCGATGATGCTGGATGGCAACGCGTTCGGCGCCGCTGGTGCGGAGGTCCTTGTCGAGGAGTACATGACGGGCGAGGAGCTGTCGCTGTTCGTCGTGACGGACGGCACCCATTCGCTCCCCATGCTGGCCGCGCAGGATCACAAGCGGGTCGGCGAGGGCGACACGGGCCCCAACACCGGCGGCATGGGCGCGTACGCTCCGGTCGCGCTCGCAACGCCCGCGGTCATGGGCAAGGTGATGGACACGATCATCGAACCGACCTTGCGCGCGATGCGCGACGACGGCTGTCCGTTCACGGGGCTCCTCTACGCCGGACTCATGCTGGCACCCGAGGGGCCGAAGGTGGTCGAGTTCAACTGCCGGTTCGGCGACCCGGAAACTGAGGCAGTATTGCCGCTGCTCGCCTCGTCGCTCGCGGACCCGCTGCGCGCCGTGGCGGTCGGCGACTCGCTCGCCGGCGCGCGCGCGTTCCAGTGGAACCCTGGCGCCGCCGTCACGACCATCGTCGCGGCGCACGGCTACCCGGGTACCGTGCGTTCCGGCGACGCCATCTCCATCCCGACGCCGCTGCCGAGCGGCGTCACCGTGTTCCACGCGGGCACCAAGCGCGACGCCGACGGCACCCTGCGCACGTCGGGCGGGCGCGTGCTGGCCGTGACCGCCGTGGGCGACACAGTGGCCGCGGCGCAGCGGGCGAGCCGGGACGCCGCGGACTCGATCGCCTTCGCCGGCAAGCAGTTTCGTCGGGATATCGGCTGGCGCGAGATGGCGCGTGCCCGAGCTTCCTGAAGTCGAGACGGTCGCCCGGGATCTCGATCCCGAGCTGCGCAATACGCGG
The DNA here is from genome assembly GCA_016874035.1 of Gemmatimonadota bacterium. Taxonomy (GTDB): domain Bacteria; phylum Gemmatimonadota; class Gemmatimonadetes; order Gemmatimonadales; family Gemmatimonadaceae; genus Fen-1231. The sequence goes on from VGVM01000035.1 coordinate 6,747, forward strand.
ATCGTCGCGACGCAGGTCTTCCGGCCCGACGTGCTGCGCTTGCTCGGGCCTGCAGCGTTCGCGCGGACGCTCACCGGCGGCGAAATCACGCGCACGTGGCGGCGGGCCAAGCACGTGGTCATGGACCTCGATGGCGGGCACCGACTGGTGACCTCACTCCGCTTCACGGGCGCCTGGCTGTGGCACGAGGGCGCCTGGTCCGGCAAGCGTCACGACTACACGGTGCTCGCGCTCTCGCTCAGCAACGGCCGCACGCTGCGGTACCGCGACGTCCGCCGTCTGGGCACGGTTACGCTCATGACCGGTGAGCAGTTCGCGCGCTGGGAAGCGACCATTGGTCCCGAGCCGCTCGAACGCCGCTTCGACGCACGCCGCTTCCGCGACGCGATCGCCGGCACGCGCCGCGCGATCAAGACCGTCCTGATGGACCAGAAGCGAATCGCCGGGGTGGGCAACATCTACGCCAACGAAGCGCTCTGGAACGCGCGCATCCGGCCGGACCGGAGCGCATCCTCGCTGGGCGAGCGCGAATCGGCGGCACTGCACGCGGCCGTGAAGTCCATCCTCGCCTCGGCCGTCAAGCAGCGCGGGACAAGTTTTCGTGACTACCGCGATCCGCAGGGCCGGCGCGGCGGGTTCCTCGGCTTGGCGAAAGTGTACGAACGCGGCGGCGAACCCTGCGTCCGCTGCGGGACGACCCTTCGCACGACGCACAAACTCGAGAACCGGATCACGGTATGGTGCCCGGCGTGCCAGGCGTGAGCGGCGGGCTGCGGCGACGGCGGCCGCCGGCGGCTCAGCCATGAGTCGGCGGCGCAGGCGACGGCGCGAGCTCCCGCCGATGGTCGAGGCGCGTCGTGACGCCATGCTGGCGTCCATCAAGGACTCCGCGCGGGACCTTCCGGGCACCTACCGCCTGCTCGCGGAGGACGGCGAGGTGCTCTACGTCGGCAAGTCGAAGGGCGTACGCGGCCGCCTGCTCACGCACTTTCGCGCGGAATATCCGCGCGACAAGAGCGCGCGGATCATCGCCGAGTCCGCGAGCGTGAGCTGGGACTACGAACCCAGCGAGTTCGCGGCATCGTTGGCGGAACTCCGGCTGATCAAGCGCTTCCGCCCCCGCTACAACGTCATGATGAAGCGCGACGCGCGGCACTACGCGTTCATCCGGCTGACGGCGGGGCCCGCGCCCAAGCTGCATGTGGTGCGCACGGCGCACGGCGCCGACCGATCCACGTACTACGGCCCGTTTCACGGCGCACAGCAACTCGGCGTCGCGGTCCGCGAGCTCAACGATGCGCTGGGCCTGAGGGATTGCTCGCTCGACACACGAATGCACTTCGCGGACCAACCGGAGTTCGCGGTCGCCGAGGCGCGCACGCCGGGCTGCATCCGGTTCGAGATCGGCCGCTGCGCCGGCCCCTGCATCGCGGCCGTGAGCCAAGCGGCCTATGAAGACCGGGTGTCCACCGCGCGCGCCTTCCTCGCCGGCGAGCAGGACACGCCGATCCGCGTGCTGCGGGCCGCGATGGAGGAGTCGTCCGCGCGGCTCGAGTTCGAGCGGGCCGCGGCACTCCGCGACAAGGTCGCGCGGCTGGAATCACTGCAGGACCAGTTTTCCCGGCTGCGGTTCGCCGTCGAGTCGCTGTCGTTCGTGTACACCGTGCCCGGCGCCGGGGGCGAGGCCGGCGCTGATCGCGCCTACGTGATCCATCGGGGGCGCGTGCGGCACGAGTGCGCGGTCCCGCGCGACGCCGCGGCACAGGCGGCGCTCACGGCCAAGGCGGAGTCCATCCTCGGCAACCGCGCCAGGGAAAACGGCTCGGTCCCCGCGCACGAGATTGACGAACTGCTGCTGCTGGCCAGCTGGTTTCGCCAGCATCCAAGCGAACTCGAGCGCACGGCACGGGCGAAGGCCGCGCGCGACGCCGCCTGACCGACAACCGCTACAGCAGCTCCTCCAGCCCCGCGGTGCGCAGCATGCGCGCGTACCGCGGATCGGACGCGAGGCCGTGCCGGTCAAACGGAAGGTCCGTGAGCACGCGGCGCAGCCGCCCGGGCCGGCGGTAGAACCCCTTCTCGATCCAGTCCATTGCCTTGTCCCACTCGCCGAGCTCGGTGTACGCGAGGATGATGTAATCCGCGAGTTGCCGGCTCACGTTCAGGTCAATGAACGGATCGCCCGCGTTGGCGCGCTCGAGCAGCGCCCGCAGGTCGCGGCGCACGTCGGCCTCGCGGGCTTGCTCGGCCGGGAGCGACGCCATGTCCTGGTCGATCGCTGCGTTCCGTTCCTGCTGGCCCCGGAACCCGTGCAGGGCGCGGCGCGCATCCATGGCTTCGTCGTACCGGCCGAGTCGCGCCAGCGACAAATCCAGTCGCTCCAGCGCGGATTCGTAGCCGGGGCTGAGGCGAAGCGCGGTCCGCAGGTGATCGAGCGCCTCGACGTAGCGACCCATCGCCATGAGTACGTCGGCGTAGCCCACCTGCAGGGACGGCGCGCTGGGGTCACCCGCCAGGCCGATGCGCATTTCCTCCAGCGCCTCTTCCACGCGCCCGGCGATCTTCAGGTACGCGCCGTAAAGGCGGTGGCCTTCCGGGCCGACGTTCGGGTCCTGGATGCCGCGCCTGAACTCCGCACCCGCCGTTTCGAAGTCATCCTTCCAATACAACAGGTCCACGGCGATCGAGATGCGGACTTGACCCAGCGCGGGGTCAAGGCGCAATGCCTGGGTGCGGAACTCGGTGGCCAGGCGACTCGACTCGCGGAAATCCGCGAAGCCGCGAAATCCGAGCACGAGGTGAACGTCCGCGAGGCCGACAAGGGCATGCGGATTGGTCGGGTCGAGATCGCGGCCGCGTTCAAACAGCGCCTTGGCGTAGTCGAGTTTTTCCTTCGCACCCGTCCCGCCCTGGTAGCTCCGCTGGAACAGCACACGGCCCTCGCGGCAGGCATCCATCGAGCTCGCGTTGAAGCGCGGATCGTGCAGGGCCGGTGGCGCGGCGATGGGGGTCGGGCTGCTGATCGGCGCGGAAACGCCGGCGGGCGCGTGGAGGGCTTCGACGACTTCCGCGGCCGAGCCGGGCCGTTGCGCCGGATCCTTGGCGAGCAGGCGCTCGATGAGCTGCGCCAGCCGGGAGGGGGTCGTGGGCGCCCGGTCGCGCACGCGCGGGATCGGCTCCACGAGGTGCTGGGTGATCACGGCGGTCGCGTTGCCGCCGCGGTACGGCGGGTCGCCGGTCAGGCACTCGTAGAGCAGGCACCCGAGCGAGTAGAGGTCGCTACGGTGGTCCACCGTTGTCGGGCTGGTGAACTGTTTGGGGCTCATGTACGCCACGGTCCCGACAACCGCCTCCGACGCCACCGACATCTCACCCGTCTCGCTGATTCGAACCGCGCCCGACGAGCGGCGCTCGTCGGACGCCGCAAGCGTCGCGATCCCGAAGTCGGAAAGCAACGCGCGCCCATGGTGCGAGAACACATTCTCCGGCTTCAAGTCCCGGTGCACGACGCCGTGGCCGTGCGCGTAGGCGAGCGCTTCGCAGAGATCCACTGCGATCGCGATCACTTCATCCGCGCCGACGATGCCCTCCGACTTCAGCCGTTGCCGCAGCGTCGGGCCGGCGATCAGGGGCATCACATAGAACAGCCGATCGCCCACGACGCCGGAGTCGAACAACGGCACGATGTTCGGATGCACGAGCCGGGAGGTGAGCTTGATCTCGCGCGTGAAACGGTCCCGATCCACTTCCTGCGACGACGACGACGTGAGCAGCTTGATCGCGACCTCCCGGCCGAGCTCCCGGTCGCTTGCGCGGTACACGGTCGCGCTGCCACCGCGACCGATCTCGGTCGAGATCGTGAATCGGTGACCGACCTAGGGCACGTCGCTCATGGTCAGTCCGGCGTCGCGACTAACGGAATCAAGCGCGCCTCGGCACGTCCATCCGTGATCGCGAGCCGCGCGACGCAGGGCGCGAGGTCGAATCGCCGTGCGCCCGCGGCGCCGGGATTGATCACGAGCCGACCCGCGACGCGCTCGATCACCTGCCGGTGCGTGTGGCCGTACACGATCACGTCCGCGTCGTAGGCCGCACCCACGAAAGCCGCGGACGGGCGCCCGAGCTCGTGCCCGTGACTCACGTGGACGCGCGCGCCGTTGATCGTGAGGTCCAGCGCATGCACGAGCCCCGCGTGGTCCAGGTCGTCCGTATTGCCGAAGACCGCGCGCACCGGCGCGATCGTCTCCAGCTCCGCGAGGATGTCCTCGCCACCGACGTCGCCCGCGTGCAGGATCAGCGCCACGCCCGCCAGGGCCTCGTGCACCTCGGGCCGCACGAGGCCGTGCGTGTCGGAGATGAGGCCGATGTCACCCGCTACTTCCACCGGCGCCCCACCGCGTGCTTGATGCCCAGCTGGTCCAGCACGCGCGCCACGACGAAGTCCACCAGGTCGGGGATCCCCGACGGCCCGTTGTAGAACGCGGGCGCCGCCGGGAGCACCACGGCGCCAGCCCGCGTCAGCCGCAGCATGTTCTCGAGGTGGATCGCCGACAGCGGCGTCTCGCGCGGCACCAGCACGAGCGAACGGCGTTCCTTCAGCGTCACGTCGGCTGCGCGCTCGACCAGCGAGCGCGATGTCCCGGCCGCGATTGATGCCAGCGTCCCCATCGAGCACGGGCAGATCACCATGCCGGCCGTGAGCACCGAACCGCTCGCCGGCGCGGCGCCGCGATCCGTGTCGTCGAACACGCGCACGTGCCGGTCGAACCGCGACTCGCCCACGGCACGGCGCAGCGCGTCCAGGTCGCGCACGTCGGACTCGGTGGCGAGCAGCCGGTAGCCGTGCGACGACACGATCAGCCACGTCTCGCGTTCCAGCTCAGCCAACGCCTGAAGGAGCCGGATGCCGTACGGCGCGCCGCTCGCGCCAGTGAGGGCGAACACCACCGGATGCGCCGGCGTCATGCGAACGCCCGGTCGGCGACCAGCAGGGTGCAGAATACGATGCTGATCACGCCGTTCATCGTGAAGAACGCGGCGTCGAGCCGAGACTGGTCCTCGGCACTGACCAGCGTGTGCTCGTAGGCCAGGAGCGCTGCCGCCACGCCGACGCCCACCCAGCTCAGGGCGCCCGCGCGGCCCGTCCCGGCCAGGGCGCCCACCACGATGGCGAGCAGCATGACCGTCGCGCCGTGCATGGCGCGCGAAAGCTGGATGGCCCGCGGCACGCCTACCGACGCGGGAAGCGAATGCAGCCCACGCTCGCGATCGAACGCGACATCCTGCAGCGCATACAGCACGTCGAACCCGCCGCCCCATGTCATGACGGCGGCGGCGAGCGCCGGGAGCAGCCACGCGGGGTCACTCCACGCGCCGGTGACAGCCAGGTATCCACCCGCCGGTGCGATCCCCATCCCGATTCCCAATACCAGGTGCGACCAGCGCGTGAAGCGCTTGGTCACGCTGTAGAAACACACCCACGCCAGCGCCACCGGCGCGAGCAGCCCGCAGAGCGGATTCAGTCGCCACGCCGCGAACACGAAGACCACCGCCGCGAACACCACCGCCAGCCATGCCTCACGCACCGACATGACGCCACTCGGCAGTTCCCGAATCGCCGTCCGCGGATTCGCCGCGTCAATGTGCCGGTCCACGATCCGGTTGAATCCCATCGCGACGAACCGCGCGGCCGTAAACGCGAGCACAACCCACCCAACCACGCGCCAGGTCACCGGCGCGGAATACGAGGCGATCACCACGCCGACCAGCGCGAACGGGAGCGCGAACACCGTATGCGGCAGCCGCACGAAGTTCGCGTAGCGGACGAGGCGCGAGGTCCCGCGCAGCACCTGACCCTCGCGGGCGACACCGCCCGCAGCGCCCGCCGCCGTCATGCGCCCACCAGCCACGCTAGCGGCCCAGCCCGAGCGAAGCCCACATCGCGTCCACGCGCTGGCGAGTCTCCGCGTCCATCTCGATCACGTCCGGCCAGTTTCGCGTGAAGCCTTCCTCCGGCAGCTTCTTCGTCCCGTCGAGCCCGAGTTTCGAGCCGTAGCTGAACGCGCGGCTCGAATGGTCGAGCACGTCCACCGGGCCCATCGTGAACCGCGCGTCGCGCTCGGGATCGATGTTGTTGAGCGCCACCCACCACGCTTCCTGCGGGTTCCGCACGTTCACCCAGTGATCCACGATCACGAGGACCTTGGCCAGCGACATCAGCCCCGCTCCCCACAGCGCGTTCATCACCTTGAACGCGTGGCCGGGGAACTCCTTCTTGATCGCCACGAAGACGAGGTTGTGGAAGATGCCCTCGGCCGGCATGTGGTAATCCACGATCTCCGGGTTGGTGAGCTTGAGCAGCGGCAGGAAGATCCGCTCCGTCGCGTGCCCGAGGTAGAAGTCCTCCATCGGCGGACGCCCGACGATCGTGGTCGCGTACACGGGCGACTTCCGCATCGTGACCGCGGTGACATGCACCTGCGGATACAGGTCCGCCTCGGAGTAAAACCCGGTGTGGTCGCCGAACGGTCCTTCCGTCACGAGCGCCTCGGCCGGGTCTATGTACCCTTCAATCACGAACTCGGCCTCGGCCGGGACATCGAGATCGCAGGTCACCGCCTTGGCCAGCTTGACCGGCTCGCGACGCAGGAAACCCGAGAAGATGAACTCGTCAACCGTCGGCGGCAGCGGCGCGCTCGCGGAGTAGATGGACGCGGGATCCGCGCCGACGACAATGACGACGGGCATCTTCTCGCCGCGCTCCGCCATCTCACGCCAGTGCGCCGCACCGACCTTGTGGCGCTGCCAGTGCATGGCCACGGTGTTCCTCGAGAGGACCTGCACGCGGTACATCCCCACGTTGCGGATGCCGCGCTTGGGATCCGTGGAGATCACCATGGGCAGCGTGACGTACGGACCGCCGTCCTTGGGCCAGCACGTGATGACGGGGATCTTCGCCAGGTCAACCTGGTCTCCGCGCCACACGACGTCCTGGCAGGCCGGAGTCCCCGACGCGCGGCGGGGTGGGAACTTCGCCACCTCCATCAGGCGCGGCAGCATGGAGAGCTTGCCCATCAGGCCTTCGGGCACCTTCAGGTCCAGCAGCTTGGTGATGCGCGCCCCATGCTCGTCGAGGCTGTCCACGCCGAGTGCGAGCGCCATCCGGCGCATCGAACCGAACAAGTTGATCGCGACGGGGAATTGCGAGCGCGTCCCGTCATCGAGCAGGACGTGCTCGAACAGCAGCGCCTTTCCGCCGCCCGGTTGCTTCATGACGCGGTCGGCGATCTCCGCGATCTCGAGCCGCGCGCGCACCGGATGCGTGATGCGCGCAAGTTCGCCGGCCGCCTCGATCGCGGCGATGTACTCGGCAAGCGTCTGGAGCGTCATGCGCGCACGCCCCAGTGCAGCGCGGCGATCCCGAACGTCAGTGCCCGCCAGCGCACGTTCGCGAACCCCGCGGCGGTCATCCGCGCCGCCAGTGTCTCGCGTTCGGGAAACCGGGCCACGGATTCCGGCAGGTACCGGTACGCGGTGCGATGACCGCTCACCGCACCGCCGATCAACGGCAGGATGAACCTGAAGTAGGCGAGATAGGCCGCACGCACGGGAGCAAGGGTCGGGGTGGAGAACTCGAGGATCACGAACCGCGCGCCGGGCGCCAGCACGCGGTGCACTTCGCGGAGCGCGTCGTCGAGCCCCGCGACATTTCGGATGCCGAAGGCCACGATTGCGCCCGCGCAGGATCCGCTCGCGAGCGGGAGCGTGACCGCGTCCGCGACAACCGGGGTCACCCGATCCGTCGTGTCCTTGCCGGCGCCGCGACGCAGCATGGGCTCGGCGAAGTCGGCGCCGATCACCCGCCCGCAGAACCCGGGCTGTGCCGCCAGGAGCGCGGAGACATCGAGGGTACCGGCGCAGAGATCCAGGTAGGCGCCGCCGGGCCGTTCGCGCCACGACAGCGCTTCGACGGCGTCGCGGCGCCACGACCGGTCGATCCCGGCGCTGAGGACGCGGTTCAGGAGGTCGTACCGGGGCGCGATCTCCGAAAACATGCGCTGCACGTACGCCCGCTTGACCGGCCCGCCCTCGGCGGCCGCGTGGGCCTCCGCGTGCGCGTCCGCGCGGGCCCCGAGGGCCTCGGAATTCACGCTCATCATTAGAGCGTGGAAGTTGCCCGCCTGCGAGAGGGCGGGCAAGTTTCGCCATCCCCCGAATGGCGCCAAGGCCCGACCTCACAAACGTCCCCGATGCGGACGTCGTCGCTCTGGCCCAGCGGGGACGCGAGGACGCCTTTCGCGAAATCGTCCGGCGCTACGAGCGACCCGTGTTTTCGCTCATCTACCGGATGGTCCGCGACAGCGCGACGTCCGAGGATCTCGCCCAGGACACGTTCATCAAGGTCCTGAACCACATCGACAAGTACCGGCCCGAGTTCAAGCTCTCGAGCTGGCTGTTCAAGATCGCGAACAACGTCGCGATTGATCACCTGCGCCGAAAACAGCTCGACACGATCTCGGTCAGCGGGTCGCCGAACGCCGCGACGGAGTCCGAAATCGAGGCCACCTCGTTCGAGATCGCGGACGGAGCCGAATCCGCCCTCGATGCCATGGAAGCCCGCGAGCTGGGCGGGTCGATCGAGAAGGCCATCGCGAAGCTCCGACCGGAGTACCGGGCCTGCATCATGCTGCGGCACGTCGAAGACCGGTCGTACGAGGAGATCGCGGCCACGCTGGACCTGCCGTTGGGCACCGTGAAGACCTACATCCACCGGGCCCGCATCGAGCTCCGCGGGTACCTCGAACACCTCCGCGAATGACGTCCGGATCGGCCCCAAAAGCATCCCGAATCCCGTCTGAAACCCGAGTCTCCCCCACCCCGTAGTCCCACCCTGAGGTTGTATGCAACATCGTCACCTGCTCCCAAACGAACTCGATCTCCTCGTGGATGACGAGGCGGGCTTCGGCATGGCGCCGCTGCGCGCCCATGTCGAGTCCTGCGCGGAGTGCGCGGACCAACTGGCGGCGGCTCAACGCGTCGCCGGCGGCCTCGACCGGCTCACGCGGTTCGCACCGTCGCCCGGCTTCGCGAATCGCGTCATGGCGCAGGTCCAGGTCATCGAGCCCTGGCATGTCGCCCTCACGGAAACTGCGAAGGGGCTGGTCCCGCGGAACCGTACGCTGCGCGTGGTGATGGCGACGACCGCCGCACTCCTGGCGACCGGTATCTCAGGCGCGGCAGTCTGGCTTTCGCTGCGCACGGATGTCGCGCTCTACCTCGGCAGCTCGATCGCCGAGCGGGCTCGCGTGGTCGTCGGCGATGGCGCGACTTCGCTCGCGCGGACCCTGCTTGGCGAGGGCGCCTCGACGCTCCTGGGCAGTGGCCCGGGCGTGCTGATCGCCGGTACCGTGGGACTGCTGCTCTCCGGCGCGGCGACCGCTGTCGCATTGCGTTCCCTGGCGACCGCCTCCCGCCGGACGCGGGAGTAGCCATGCGCATTCAGCGACGCTGGACCCACGTCACCCTGGCGTGGAGCGCGAGCGCCTTTGTAGCGCTGGCCCTCCCGCTGGCATCGGCCACCGGCCAGGACAGCGCGGGCGTCGGCCGCACGGAATCGCTCGGCGCGGCGCTCGAACGACTGCGCGGAACGAGCACGGTGCCGCTGCCGGATGCGGCCGCCTTCGTCAGCACCGCCGTGAGTGTCGCGGCGGGACAGTCCGTCAACGGGCCCGTCGCCACCGATGGCGCGCCGATAGACGTGTATGGGATCGTCGCCGGCGATGCCGTCGCCCGGGGCGGCGATATCGTCGTCCACCGCGGTGGGCTCATCACCGGTAACGCGGTGGCGATTGCGGGTCGTGTGCGGTTCGACGGTGGGACGGTGCGCGGCGCCGTGGTGACGCTCGATGACCTCGGCCCGGCGACCGCCCCGCTCTCTCCGCGTGACCGTGCGCTCCGGAACCTCACCGTCGTGGGCGTCTCGGCGCTGATCTTGCTCGTGATTGGTCTTGGCGTCGTCGCCAATGCGTCGGACAACCTGCAGGCGGTGGCGGACGCGCTCGAGCGCCAGTATGGACGTTCACTCATCGCCGGCCTCGCGGGTCAGGCCGCGTTCCTGCCACTGCTGGTCGTGATCTGCCTTGCGTTGGTCTTGTCGGTCATCGGAATCCTGCTGGTGCCGTTTGCCGCGGTGGTGTACGGGATCGTGGCTGCGGGACTCGTCACGATCGGGCTCCTTGCCACGGCGGTCGTGATCGGGCGGGGTTGGCGCGCAGCACCGGTCCCCACTGGCCGCTCGCAGAAGGCCGCGACGGTCCGGGCCATGGCGCTCGGAATTGGGGCGATCTCCGCGCCGTTCGCGGCCGCAGCGCTCTTCGCGCCGTGGCCTCAGGCCGAGCCATTTGCGCGCGCGACGGCGATCGCCGCCGGCTGGGTCGCATGTACGGCTGGTCTCGGTGCCGCCATCGTCTCGCGCGCCGGGATTCGCCGGATCCGGCCCCCGCAACTCGAGCGTGCGTTGGCAACAGCAAGCTGGCAGACGCCGACGCCGGTCACCGGGGTGGCAGCCGCCCGCCGCCCGGCCGCCATGCCCACGCCCTCGCGCCCGCAGTAGCAGACCGCAGTAGCAGACCGCAGTAGCAGACCGCAGTAGCAGACCGCAGTAGCGGGCGTTCAGTCCGCCGAGAGCGTTACCGGCGCGCCGACGGCGAGCCCAAGCTGGGCGCTCGCGCTCCCGTCGCGTACGGCGATCTCGAGCAGCCCGGCGCTCCCGACCAACGCGCAGGCGGCGCCGACGCCAACGTCGGCGAATGTCCGTACCACCGGCGCCGACAACCGGCCCACCCGCACGACGAAACCGATGACCCGCTCGATATTCGTGATCGCGTTCCCGAACCGGTCAACCGCGATCACCTCGCCCTGCACGGTTCGCGCATCGCTTCGCACGGGCTCCGGCGTGCGCATGACGACGGAATTGCGGTGCGCTCGACCGAGGATCTCGATCGGCTCGCCACGCGCGAGTCTCGCCGCCGCCGGCGCAAATACATCGCGCCCCTGGAACGTCGGCGCGGCGCCGAGGGGCACATCCAGCTCCACCGAATACGCATCCGGGTGGAGGAGCGCCGCCGAAAGGATCCCGTTGTCGGGGCCGACGAGAAACCGTCCCGCCGCTGAGACCGCGAGCGCGGCCCGCCGCGTTCCGACGCCGGGGTCCACGACCGCCACATGTACGGTTCCTGCAGGGAAGCGCTGCCAGTACCGCGCGAGTGAAAGCCGCGCCCGAGCCGCGTCCTGCGGCGGAATGTCGTGCGTTGCGTCAACGATGTCGGCGTCTGGGGCCAACGACCGGATCACCCCCTTCATTTCCGCCACGTAGCCGTCGGGCGTACCGAAGTCAGTCAGGAGGGTGATCGTTGGTCGCATCGCTAAAGTCTCAGAGCGCCGCAGTGGGACTCCACTGCTTCACTCAAGCGCGTTCGATCGCGTCCGCGACTTCGGCGAGCGCCTTCGCCGCTGCCGACGACGGGTGACCGAGCACGACGGGAGCACCGGTGTCCCCGCCCTCGCGCACCGGCTGGAACAACGGGACCTCGCCCAGCAGGGGCACGCCGAGTTCCAGCGCCAATCGAGCGCCACCGCCGGAACCGAAGATCGGAAGCCGGGATCCGTCCGGCGAATCGAACCAGCTCATGTTCTCCACGACACCGAGGACCGGCACGCCGACGCGTTCGAACATCTTGGCGCCGCGGAGCGCATCGCCCACGGCGACTTCCTGCGGCGTCGTGACGATCACCGCCCCGGCGAGTTGTGCCGCCTGGACGAGCGAGAGCTGGGCGTCGCCGGTACCGGGTGGCATATCCACCAGCAGGTAGTCGAGGCGCCCCCACCGCACATCGCGCAGGAACTGCGTGATGATCTTCATGATGATCGGCCCGCGCCAGATCGCCGGCTGGTCTCGCTCGACCAGGAACCCAAGCGACATGAGCTTCACGCCGTGGGCCTCGAGCGGGACGATCTTCTCGCCGTCCACGGCCGGCGCGGCCTGCACACCCATCATGCGCGGGATGTCGGGGCCGTAGATGTCGGCATCCATCAGGCCGACATGCCGGCCGCGTGCCGCGAGCGCGGCGGCGAGGTTGACCGTGACCGTGCTCTTACCGACGCCACCCTTTCCGGACGACACGACGATGATCCGGCCGAGCGCCCGGAACGCCGCGGGAGTTGGCGCCGGCGTCGCGCGCGACGCCGACTGTGGCTCCTGCATCACCGGCAGCGGATTCCGGCGCGGAGCGCCGGACGCGGTCGCCGCTGCGGCTGTGCTCCCCGCCGCACCTGCGCTCCCCGCCGCCACCTGGACGTTGACACGCACGTCGGCCACGCCCTCGACCGCGGCGACGGCGTGCTGCGCGTCGCGCGAGAGCGCCGGATCGTCGGCGTCGTCGAGCGAGAGCGTGAACTGCACGCGGCCGTCGGTCGTCGTCGCGACGTCACGCACCTGTTCGCCACGGACCACGTCCAGCCCTGTGCGGCGATTCGTGACGGTCAGGAGGGCGCGCTCAATCCGCGCATGGAGCGTCTCGGCCACCGCTTGAAGATAGGCCCGTGGCACAGGGCCGAGAAGCGGCGCGGGGCGGCCCGGAAGAGGGCCGCCCCGCGGACTGCGGCTGCGGTCGGGCTACCCGCGGAGCCGTGCATAGAACGCCTTGACCTGCATCCAGGTATCGACGTTCACCGGGTCGATCTCGTAGTACTTGTTGTCCAGGTAGCGGCCCGTCATCGGGAAGAACGGCGGCTTGCGGTTAGTGAGCTGGCAGGGGTCCACCGTCCGGTTTTCCCGGAACCCCGTGTTGTTGCCGGAGAACGTCGGCGACAGAACCTTCTGGATGACACCGCCCGTCTGGTTAATGCACCCGCCGGACTGCGGATAGCCGCCGCACGTGACGGCCGGCGACGTCGCGGGCCCGCCGGAGTAGTTCTCCACTCCCACGGTGCCGGTGAGGCTCATCGTCACCATGTGCAGCGTCGCATGTGGCGACGCCAGGAAGAGCCACGAGCCGCTCGGAGAGATGCGAGGGCGCATCATCGCATTGTCGGCGATCATCACGTTGTCCTGCGCGATGATCCCGAGGAAGTTCCGGCAGATGGCTGTAAGGGAGGTCGGATCCCGGTCGTACACGGTGTCGTCGATAAGGATGACGTGGCCAAGCACATAGAGCGTGACGTTGCCGCGGAGCGTGTCACTGACGAAGAGCGGGCCCGCGGTGGCGTGGATCACGCCTTTCGAGTTCAGGTTGTGCGGCTTGAAGAGCGGCCAGAGATACGGCTTTTCCGTGGCCTGGATGACGCTGCCGGCGATCGAGGGAAGGGCCGCGCCCGCCCAGGCGCGCCACGCGCCAAGCGACACCTGGTTGCCCGCGCATCTGCCCACGGTGTCGGCCGCCGCGGCCTGCAGTATCGCGCAGCGTGTAACGGTCGCCGTAAACGTCGTGTCCTGGCCGCCATACCGGGTGCCCACGGCGCAGCGGGCCGCCGGCGAACCCCAGCCCCACGGCGCCGTGGCCGTCGAGGTCGTGACGGCGCATGCGGCGTCGACGTAGCGCTCGGTCAGCATGAGGTACGGACTGCCGGCGGGGAAGCACCGGGAGAATCCGGCGTAGGAGAGGATCCTCGAGTAGGCCGTCAGCACCGAGCTCACCGATGCGCGGTACACCGAGAAGGCTCCGGTGCGGCTCATTAGCGTCGTGTCGAAAGTCGAGATGGTGGGCGACGTGCTCAGGATGACGCGCTTGCGCACCCAGGGCTCGCGGAACCGCGCCACCGGGAAAAACTCCTTCCGTCCGCCAATCGTGACGAGGAGCCCGCACTGGTTCTGGATGACCACGCTCGGGGTCTTCGCCCCCGTGAACAAGTCCCCCGCGTACGTCCGCGTGCGCTCGATGTCGGCGCGGAGGCTCGTCGTGTCGATGCCTGCGGCAATGTCGAAGATCTGGATCATCCCGTCGGCCTCGTCGAGCGTGCCGTCGTTGCCCACGTCCACTGGCCGGAACCGGAGCCGCGTTCCGCGTGTTCCGGTGCCGGGCGTAAGACGTCCCGACAGATCGACGCCGTTCTGCGTCGTGGTGGCCGATGAACCCGACACCGGCGTGAAGCCGAGGTTCGCCGCCGTCGCGTATCCCCGCAACGCCGCGAGCTTGGCGACGGTGGGATACGGGATCTTCCGCGACCCGGGCAGCGTGGGGATGCCGTGGTAGTTCGCAGAGCCGTTGATGGTGCCGAACGCCGACACCGTGTCGTAGTAATCGGGTCCGGGCGCGGTGCCCGTCGAATACCAGTTCGTGTTGCTGTGCGAGCGCCCGCGGATGAACTCGCCGTTGCCGTACACGATGCCACGCGGAAACGAGTCCACGAACATCGCGTACCGCGAGAAGCTCTCGGCGCTCAGGTCGAGGCGGCGCACGGTTCGCGTGCCGGCCGAGTCGAACGACGTGGCGAGCAGCGTCGCATACTGGCCGAACCGCCCCACTGTGTCGCCGGTGAAGCCGCCGTACAGGTTGACGCGGATACGTGGGATCGCCACGGCGTTCGCGTCGTACATCTGGGCGTTCGACAGCATAAGCTTGGCCGTGTCCTCGGGAAGCGCGAGCGTGGTGTCACGGTTCAGCTGCGACTTGCCCAGGGCGAGCGCCTCTTCCGCCGCGTACTTGAAGTCCCGTTCGCGATCGTAGTACCGCGTGAGGATCCCGCCGCTGGCCGAGAGGTACACGGCGGACACGGCGAGGGCGGCCAGCCCCAGCGTGATGGCGAGGACCATTATCAGGGCGATGCCGCGGCGGTCGCCGGGCCGCCTGCGCGTGCGAGAACGGTGGTTCATCGTCATGGGGACCTCGTTACGGATTGGTCACGGCGGCGGCAGCGCCAACCGGGGAGTTCGCGGGCGAGCAGTCCTGGGCCACGACACCGTACACCCAACCACCGGACCTGAAGGCGACGTCATCGTAGGTGTAGCTGGCGCTGTTGTTGGCGACGAGGTTGCCGATGACCTCCCAGTCGGTGCCGGCAGACGGGCGTCGCATGATGAGGTAGGCCGCGACATCCTTTTCGCCGCCCGCTTCTTCGAGTGACTTGTTCCAGCCGACGGTGATCTTGATCAACACGCTGTCAACATCATAGACCTGGGTCGCCGTCACGCTGTTCGGACCAAGCGGCTCGGTGCCGCAGGTCCGCTGTTGCAGCATGCCGGCATTGAGCAGGCGGGTGTTCGAGTACATCGTCCTGACGACATCCTTCTGCTGGCGCGCGTCGCGATAGAGCGTGGCGAGCCGCATGGTCACGATGCGGATCGAATCCGCCTGCTTCGTGGCGTTGTCATAGTAGATCGGCAGGCTTGCCTGCGGAATCTGCGTGATGTTCCCCGACGCGTCGGTCTTCCAGTACCGGAAGATGTAGTTCGTGTCGGTCGGCACCCACAGGTTGCGGGCCACGACGGTGCTGTCCCGGTCATTGACGCGGCGGAACAGCGTGTAGATGTCGTTCCGGCCCGACGACGCGTCGACGTACGCGAAATAGGAGATCGACTCGGCGGTGCTCTGGATGCCGCTGGCGTCATTGTAATACTGGAGCGGATAATACTTCGAACCGCTCGTGGGCAGGATCAGCTTGCGGCTCGGGGCCCACGACTCGGTGCCGAGCGAGTCGGCAGCAGGGTTGTAGTACGTCGCGCTGGGATCGCTGCTCAAGCGGCTGACCAGGTCCACGTTGAACGTGAGCGCGAATGGCGCCGCCTGCACGAGGAGCGGCTGGCCGGTGACGCCACCGGTCATCCGCACCTCGCGGTCGATAATCGACTGCGCATAGCGCGCGTTCTGCACGGCGTCGAGCCGCCCGGCGCCCGCCTCCACCGCCCGCGACTGCATCCGGAAGAACGGAATGGTGATCGCGAAAATGATCGTCGTGAGGAGCACCGCGATCATCATTTCCACCAGCGTTAAGCCGGCCCGTGCCGTCCTGCACTGTTGTCGGGTCATTGCGTGTCCCTCCGGGAGCTCAAAACGCCGCGATGGCCGTCGTCTTGGTGACGGCCTTCGGGAGATTGTTGCCCGTGACGCTCACCGTCACGGTGATGTAGTCGTTCGTCGCCGTCGGGCACCCCGAACAGCGGACCGACTTCGTCGTCCGCGTGAATCCCTTGTACGGCACCGTCGCGAAGGTCTCGGTCGTGTTGCCGTACGTCGTGAGGATATTGGCGTACACGCGAACCCCCTTGACCGTTTCGATCCGGGCCATGGCAAGGTCGCTCGCCAGCGCCATCATCGAGGTATCCGACGTGCTGCGCTGGAAGGTCCGTATGAAGTTGGCCAGCCCCAGCGTTACCAAAGTCAGCATCGAGATGGCGATCACGACCTCGACGAGGGTCAGGCCTTTCCGTCCGCGGTTCGCGTCCGGGTTCCCGTTGCGTCGATTCGTCATTGTGACATCCGCACCCATGCGGCCCCCGACCATCGGTACATGTCCGTCCTGCCGGTGTTGGCAACAACCGAGATTGCGCGGTAGTCCGTCGGCACGCTGGGGCGGATGGTGAGGTAGAGCACCATGTCCGTGCTCGCCGACCCATCGCGCCGGAAGATGATGCTCGGCATCGCCGACACCGTCCGCATCGATCCTTCCCACGCCGCCGACACGGATGTCCCGTTCAAGCCGTTCATCGTCGGCCGCCGGAACTTTCCGCCGTCCGCGAGCGCGCGGAACTGCGTCCAGTCGGCGGTATTCAGGGTGTCGTTGTTGTTGTAGTCCTGCACGATGCGCAACCGGCTGTACACCGTATCGATGCTGACGATCACGTTCGACTGGCGCGTGATCGCGTTTCGGTTGGACGCCATCAGGAGCGTGCGTACGAGCCTGGCCGCGGCGTCCGTGCGGTAGCGGGTGAGGTCGATGCGCGGTATGGCAAAGGCCGCAATGATCGAGATGATCGAGACGACCATCAGCAGCTCGATCACCGTGAATCCCCGATCGATTCGGCGTGCCGTTGTGTGCCTGTTCATGCGGTCTCCTCCGCCTCGCGCGCAGTCGCGGATACCCGCGCCTGTGCTTTCCCGACCACCCACGTTTGCCCTCGTTCCAAGTATGACGGTCATGTCCGGCACACGCCACCGTCGGATCGTCACTTCCAGCGCCAAACCGTCACATTGTACGCGTCACGCGGCCCCGTGTGACGATCTCATCC
This sequence comes from Gemmatimonadota bacterium, assembly GCA_016874035.1. Lineage (GTDB taxonomy): Bacteria > Gemmatimonadota > Gemmatimonadetes > Gemmatimonadales > Gemmatimonadaceae > Fen-1231. The sequence goes on from VGVM01000035.1 coordinate 23,968, forward strand.
TTCCCGCGAAGCCATCAGAACCGTCTGGCCTTGCCGCGCCGCTTCTTGCGTCCTCTGCGCCAACCGTAGATCCCCACCGCAACCGCCCCGCAGCGGTGATCCGCGTCACCATCACCAACCGCACCAGATGGTTCGGTGCGCACTCAGCGAACGGACAGGATCTCCCGCGCCACAGCCGTAACACTCGCCTTCACTTCCGCCAACGCACCGGCCACCACGGCGCCCGCCGCCTTCGCATGGCCGCCGCCGCCAAACCGCCGCGCCAACGCGTTCGCATCCACATCGCCAACACTGCGGAACGACACCTTCACCTTGCCATGACCCAAGTCACGGAAGAACAGTGCCAGTCTTGTGCCCTCAATCGATCGGGGGTACTCAGCCACTCCGTCAAGATCATCAGGTGTCACATTGTGACGTTCGAGTTGGCCGGCGGCGATCGCAATCGTCGCGAGCCCAACGCCGGGTTCCACGGTGATCGTCTGCAACGCCTCGCTCAACAAGCGAATCCGGCCGACGGGCACCGAGGCGTAGATCCGGCGATACATCTGTTCCGGGTCTACCCCGGCGGCCAGCATTTGTGACGCCACGGCCAGGCAGCGCGCCGACGTGTTGCTGAAGCGGAACCCGCCCGTGTCGGTCATGAGCGCCGTGTAAATCGCTGTCGCAATCGGGGCGGTGATTTCGGCCTCGAGGGCGACGGCCAGGTCGTAGATCAGCTCGCCGGTCGCACAGGCGGTGGTGTCGGCAAACCGGATCGTGCCCGGGAGCTGTTCACCCGCGATATGGTGATCGATGACGAGGGGCGGCTGCGGCAGGCCCCGCACGGCGTCCGCCAGCGAGCCCAGGCGGCCCACGTCGCTGATGTCGAGTACCACGAGGCGGTCCGCTTCGCGAAGCGCCGCGCCGCCACGCGCCGACGCGTCCTTGATACCCGGCAACAGGTAGCCGAACATCGAAGGCCACGGCGTCGGGTTGACCACGGTCGCCGCGATCCCCCGCTGCGACAGGATCAGTGAGAGCGCCGCTTCCGAGCCACAGCCATCGCCGTCGGCATTGATATGCGTGGACAGCGCGACCGACCGCGCGGCGGTCAGCTCGGGAATGAGCTGATCGAGCGCGGTGCGCCGTGGCTCAGGAAGTGCCAGCAGGTCGGTTGGCATAATAGAGATGCGGCGCCCGGGCGAACTGCCCGGACGCCGCATCTCAAACTAGCGAGCCGTGCGCCCTCACGAGCGCCGCCGCCACCCCACCGCTACGCGCGCTCCTTCTTCGCGGCCGTTGAGTTGCCCATGCCATAGAAGAAGTAGATCGCCAAGCCGATCGCGGTCCACACGGCAAGCCGGATCCACGTGTCGGGCGGCAACGCGGCCATGAGGCCGATGGACGACAGCGCACCAAGCAACGGAACCACCGGGGCGCCCGGCGTCCGGAACGGACGCGGGAGGTCCGGGCTGGTCTTCCGGAGCACGAGCACTCCGATGCAGACCACGGCGAAGGCCGAGAGCGTACCGATCGACACCAGCTCTCCGAGCAGACCGATCGGGAAGAACGCCGCGATCGAGGCGGCGATGGCACCCACGATGATCGTGGACACCGCCGGCGTGCGGTACACCGGATGCACCTTGCCGAACAGCGGCGGGAGCAATCCGTCGCGGGCCATGGTCATGAAGATGCGCGGCTGGCCCATGAGCATCACCAGCACCACCGACGCCAGGCCGGCGATCGCCCCGATGTTCACGAGGTACTCGAGCCACTTGAGCGCCGGCACGTTGGCGATCGCCACCGAGACCGGGTGCGGTACTGCGAGCGACTGGTACGGGGCGAGACCGGTCATTACCAGCGCCATCAGGATGTACAACACCGTGCAAATGACCAGCGACGCGAGAATGCCGATCGGCAGGTCCTTCTGCGGGTTCTTCGCCTCCTGCGCGGCGGTCGAAACGGCATCGAACCCGATGAATGCGAAGAACACGACCGACGCGCCACGGATCACGCCTGACCATCCGTACTTGCCGAACTCACCGGTGTTCTCGGGGATGAACGGCGTCCAGTTGGCCGAATTGACGTACATGAAGCCGAAGCCGATGACGAGGAGCACGATCGTCATCTTCACAAACACGATGATGTTGTTGAGGGTCGCCGACTCCTGCACGCCGCGAACCAGCAGGGTAGTCAGGACGATGATCAGCGCGACGGCGGGCAGGTTGATCACGCCGTCAACGACACTTCCGCCACCTGCCGTGCACGCCGCGCGATCCGCAAAGGCCCGTACGGCCCCTGTCGCGGCGTCAATCATGGCGTGGTTCGTCGCAGGGTCAACGCAGGTAAAGGCCCGGACCAGCGTATGCGTGCCTTCGACCGCGAAGGGCGCCGCCGCGAACGCGGCCGGGATGGTGATACCGACTTCGCCGAGGAACGCCGCGAAGTAGCCGGCCCAGCCGACCGCCACCGTCGAGGCGGCGAAGAGATACTCAAGCACCAGGTTCCACCCGATGAACCAGGCCACGAACTCGCCCATGGTGGCGTAGCCGTAGGTGTACGCCGATCCCGCGATCGGGATCATGGACGCGAATTCGGCGTAGCACAGACCCGCGAACAAGCAGGCGAGGCCAGCCAGCATGAAGGACACCGCCACACCGGGGCCGGCGAAGTTCGCCGCCGCGGTGCCCGTCAGCACGAAGATGCCGGCGCCGATGATGGCCCCGATTCCCAGCATCGTGAGGTTCAGCGCGCCGAGCGAACGCTTCAGCGTCGCTCCGCCCTCTCCGGCGGCGTCGGCTTCGCCCTGCAAGGAGAGGATGCTCTTCTTGGTCCAGAGACCCATGTCGAGTTGGACTGAGGGTGGACGATAAACGAAGGCGCGACCCCTACCCGCCAGCCGCGCCTACGTGACTTCGTGAACCCGAAAAGGATTGCCCACGCCGCCGGTGATGTCAACCCAGCGAGTAGTTCGGCGCCTCGCGGGTGATCGTGACGTCGTGCGGGTGGGACTCGCGCAGTCCAGCGCTCGTGATCTGCACGAACCGCGCGTTGGTACGCAATTCCTCGATCGTGCCACAGCCGGTGTAGCCCATGCCGCTTCGCAGGCCGCCCACCATCTGATACAGCACGTCCGCCACGGGCCCCTTGTACGGGACGCGGCCTTCGATGCCTTCCGGCACAAACTTGCGCGAGCTCATCTCGCCTTCCTGGAAGTACCGGTCGGCGCTCCCGTCCTGCATCGCGGAGAGCGAACCCATGCCGCGAATCAGCTTGAACCGACGACCCTCAAGCAGCATGGACTCGCCAGGACTCTCTTCGGTCCCGGCCAGCATGGATCCCATCATCACGCTCCAGGCACCGGCGGCGATCGCCTTGACGATGTCGCCGGAGTACTTGATGCCGCCGTCCGCGATCACCGGTACGTCGCCCGCCCCGGCCACACCCTCCATGACCGCGGTGAGCTGCGGGACGCCAACACCGGTCACAACGCGGGTCGTGCAGATGGACCCGGGACCGACCCCGACCTTCACCGCGTCCACGCCCCGGTCCACAAGCGCCTTCGCCGCGGCGCGCGTGGCGACGTTTCCGGCCACGAGCTGCGCGTCCGGCAGCGCCTCACGTACGGTGGCGGTGGCATCGAGCACGCCCTGGCTGTGGCCGTGGGCCGTGTCAATGACGAGCGCGTCCACACCGGCATCCACCAGTGCACGGGCGCGGTCCAGGAAGTTCCCGCCGGCGCCGATCGCGGCGGCCACGATGAGGCGACCATACTGGTCCTTCGCCGCCATCGGGTACTGACGCCGCTTGTAGATGTCCTTGACCGTGATCAAGCCGACCAGGTGTCCCTTGCCGTCCACAACCGGGAGCTTCTCGATGCGGTGCTTGGCCAGGATCCGCTCGGCGTCGTCGAGCGTCGTCCCGGCAGGCGCGGTGACCAGGCCCTCCGATGTCATGGCGTCGCGCAGCGGGCGGTCGAGGTTGCGCTCGAACTGCAAGTCGCGGTTCGTGATGATGCCGACCAGCTTGCCATCCGCGGCGACCACGGGGAGACCTGAGATCCGGAACTTCGCCATCAGCGCAACCGCGTCGCGGAGCGTGGACTCGGGCGGCAGGCGGATCGGGTCGCGAATCATCCCGCTCTCGGAGCGCTTGACGCGGTCCACCTCGGCCGCCTGGCGATCAATGGACATGTTCTTGTGCAGTACCGCGATGCCGCCGGCCCGCGCCATCGCAATGGCCATTTCGCTTTCGGACACGGTGTCCATCGCCGCGGACACGAGCGGCACGTTCAGCGTGATGCCGCGCGAGAAGCGGGACGCGGTGCTGACATCCTTGGGGTGCACCTGCGAATGCGCC